>BQIZ01000182.1 GCA_021604365.1 Nitrospirales bacterium
GCAATCGGATTCTCGCCTGGTTGCCCCGCCATTTCGGTACCGGAAGTGACAGGAAACATCGCTTGAGCAGCAAGAACGTTGTCTAATCCCAAGGGTAACTCCTTGCCGGCAGGATTACGAAATCCCGAGGGTTGGGAGGAATCGACCTGCACACGACCATCGGCAAACATCGTGTCAAACTCTCTGGCTCCGAGATTGAACAGAGGGGGAGCATTCCGAGGAACCCGTTCAGTCACGGCGTCAGCCCCAACTCCCGTATCCCGAGTCACACCTAGCCCGCGCCCTCCCTCCCCAATAGAAAGGGAGAGTCCGTCTCCCGTATCGGTCAGGGGATGATGGCAAGTCGCACAAGAAATATTCAGATTCCCACTGAGAATTTTGTCAAAAAACAATAGCTGTCCTAACTCCACTTTCGCTTGAAGGGGAGTTCCATTATTGAAAAAATCCGAATCCCTAGCCGGCTTGGGAAATGTCCCGGCGAAAGATAGATTCCCAAGAGACGGGATAAGGAAAAATCCTGTGATCAAATAGAATTTTAAGATAAGGCGGATACACGATTTCTGGTGAGGCCACCTCATGTGCGAAGCAAGTGATTTCATGAAATTCTCAAACATCATCAGAATGCTCCTCTTGTAAGGTTTCTATGAAAAATTGATTTTTCGGGGATCAATAAGAGAGCGAATTTGTTTCAATGAAATTGTTCAAATATATTCAAGAATGCAATTTTAAAAATCCCCTGAATGCCAGCGAATTTTCCTCTAGATCTGGGGACATCTTCGAAAAGGTTCTAAATAAGCCAGGAGGTGTCTCATGGGGAAAAGATGGAAGGAGACGCAGGAGCTTAGGCGACCGATCAACTCACAAAAGAGGCGAGAGAGGCTGTAACCCGAAATGCCGCCATCCCCAACCAACACGACAACCGTTCATCGTGATTGCGTCTTAAAAAAACCGGCGGCCAGGATATTCCTGGCCCCCATCTTTATTCGATTTGAGAACGAGTGCCACTCACACGCGATCACCAATCAATCACGACCATCGGTTGCCCCTCTTCAGCCGGAGTGGTGAGAAAAACTGGAATCTGGACTGGAGCCGAAGGCATGGGTCCGCCTACTTGAACTCCATTAATCAGATCATCAGCGGTCTTCTCATAGGTCTTTAACCCCAAACCCGAGGCGACCACTTCGATATTGCATAACAACGGGGGATTCACCGCAACGTGCCCAAGTAATTTACGTATAAGACTTTTGGCTTGCTTTGGATCATCGTCACCGGATTCAAGAGTCGGAACACGATTTTTGGGAGCACGGATATCTTTAAGGGCATTCAGCACACCAGCATTCGTGAACAGGACACGGACGGTACTGTCGGTAGTATCGGGAAGGAACTGACAGGTATGCTTGGCAAATAACAGACCATTCGTCACCCTGTCAGCATCGAACGTGGTGAGATGAACAACAACAGTACGACCCTTTGCGTCCCTTGCCTGAGCCGAGCCCACAAACGACAGGGCCACGATTGATACGACGAACACCGTCGCCATACAGGATGTCAATCTGCGAAACAATGACATAAAGCCTCCTTGAGATGTGTTGAAAAATTAAATCATGCGAGTACTCCAAGGACCGTAGACTTCTCCTGCTCCTCCCGACTGTGCTCTGGGACGCAGCCAGGAACGACAGTGGCGAGTGAGAGTTTACGAGGAAACACCTGACGGAATTTGTTCCCCCGAGTAGCTACCTCACAGTCCTGGAAAATACCTTGCCACTGTACTTTGCAACCGACATGCCGTAGGGCATTGTCTGTGGATGAAGAAGAAAAAGGACTGAATGTATTGATAAAGTGAAAGGGGCTTAACGGTGAGCTTGATGTTTCTTCCTTGAAATTGGGGAATTGGGCTGCAGGTGTTTTCGCGGAAATGAGGTTATCTTTCCCAGCGTGATGGACGGAGTGTAGTAAGGGTTGGCAAACATTTGTAGACCAAAATTCAACTTGTGAAATTTGGCAGGAAAGACAATGGAAAATGTGGAATTGTGCCCCGACCGTTTTGATTTTTTTGTTTAAGGGTCCTTATAAGAGATGACGAAAGCCGTTCGACTTTGAACTTTGGCAATGGCCGTGTAAGAATTTCCCACTCCGCATTCACTGGTCTTTCCTGCCCATCCTCACCGCTCACATGATCGAAAATTCCCTACTCTTTAAAGACGACCACCATGTCTCCTGCGCACATCGACCGATATCCATGTCCTAATAGTCGTTCCATATGTCGGGTCATTTCCAATGTTCCCTTGGTCAACTGAGAGACTCGCTCCACCAAGTTCACCGCCTTTTCTTTGAAACTCAGACTGGACATTTCCCTCTTATTCATGAACCGCTTCCCGTTCTCCAGTGAACCTTTTGGAAGATATTCGCAAAATCATGGAAAGAAGCTCATTTCTCCCCATGGGTACCCTATAACATCCCAACAACGCCCAGGGTGTAGTATCCATCAGCAACCTTCTATAGATTCTTCTTCGAGGAACCAGATATAACTCATATGAGTCCTCAAACAGTATTTTCACTCTTTCCGTTTCATCCGGAGCGGCGTGACTCATCCCTGACCCACCCCGCTCCCACTCAGGGTGAAGGCATTTGGACTTGCAACCTCCTTGGCCTTCACCCTGTTTTTTATTTTCCAAACTTATCTCGTCCCTCTAAAACTATTCATTGGCAGATCCGGTGAACCGAGCCTTGCCACAGGCCTGAGCCCTTTCCATTTCCTGCGACACTCCGGATACAACTCGCTCGTGCACGGACGGGGGGTTCACCAGGATGTTTGTAGTATCGGTGAGTAAATGTCGGTAGCCAGACCGAGGGGCCTCTGATACAAACATGCGCCAGTACTCTCTGTTCGAAACATTGAATTCCTTTTATGATGATGAACTGGATGAACGTGCTCGACTTCCCTCTGCTGTTCTCAATGTACTGAGAATATGTCCTCTCACCCCGCATGATGGCCAACACCCAACAAAGGACCGCCGCTCTTCCCTATAGGCCTGTGACTCGACAGCCTGGGCGGTTCAGCCTATGGATGATCTGTCTGTTGGCCGGCATCCGGTTTGTGGCTGCCTTCGGGGCCTATATCTGTGTTGCGGATTGGGAGATCAGGACAATCCGCACCGTGCATATCCATGCGGCAGGCTCCCATAGCCATTGTCAGCATGGTCAATCCACGTTCAACCCATTCGTCGGATGGGCCTGTACGGTGTATCAGGACGATCAGATGCTTCTCCTGCCGGACAAGCCTTACATGCCGGCGCAGGGGTCCGTGCTCGCTCCACTGGTCCTTCAGGTTATTTCGTTGCCCGACAGTCCGTTGATTGCCGCGCATGGCCGCGGTCCTCCCTTCAGCGCACGCATTTCTTAATTACAAGTCACCACACAACGTTCGATTAATCATGAGCCGCAGCCGGCCGGGCCCGTGGCGACGCGTGTGCCCTGGGACTGACATCCCGCGATGTGAACAGGGAGGGTCGCTCCTCACACTGTTTCCTCCCACCAGGCATGCCGGGTCTCGCTCCCGGAACCGGACCGTCGGCATCACACAGTACTGACGTCCCTGCATCCAGGGTGCTCAGGTAGGAGCGTATTACTATGAGTTCAGCCGGATCCTCTCGAGTCACCACTCGAATGCCTACATGTTCCCATTTCCTCACGAGGGTCGCAGGTATTGTCGCGACGCTCTTCTGGCTCACCGGGTTGACTGCCTGCATCGGACCGGCCAAGCCGGTGCCGACACCACAGGGTCAGGCAGAAAAGTCACCTGCATCAACCGAGAAAGCTGAGACATTTGACCCGGCTCCGGCTACCGTCCCCGAACCACGCATCCCTCTTCTACCATTCCCCCCGATCGGCTCGGACCAATCAATCGGAGACCAGAAACAGGGAGAGGTGCCGGTGGTGGAGGCCAAGCCGGTGCATGTCACGGCGCAACGCGAGTCCTACAACGTGGAGCGTGCAACGAGTGCGACCAAAACCGATACGCCGATCATGGAGACGCCCATTTCGATCCAAGTGATCCCGCAGGCCGTGCTTCAGGATCAACAGGCCATTCAAATCGAGGATGCCGTCAAAAATGTCAGCGGGGTATTTCCCGGATTTACGTTCGGTGGTTTTGGCGAAGAATTTATCATTCGCGGATTCAATACAAATTTCAACAACTATCGAGACGGGTTTCGATTATCGGCTGATCGACTCCCGCTGGCCAATATCGAACGCATCGAAGTCGTCAAAGGCGCCGCCGCAAATCTCTATGGCCGGATAGAACCCGGTGGCATGATTAATCTGGTCACCAAACGGCCCCAAGCCGAATCCATGTATTCGTTGAATCAGCAATTTGGCTCGTACAACGAATATCGAACCACCGCAGATGCCACCGGCCGACTGACGGCCGATGGGACATTGCTCTACCGATTCAATCTGGAGTACCTGAATAAAGATTCCTTTCGCGATTACGGCTTTACCAAGCGGATCTTTGCCGCGCCATCGCTGACCTGGAAAATGACTCCACGCACCCAATTGGATCTGGATTTTAATTATCTCAACCAAGATACCCGTGAAGATTACGGGATCGTGGCCGTGGGTAACCGCCCCGCCTCCATTCCCAGATCACGGTATCTTGGCGAACCGACGACCGATAAGAGCAACACCGGGTTCTATAACTCGACAGCCACGTTGACTCATGCCATTCAGGAGAATTGGAAAGTCCGTGCCCGGTTTAACTACGCTCGCAGAGACGTTGTGGACCCGCAGACATCGGGAGCGAGCCTGGATGAGCAGACGGGCGAATTACAACGATTCTTTTATAAGGGCAATGCGACCAGTAACACCTATATGGGTACCGTTGATCTCACCGGGCGATTTGATACGGCCGGCATCAAGCATAATGTTTTGGTGGGATGGGATTACTACGGGGGGTTTACGGACGTGAAGTCCACATCCCTGGCCGCCAACCCCATCAATATTTACAATCCACAATACGATCCGACAGATTTAGCCGGAGTCAAAAACAATTTTTTCATCGACCAACGGACACAATGGAACGGTCTGTATTTTCAGGACCAGATCACGCTGTTCGATAAACTGCATATTCTGGGGGGCGGGCGCTATGATTGGGCCACGCAAGAATTAGGATTGGCCTTCGGTGCCGATCAATCCGTGGCCGATGCGACAAACAACATAAACAAAGCCAAAAACAATCGATTTAATCCTCGCGCGGGAATCGTCTATCAACCGTGGCAGTGGTTGTCGCTGTATGGCAATTATGTCCAGGCCCTGGGTAGTGCGAATTTGGCGTTCGATGCGTCGGGCAACATCCTCGACCCGCAATATGCCGAACAGTATGAGGCGGGATTCAAAACAGCATTTTTCAACGATCGGTTGACCAGCACTGTGGCGTTTTACCATCTGACCAAGGAGAATCTGCCGGTCCAGGTTCCCGGCCAACCGTTTTCGGAGGCTGTGGGAGAAGCGCGCAGTCAAGGGGTTGAAGTGGACATCGCCGGAAGAATTACCGAGGGGTTGAGTATCATCACCACCTATGCATACACCGATGCCGAGATTCTGAAAGGGGACAACAAGGGGAACCGGCTCTGGAATGTGCCCAAGCATGCCGGGAGTGTCTGGCTTACATACAATATGCAGCAGGAGCCTCTGCGTGGATTAGCATTGGGTGGCGGCGTGTTTGTCCAGGGTAAGCGACAAGGAGACAATCAGAACAGTTATCAACTACCCAGCTATGCCCGGATCGACGCGTTAATGAAATACCAGATCCCGATTACGATGGCCCGGATGACCCTTCAGTTGAATGTCAATAATCTCCTAGATCAAAAGTATTACGGGGGAACATTGGGAAATCGATTTTCCGTTAATGTCGGAGCCCCACGCACATTCATCGGGTCAATCAGAATTGCGTACTAAAGAAGAAGGCCGGGATCGGGACGCTCGAAACAGACGCCGCACCTTCTGGCTCACGGTTCATTGGTTCCTCGGGTTGTTTACGGGAGCCCTGTTCGCGATCATCGGCTTAACCGGAAGTATGCTGGCGTTTTGGCCTGAACTTGAGGTGTGGCTGCATCCTGATCTCTGGCAAGTCAACTCGCAAGAGGAACAGATCGAATTCCGTCCCTTGGATGAGATCGTGGCGGCAGCCAACACGGCGATTCCATCTGACGGCACCCCCTATGCGCTGGTGTTTCCACGAATGCCGGATACGGCATTCATGGTGAGCTACAGCCGCCCGGCACCTAACCCTGAACAATTGGAGTGGCATCAAGTCTTCATTGATCCACAGACGGCACAGGTCAAAGGACAACATTTACGGCTTGATTTGGAGCGGCCATGGCGGGGAACGTTTTTTGACTTCATCCTCCGTGTACATAGCACCCTCGCCCTGGGGGCGGGGGGTTCAACGATCGTGGGAGTGCTCGCCCTCCTCTTGTTAATCTCGGTCCTGTCCGGACTGATCCTGTGGTGGCCGACTTCGGGTAAATGGAGGGGAGCCTTCACCATGAAACGCGGAGCCGGACGTATTCGACGTGTCTACGATCTGCATAAAACATTCGGTCTTTATACGTCGGTGTTGTTGGTAGTAGCCCTCTCTTCCGGCCTCTATCTCGTGTTTCCCGACTATGGCAAGAGTCTGATCGGCATGTTCTCCGCCACCACGCTTGTCCCGAAAGACCTCGCCTCCAGACCTTTGCCTGGTGAACAACCCATTGGCTTCGACCGGGCCGCGGCCATCGCCAATACATATTTTACCGATGGCCGGTTTCAGTGGATCTTCTTTCCCCAGGGACAGGAAGGGTTCTATCGAATCGTGAAAAAGGCGCCCGATGAGCGCACCGATATCCTCCCGGCTCGGGCACTCTGGATTGACCAGTACAGCGGGCAGATTCTCCACATCTATGATCCCAAACAATTCACCTCAGGGGATACATTCGAGCGATGGCTCTTTCCTCTTCACAGCGGAGAGGCCTTCGGTCTTCCCGGTAGGATCGGCATTATGATCCTCGGTTTGGTTCCAACGATCCTCTTTGTCACCGGCCTGATGCGCTGGAAACACAAAAGACAAAAGCGCGGCGTTTCGAGGAGATGTCGCCCAACCCCCTCAAGGAAAAGCATTGATAGCCATACAAGCATCTAAAGCCCCTTCTCATCATTCATTCAAGCATCCGCTGTGCGTCATGAATTTCCCGGCCCACAAATTTCTCTCTCTGGAGCGCCTCGCCTCTGTTTGGCTGATTTACGAGGTGGATGGAATGAACCATTTAAACAAAGGGTCATGTATGTTTTGAGGCTTTCCGGATAGGTTTTGCAGAACGCCGTACCCATATAGGGATGATTTTGTTTGAGGTGCGGAATTCACCACGACTTCCCGGATCAGGATCTAGGGGGATCTGAATTCTTGTGATCTCATGAGTCATCCGATCTTCCAAGTACTTCAGTAAACTGTTGCATCCGTAAGCAGGCATTGGTAGACCACCAGACATTCATTCTATATCGTTCATTTTTAACTCACGCTCAATCAGACTGAAAAA
>BQIZ01000183.1 GCA_021604365.1 Nitrospirales bacterium
ATGAAACAAGTTGCAGGGACGCTCAGGCTTGACTTGGCCCAATATCGTGAAATGGCGGCCTTTTCGCAATTTGGAAGTGAATTGGACAAAGCCACCCAAGCCCAATTGGCCAGGGGTGCGCGCATGGTAGAGTTGCTTAAACAGGATCAATACAAACCCCTACCTGTGGCAGATCAGGTGTTGTCAATTTTTGCGGGGGTGAATGGGTTTCTTGATAATGTTCCTGTGAATAAAATCAGGGAGTTTGAACAAAACCTTTTAGCCTTCATTAAAGAAAAGTACCCTAATATCAGGGAAGAGGTTGTGACCAAAAAGAAAATTGATGATGAATTTGGGGGTAAGTTAAAAAACATCGTTTCCGAATTTAAACAGTCCAAAGGCTATGATCAAGCCGGATAAAGTTCTTTGCTAGGCCAAGTCTTCAATGTCTTCGACGGAAAATTTATTCTATTAAATACACGCAGAAAATAACCAATGCCGTGAGCATGAATAGTGTGGGAGGCTCAGAGTCCTCTAAATAATTCGAAGGTTGATCCTGGCCGGGCACGGTGCACCGTGTGCCGTTCACCAATCTTTTTCAACCAAGGAGTCTATGGTGGGTACGGATGTCGGAAATGGAAAAGTCATTCAAGTCATTGGACCGGTGGTGGACGTTGAGTTTCCGCCAGGGAAACTTCCAAATATTTTTAATGCCATAACGATCACCAATAATTCAGGAGATCAGAGCGGACAGCCGGATAAGGTCACATTGGAAGTAGCCCAACATCTTGGGGAAAACCGTGTGAGGGCGGTCGCCATGTCCTCGACGGATGGATTGGTTAGGGGTTTGGAGGTAAGGGATACCGGTGCCGCTATTTCTGTTCCTGTAGGCAAGGAAACTCTGGGACGAGTGGTTAATGTTTTGGGGGACCCCGTTGATGGCTTCGGCGAAGTCAAAACGCAAAAACGGTGGTCTATTCATCGTCCGGCTCCTGCATTAGAAGAGCAGGAGACCAAAACAGAAATATTGGAAACCGGAATTAAAGTCATCGACCTGTTGGAACCATATGCCAAAGGGGGAAAGGTTGGCCTGTTCGGTGGTGCCGGTGTAGGTAAAACCGTCATCATTATGGAACTAATCAATAACATCGCTCTCCACCATGGCGGGTTTTCAGTTTTTGCCGGAGTTGGTGAGCGGACCCGTGAGGGCAATGATCTCTGGCATGAAATGCAGGATTCCAAGGTCATCGATCCCCATGATTTCACCAAATCAAAAGCCGCTTTGGTTTATGGTCAAATGAATGAGCCACCAGGAGCGCGTCTTCGCGTGGGCCTCACCGGACTGACCATCGCTGAATATTTCCGTGATGAGGAGCATCAGGACGTGCTCCTTTTTGTCGACAACATTTTCCGATTTACTCAAGCAGGATCAGAGGTTTCCGCCTTGCTCGGTCGAATGCCATCAGCCGTGGGCTATCAACCGACGCTGGGTACGGAGATGGGGACCTTGCAAGAACGGATCACGTCGACCAAGAAGGGATCCATCACGTCCGTTCAAGCGATTTATGTGCCGGCCGATGACTTGACTGACCCTGCCCCGGCTACGGCGTTTGCCCATTTGGATGCCACCACGGTGTTGTCCCGGCAATTGGCAGAGTTGGGCATCTATCCTGCGGTCGATCCTTTGGACTCCACTTCCAGAATTTTAGATCCCCATATTTTGGGTGAGGAACATTACCAGGTGGTGCAACGGGTGCAAGGCACCTTGCAGCGGTATAAAGATCTCCAGGATATTATCGCGATTTTAGGTATGGACGAATTGTCGGAAGACGACAAACAATTAGTGGCGAGGGCCAGAAAACTCCAACGGTTTCTCTCTCAACCGTTCCATGTGGCCGAAGCCTTTACGGGATCCCCTGGGAAATATGTCAAGCTCGTTGATTCGGTTCGAAGCTTCAAAGAAATTGTGGATGGTAAATATGATCATTTGCCAGAGCAGGCCTTCTATATGGTTGGACCGATTGAAGAAGCCATCGAAAAAGCGGAAAAGCTCGGATATAAACAATAATGGCTGATTCTGCTGCAACAGAGTCCTCAGGGAAGATTCTTTTGGAGGTAGTCACACCGGAGCACCGCTTGCTCAGTAAGGAAGTCGACTATGTGTCGGCTCCTGGAAGCGAAGGCGATTTCGGGGTGCTTCCTGGCCATTGTCATTTTTTGACCACTTTGCGGATTGGCGAACTTCAATACCGTGTGGGTGAACAGACCGAATATATGTCTGTACTTTGGGGATTTGCGGAAGTCACGCCGACAAAAGTGACGATTCTGGCAGAAATCGCTGAAAAAGCTGAGGATATTAATGTGGACCGCGCCGAGGATGCCGTTCGAAAAGCAGAAGAGCGTCTGGAGCGAGGTGGTTTGCCATCGGAAGTAGAAGAAGCTCGGGTCAGCTTGGAAAAAGCCCGTCTCCGACAAAAGATTGCCGGCCGCCGCCAACAGGACGGTTCTCGCCTGTTATAGAGTCCTTGACCACCCCGTTCGTTTTTACCTGCCATGTCGCATGTCGCTACGCGGACGGAGTTCATCGTCACCGCAGGCGAATCGCCCAAGCGCCTCGATCATTTTCTTGCCAACCGCGAACCATATTTTTCCCGGACAGCTCTCCAACGATTAATTGAGGACGGCCATATTACTGTCGGTGGTCAGGTTGTGAAACCCAGCCACAAGGTTAGGCCTGGTGATTGCGTTGTGCTGGTCGTACCACGTCCAGAGCCCGTGGAAATTAATCCTGAACCTATTCCCCTTGTCATCCTGTATGAGGATGAATTCCTGTTGGTTCTCAATAAACCTGCAGGCCTTGTCGTTCATCCGGCCCCAGGTCATTGGACTGGGACCTTAGTGAATGCGCTCCTGCATCACATGCAAAGCGGTGAAGGGCATCTTTCATCTATTGGAGGGAAGGAGCGTCCGGGGCTGGTGCATCGCCTGGACAAAGAAACGACAGGGATCTTAGTCGTGGCGAAAAAAGATCAGGCTCACAGATTATTGGCGGGACAGTTCAAGTCCCATTCCATCACTCGAGTTTATGAGGCGATTGTGTGGGGAGGACCAAAGACACGGGAAGGCCGGATTGAGTTGTCGATCGGGCGGGATACCAAAGACCGAAAAACTTTTTCCGCACGCACAACCAATCCCAAGGAGTCGTTGACCAGTTTCAGGGTAAGAGAGCGATTTGGGTCAGCGGCTGCCCATGTGGAGTTATTTCCTGGTACAGGACGCACGCATCAGTTACGAGTTCACCTCAAGGCAATCGGATGTCCGATCCTTGGTGATCAAACCTATGGTGGAAAAAAAGTTATGTTTGTAGAAGGAATGGCCATTCCCCGGGTGATGTTACATGCAAAGTTTCTCGGGTTCGTGCATCCAATTTCAAATAAAATGGTGACATTTGCAGCGGAGTTGCCTGAAGATATGGCGACTGCATTGAATGCCTTGAAGGGCAAAGACCTACTGCTGTCTTGACAAGCAACCAAGCGATTGGAGTAAATTTGAGTATATGAAAAATGAGGCCAAGCTGGAACCTGGGCAGGTGGTTGACACCTTAGGAGAACTGATCGCTGGTCTAGCGGCTTTTGCCGCCAAGGTACCAGCCAAGTCCATGTTGGCATTGTCTGGTGGAATTCGTCCGACACCGGAGGCAGTCGATGCCTATGAAACCACGGTCTACCGATTTCGTGACGGAGTTGGGGTGACGTACAAAACCCTCCCGCTATTATTTGTCGAATCCTTGGAAGCCTTTGAGGCGGGGAAAGTGTTTGACGCTGTTCCTCCCCTTTTGCAATGCGTCGAACAGTTGGTGGAATTGCACAATCAGGAAATTATTAAATTTACCCCACCTCAACAACAACGTCTTCGTGACTATCATCGCCGCTTAGAAAAACTCGTCCCAGAAGCCACCCAATCCGAAATCGACCTTCCCACCCCTGAATCGTATTGATTATCGCATTGTGGAATAGTCGTGGAGAATTTCCTGTGGGATCAATCAGAACGATTTCCCGTTTTCTTTGGTTTAACTTTACCCTTCCTTCCACAACTTGGTGGACGGGTCGCCACCCCCACAAAAAAATGAGATGCATTTGGGCTGGAAATCTACAAGGATTACAAAAACCCCAGAAGGGTTAAATTTTTGATTTTCGGTGAGTTCTAAAAAGATTTGAAAGAGATCAGAGTCGAGCGAGGATTTTTTATTTCTACCGAAGAAGGGAAATCGATAGGAATTTTTTTGGGAAACAGGACAATTAATTCAAGTTTGCAGGAGGAAGCAACTGAAGATTCGTGCGGAGGATAAGCTGGTTTCCGCTCGAAGAGGGGGGACTAATTACTCGCCAGTTTCTTCCTTTAACTCGCAACCCTTCCCCAATCAACGTCAGGTGGTAATGTGCGTCCTTATCAAACACCATATTCAGGTTCAAATTGCAAAGAAATGTCTTGAACCCTAAGTGATAGGAACGAAAGACCGCCAAACTCAATTCTTTGGCAACCTGTTTGTTAAACTGCCCTCGCACATGAAAAATGATGGTGTCTTGGGCCAGTTGTTCGGTACGAATCATCTGATTCCTGACTTTTGGAAAATTTACAAAGATTACTTACTTAAGCCAATTTCAACCCAACAGGACCTTCCGCGACTATTCCCCAGACGGATGGGCCAAACTGATCAAATCTATTAGTGGATCAAATAACTTTTAGTGGATGGAAAGAAACCGAAACAGCTAGAGGAACCCTGAAGAGATGACAGCCTGGTTGACGGGGAACTTGGCGGGATGTATAAAGTCAAATCCTTATGCGTCCGTAGCTCAATTGGATAGAGCATCGGCCTTCGGAGCCGAGGGTTGGGGGTTCAAGTCCCTCCGGGCGCACCATTTAGATTTGCTCTGTTGACTTGATGATTTAATATTACCACTCGTAGGTCACAACACGTAAACGTGATTTTTGGAGTTAATCACGCATTAATTTGGGTTGTCAATTCTCCTTTTGCATTAATTCCCTCCGGCTGTTTCATGGCAGAAATTCAATAGGGGCAAACATAAAAGTATTGTTGCCCAATCACCATTCCCAAGTTGATGCCGATGCCCTGATTCAAAGAAATGAGTTGTTCAAATAGCCGGTTGGGTTAACAACCCCGGTGTTTTTTTTGTAGGGTGTTCCCGCTAGATTTGTGGGAAATGACCATCATGGGCAATCAAATATCTCTTTTTTTCTGATGAATACCTCCTGGGGTGCCTTCCTTGAGCGCCCCGCTATCCATATTCCTCTTCTTCTAGTCATTGGTTTTCTGGCGTTTAGTTACAATGCCTCGATTTCTCTGTTTGGGGAAACCGAGGGTTTATATGCCATTGTTACCCACACCATGATGGCGGCCGAGGATTATGTGCATCTGTGGTTACGGGGGGAACCGTATTTTAATAAACCGCCTCTTTTCTTTTGGCTTCAGGCGGGATTTATTCATGGGTTGGGATGGAGTGAGGCGGCGTTACGGTTACCATCGATTGTTTCCAGTTTGGGAACGATGATCACGACCTATTTCTTGGGCCGGTTGTTGTTTTCAGGGATGGCAGGATTTTGGGGCGCACTAGTATGCGCGACCTGTTATGCGGGCTTGTGGTTTGGTCCCTTGGCCATTATTGATCCAGTGTTAACGTTTTGTATGACGTTGGGGATGTATGCCTGGGCCCGTGCGTATTTTCAGGAGTCGTCTCAAGGGTGGTATGTCGTCGGTTTTGTGGCTTTTGCTTTGGGCTCGATGGTCAAAACGTTACATGCCTTGGCCCTACCAATTTTGGTGATGGGAATATTTTTATGGTTGCGCCACGACCGTCGAGTGTTTCGTGAACCGTATTTTTGGGTAGGAGTCGTCTTGAGTGGGTTGTTGCTGGGCGTCTATTACCTGTTGCTTGGCCAGGAATTCAGACAGCATTTTTTCTTTGAGGAAAACCTTAAACGCATGATCGCCGTCTCGGGAGACCAAAAGCTTTCTGCGTGGGAGGCCTATTGGGGCAAACGTCCTATTTTTTGGTATGGTTTGGTAATCTGGTTCGATGCCTTCCCCTGGTCGGCCTTATTTCCAGTGGGCCTTTTCCTCATCTGGAAACGTCGCCCCTGGCTTGAGTCCCCCAAAGAATTGTGGGTCTTTCTTTGGGTTGTGGTGTACTTTGTGGCGTTGAGTTTGGCTCCTGAAAAACATGAACGGTATCTCATGCCTCTCCTGCCAGCCTTTGGTTTGTTAGTAGGGTATGTGTATCATCGATTGCTCTATGAAACGTCAGTATCCGAAGGAAGGGGCATGTTGAGGGGCTTATTAGGATGTTTGGGTATTGTTTTTGTGGTTGCAGTAATTCTCGGGCCTATCCTGATACAAAAAAAATGGCATGTTCCCTTGGACATCATTCCTCTGGCGCTTAGACTGGGATTAGGTATCTTAGGCCTGATGATGATTGGCCTGGCCATGAAGAATTATCTGCGAATGGGTCTGGTGGGTGTTGGGGTGTTGGGCATAGCCCTTATGATGACGGTGACAGGGTTTATTATCCCAGGTATCCAAGCGGAAGGTTCTCCCAGGCTGGCCTTTGACGAAAATCAACGGCGTCTAAATAATCAGACGGACCCCATATTGGTGTTTCAGTCATGGGATTGGCGAGAGGATGAAGATGAATTTTATTGGGACCATCTCTACGGTTATTCACGAATTGTGGGAAAGGGTCTTGGAGATTCCCTGGCGCTTGAAGAACTGAAAAGGGATGTTCAACAATCTACCCGTTTGGTGATGATGACGAAAGACCAGTATCAACGAGTTATTTCCGGTGATCCGAATTTGAATGCCATCGTGTTATTTGAGTTTTTCCGTTCAAAAAAGAACATTGTGCTCCTTTCCCTCGATTGGAGAACACACCTGGCGGATTCTTTGGAAGCCCAGGAGCAATGAAATCAAAAAAGATTGCCAACTGCTAAATTTACCGTAAAATTTAGTATCTAGCCCTTCCTGAATCGATTCAGGTCAATGAATGGAAGAAATAGTTCTAGATCGTTATCATTTCCGAGTCAGTATTCCATTCCATATGTTACACCAATCAAAAAGTAGAAATTATGAACTATTACTATCGATTGAGTCTATTTCTTCTCATGATTGTGTGTGTGTGGCCTTCGCTAGTGGAAGCCAGAGTGCAGATTACAACTATCTCCTATAAACATGGAGAAGTTGCCTTGGAAGGGGTCGTTGCCTGGGATGATGCGATAAAAGGTAAGCGTCCGGGGATTTTGGTTGTCCACGAATGGTGGGGCCTGAATGAATATGTCAGAGAACGTGCGGAACAATTGGCGGCCTTGGGATATGTGGCGGTGGCGGTGGATATGTATGGAAAGGGAAAAGTGACCACTCATTCCGATGACGCTAGGCAATGGATGCAACAGATCACCGCCAATGTAGAGATGTGGCAGGCCAGGGCGAGAGAGGGATTAGGGCTTCTTCAGGCCAACCCCCTGGTAGACCAAACCCGGTTAGCGGCTATTGGGTATTGTTTTGGAGGGGCAAC
>BQIZ01000184.1 GCA_021604365.1 Nitrospirales bacterium
GACGGAGCCGTGTTGGTGAAGGAACTTCTAAATGCCGACACCATGCCGATGACCACCGGGCCGGCAGTTGGTCATGCGACCACCATCAAAGGCTGGTTTGTGTTGGTCAGGGATACGAACGGGCGGTTTAAAGAATCCAGTCTGTGGGGTGATGGCTGGGGATGGTCTCTCTTTAACCCGGATGATCCTCAACACACAGTGTCCAAGGATTACAAAATAGAATGTCTTCCTTGTCATACCCCGGCCAGAGAGTTGGCGCCGCATAAGGCTGTGGATGCGGATAAATGGATTTATTCCTTTGGTTACCCTGTGCTTCAAAAGGAAATGAGAGAGAAACCTAAATAGGAATATGCATTTCGGCGGAAATTTTCCATAAAGAGGTATATTCGTCTGACACTTTTTTGGGGGCAAAATGACCCTAAAATCTTGTGACCCAAGTCGGCACATTGCATCCTCCCGACGCGTAATGTGGAGGGGCGGACCATCCCGTCGGGCTCAAAAATGGTCCGCTCCTTGACTTGAGCGTAAGCTCGACTGGCCCATTTTCAGGTGGTGGGTCATATGATCACCGGAGTCAGAAAAAAGTTTGGTGGTGAAGTCTTTCATTTCATCCTACCTCGCTCACCCACCCATCCTAGATCTATTGGCCTGACCATTTACAGGTCTCCTATATTCGTGGATAAAAAAGGGGGAAAAATGGTTAGTCACCAAAGGAATGAACCTTTTTGAACCTCCATTTTCACAAGCCGAATTTTTGGCGTCATTGACACCTCGCGGCTCCTTTGCTACTTATCGCCTTGTCTCCCAGGGCATCTATATTTCCCATTCCCTGTGAGTATGGCGTTCTACCGTTCTCCCGAAGAACTCCTTTTTCGAGATGTGCGACACAACAAGGAGACGAAACGCTTTGAAGTATTTAATCTATCTCGTTTTTTTATCGTTCTCCTGTTTGGGGTTGACCACACAGCCATTGGCTGCAGTCGGAGAGGTGAATTATATTTCTGACGTGGTAACTGTGCCGCTACGCAGTGGGCCCACTACTGCTCATCGCATCCTGCACCGTGGTCTCCCAAGCGGGACGCAACTGACCATTCTCGCGATAGACGAGGAAGCCGGTTTCACACAGGTTCGTACCACCGATGGGATGGAGGGCTGGATAACGTCTCAGTACCTCGTCGGAGAACCCATTGCCCGTACCAAGCTGGCCGCAACCGAGAAACGCCTTCAAAGCCTTAAAGCTGAAATCCATAAAGAACGCGAAGCGCGTGCGAGCATTCAGGCTGAGCACAAAGAAACCGACGCAAACAACCGGACACTGAATTCGCAGGTGCAATCCCTGTCCAAGGAACTGGCAGAATTGAAACGTATATCGGCCGATTCAATCAATGAGCATGCCCGTAACATCGAGCTGACGCAGCAGAATACCCGCTTAGCAGGCCAAGTTGAAGAGCTATCCTCAAAAGCCAGGCAGCTGGAAGAAAACTTACAACTCAAATGGCTCCTCTATGGAGGCGCCTTGGTACTCATCGGTCTGTTAATCGGAGTAATTCTCAAGGCACGGCCCCGACAGACGGCGAGTTATACCCGCTATACCTAGTTGATAACCTCAAAAATACCGTGACTCAAATTCCCCCTTCCTTGAGCAACCATCTTGTACACATTCGATCAAGGCCGGTCGGGTGGATAGACGTCGCCCGATTAATTCAATGCCCTGAGTGTCGCACGGAGCTCCTGGACCTCCCTCTTAAATAACTCGAGGTGTTCATCCCGTTGGGGTTGCGTATCTTTGAACTTCCATAGTCGTTTGAATATGGCCCACAACTCCTTGTTATGGGTCACCGCGAGAGCGTAGGTTGGTGTCTCCCGTTTGGCCTCGTCCACACAACACAATGAATTGTCGAAGGCATGAAATTGATTGTGCAGGTCGTCCAATGGTTGATCGTTCCCTGTTCCGCCTTTTGCCGCTTCGGCACTCGCTTCCATCATGGTGGTGAGATTCAGCACGGTTTCGACGCTGGTGTTCCCCTTGGCTTTCGCCGCATAGTCATCGGCACGCGGATAGAATACATAACTGCATCCGCTGAGTCCGGTGAACAAGGCCGCTGTCAGGAAAATGGCTGCGATCTTTTGCATACATCCCTCCGTCGTTTATGATTAGTACAGTAACGTTTGGTTTTCTATGTCCTGGAAGGGTCGGTTTTGGTCATTCTTATTGATCTGAATGTTAGCGTATCTTGGAACACAGGGCTATACAACCTCTTTTTCTTATTATGGCATGGGCGTTTTTCTGCCCGGTATACTGAACCAGTAAGAGCATCGAATCATGGCAAACCTCTCCAAGCGATTACAGACCAATGTCGAGGGCAACTTTTTTGTGGACTCCACCTGTATTGATTGTGATACCTGTCGGCAATTGGCTCCTCTCACGTTTATTGAAGACGGTGATTATTCAACCGTCTTCCGTCAACCGGAAACGGCAAAGGAAGAATTGGCCGCGTACCAAGCCCTGATCGCCTGTCCGGTGGGATCCATCGGCACGGAGAAGAAGGATCGCAAGGTATTCTTGGAAGCCCAGGCTTCCTTTCCGCTACCTATAGAATGCGGGGTGGACTACGTGGGTTTCAATTCGGAAAAATCGTTTGGAGCCAATAGCTATTTCATCAAACATTCTCAAGGAAACTGGTTAGTCGATTCTCCCCGTTTCCTCAAGCATCTGGTTCAGGCATTTGAAGAGAAAGGCGGGATTCGATTCATCTTTCTCAGTCACGAGGATGATGTGGCGGAGGCGGCTCGTTATGCAAAGCATTTTAATGCCATCCGGATTATTCATCGGGCAGACGCTTCTGCCATGCCCGGCGCAGAGCAAGTGATCGACGGTGAGAATTCCGTACACGTTGCTCCGGAGTTTGTCTGCATTCCTGTTCCCGGCCATACCCCAGGAAGCATGGCTTTGCTATATAAGAATCGTTTTTTATTTTCAGGCGATCATTTGTGGTGGAATCCAAATCTCCAACAACTCGGGACGCCGGAACGGCTGGTATGGGATGACGCACAATTGAAACGATCGGTCAAGAAATTGCTCACCCATTCCTTTGAGTGGGTCATGCCCGGCCATGGCGAACGTATTCACCTTCCTCATCGAGAGATGAAAAATGCTCTTGACCAACTACTGCAACGACGGTGGAATCTCCAGTCCTTGCCGTTTTGACCCGACCCCCTCGTGAGCTAGAGGCAACTTAGCACACAAAAAACGAGGGTCTCATTCCATCTTTCCGTGACATGAGTCGCAGCGTGGTTGAAATTGGTCGGAGGTCGCAATGGGTTGTTGGAGTGGAACAGGGGCTGGAGGTGATCCTGAGGTTTCCCCTCGCAAAAGTTTCACGAAACGGGAGGTAGGGTATCGAAGTACGATTGAGGGAATGAGAAGGAGTAGTGCCACCATCGCAAGTCCCATAATGACCGTGAGCCAAGTTCCTGAGCTCACATAGCTCCCGGCATAGGTGAGGGCAAGGGTCGGTGGGATCATTCCCAGGAGTGTCACGACAGCAAAGACACGAATCGACATGTTAGTCAGCCCGGCACCGTAGCTGATCAGGTCGAACGAAAAGATCGGGATCAGACGGGATAGAAACACAAAAATTGCCAGATGACGGTCCGAGCATTTCTCACAGAAGGCGATATTGATATGGAGCAGTCGGGTCAGCACTTCCCGACCCACGGCTCGCCCAATGATAAAACTCGTGATCGCACCGACTTCTGCTCCGATGACGGCATACATGGCACCAAGTAATGGCCCGAAAACCGCACCCGCGGCAATGTCTAAGGGCAAGCTTGGAATCGGGCTGATGATCACGGCGAGAGCCATCAATCCCATGAACAGGAAAGGGGCCAAAGGGCCAGCCTGTGAAAGCCATTGGGTGATCCGGTCGGGATTGAATATCTCACCGATGTTGATGGTCTGCATGACCAGGTACATCGCCACCACCAAGGTCATCAACCCTGCCACTTTGACCCAGAATGAAGCGGTCAGACGCTTAGGAGAAAACCGGGAATTTGGGGATGGGTCGAGCAATGTCAGGATGCCTTCTTTCGTACACGTTTAATCAGCAGGCCAATTCGGGATGTTTTTTATTCAGGATTGAATCACGAATATTCCCATGTTGTTAGACAAAGTTCCATCAAAAAATGAACTTTTATCCCAACAGAAGAGATACCCCGATAGGCCGGGCTTGTTAATGTGAAAACAACAGGATCTTTTCAAGGTCCCCAAACGAGGCGATCCGGTTATCGATTTAAAAGAAAAGTCCTGGGGAAAATGAATCCTCATTGAAAAGGAGGGATGGATGAGCACAACAAAACTTTCGTCAGGAAGCCGACTCCCTGCATTCACCCTCCCGCTGGTGAGTGGCGGAGAGATCACATTGGGTCAGCCGGAAAAGAAGGGCAACTGGCAAGTTGTGTTTATCTATCGAGGCCTGCATTGCCCGATTTGCAAAAAATACCTGACGAAGCTTGAATCCTTGAAAGATAAGTTTCCGGCCACGAAGACTGAAATCGTGGCAGTCTCAGGAGATTCAAAAAGCAAGGCCAAGGAGATGGAGGAAACCGCAGGTGTGACGTTCCCGGTGGCCTACGGGCTCTCCATTGAACAGATGAAGGAACTGGGGCTGTATATCTCTCATCCACGCTCTCCGAATGAAACGGACCAACCGTTCCCCGAACCTGGAATGTTTGCGGTGAATCCGGAAGGCAAAGTCCAGTTGATCGATATTTCCAACACCCCCTTCAACCGATCCGATCCCGATGAATTAGTCGATACGTTGAGGTGGATTCAGGAGAATGACTATCCGATCCGGGGAACATATGAATAAGTTTGGGCCGGGTGGATGCAGAAATTTTTTCACAACAGCTTTTTCGGATTTTGTGAGCCGGATTCTTCCCAGGTCAATGCGCCTCTTTCCGGTGATTTCAGCACGGTGTGTTCGAGCATTGTGAGTCGAATGTCCAAATGACGGAAAAAATCAGCAGGTTCTGCGAGGGGGTTAAACGGTTTCCCGCGCCTTTGAAGAACCCGCCACCCGGACCCGTTGAGTTGTCATGTCGGTATTCCAGCCGGAAGATGGAATTGGTCCATTCGTATGGAAGTCTGTATTCCGCAGTGGCGGTGACCGCCCAGACGAATTGCTCAAAGCCGGTAATGAGACCATTTGGGTCGGAATACAACTCCGGTCGGAGTGCGAGAGACAGGGATTTTTTTAGGTGCCAGCGCATATGGAGGGCTCCTCCCATATACATTAATCTGGGGTTGCCGAGCACCGTGGCATTCTTCTGTGTTCCTATCTGGTACTGGCCGGCAATCGTGACCTCTTTGCCTTTCCATTCAACGATGGTGTCTGAAAAGAATCGCCAGAATTCCAGTGATGTGTTCGACTGATCAGGTCCGTAATAGACGGTTTCTTTTATCGTCCAGGGCTCACCCGGTTTGTAGATGGTCTGTGCCCCATAACTTGGCCGATTATTGGCGTCTTGAAGATGAAAATATTCATTGATGACAAAGACGGCACCGGTCCACCGGTCGTTGAACGGATAGACCGCATTCGCTCCGAACATGAGGTACGGTGAGTAATCGGCCATCCAGGACCGCGTATAGTTGAAATTATCCTTGGCGTAGAGGGATTCATAACCAATGAAGCTGTTAAAAAGTCCGGCCTGAATCGTCAAGCCATTGCCGACCGGAGCCAGGTAGGAGAGATTCGCGCGACCGAAGTGACGCCAGACATCGGATCCAGGAACATGAGGGAGATTGGTACCGAAACCGAAGTCTTTGGAATCCTGTCCGCCCTGCCCCAATAGCTCTGCACCCCATCGGGACTGTTCGGTCGCACTCTTCCTGATATAGGCACCACCCATGTTGAGTTCGAGTTCGTTGACTCTGGGAGTGGTGGCGCGATTGCGAAAGAGGTGATTGTCGGGATAATTGAAGTCATGTGAATACCCAAGATCCACAAACCCGCCATAGTGCCATTGAGGCGGCTGGGGTATCGGCGGTTGGGCCGACACATCCTGCGCACGTTCCTTTTTCGGGAGCAGACTCTCAGGTTCTTCTGCAAAGGCCTGAGTCATTGTGAATGAGCATGTCACCAACGTGATAATACCCATCCACCAGGCAATTGATATCATGGTCTAATCGTTCTCCCTCTTCAGTTGTTTCCGATCGGGCTAGCTCATTTTGATGTTTCTCCCATTTTTTGAATGACCGGATTGAGAGGAGCTCGCATCTGTTGGTGTGTTCTGTCATGTAAGTGTATGTGTGTCTGACGATAGTGGTGCCCTTTATCTATAGCAGCAGGACCGTATCAGGATAAAGACGCATGTGACCGGTGTCATCCGGAACTTGTTGTGTGTTTAATTTTGGGGACGCAAAAAATCGCCATCCTTGGAACCTGCGAACAATAAACAAATTCTGATTGTGTTCTTTGAGGCATTCTCAAGGGGAATGAATTAAATCGGTGAGATGGCCTGCGTCAGCATTCTTCAACGCCAGGATATCGTGCTCGTGCATCCGATTACCTTGAGACATGAATTGGATTTGGGCCTTGGGCATCGACCCTTAAAAGCACGAAAAATGAGATGCGGGCTTCCTTATTTCTGCATGATAAGTGAAAGCACTAAAGACGCATAAATTCAAGATCTGAACCCCATGGCCGAAAATATGAATAAGCCCTGGCTGTCTGGCCTACGGACATGATGCAGAATACCTCGTCATTCATGAGCAAGCTCGCGGCATATTCTTATCAACCTTGCCCGCATTTGAGGATCAAATTTTATGGCTACTGAAAAGTTTCGATTAGTGACCCGCAGTGATTTTGACGGACTGGTCTGTGCTGTTCTGCTGAAAAAAATGGGGGTTATTGATGACATCAAGTTTGTCCATCCGAAAGATATGCAGGACGGCAAGGTGGAGATCTCCGCGCACGATATCACCACCAATCTTCCGTTTGTTGAGGGCGTCCATCTCGCATTTGATCACCACCTGAGCGAGACCATTCGTAATAAGGGTGAGCGAAGTGATCATATCATCGATCCGACGGCTCCTTCTGCTGCGCGGGTGGTCTATCGGTATTATGGCGGTGAAAGGACATTTCCGGCCGCATGGGATGAGATGATGGAAGCCGTGGATAAAGGCGATTCAGCTCAATACGCGATCGACGAAATCCTCAACCCTCGCGGCTGGGCCTTGATGAATTTCATCATGGATGCCCGGACCGGACTTGGGCGCTTTAAGGAATTTCGTATCTCCAATTACCAGTTGATGATGGAACTCATCGAAAAATGTATCAATCTCAGTATCGATGAAATCATCGCCCTGCCGGACGTGCAAGAGCGGGTGCAGCTCTTCCAGCAACATGCCGATTTGGCGAAAGAGCAGATCAAGCGGTGCTCGACCGTCCATGAAAATTTGGTCGTGCTGGATCTGCGGGGCGAGGAGACCATCTATGCCGTCAACCGGTTTATGATTTATGCGCTGTATCCGGAATGCAATC
>BQIZ01000185.1 GCA_021604365.1 Nitrospirales bacterium
AATCGTAGGCGTTGGCTTCCTACAATTGACATGACGGTTTACCTGTCCCCTAAGGAGGAATTATGTCGTTGCTAATCACAGAAGAGTGCATTAATTGTGGTGCCTGTCTCCCCGAATGTCCCAACGAAGCAATTTTTGAGACACGTAGCGCCGCAGAAGAAAAGGGCCATCAGGTCGGTGAAGGTCAGGGTGATGGAGACACGGTATACGTGATTACCTATGAGCGCTGCACAGAGTGCGTCGGTCATTTTGATGAGCCTCAATGTGCGGCAGTCTGTCCTGTGGATGATTGCTGTATACCTGATCCAGAAATTCCTGAGACAACTGATAAGCTACTGGATAAGGCCAAAGAGCTGAATCCTGACAAAGAAATTGACCCAGCGAAAGTGTGGGCTGGCGTTCGAAACTAACCAAACACAAAAACCTGGTTCGGCAAAAAAGCCCCTTCCGACATTCCACGGAAGGGGCTTTTTATTTGAGACTTCCCAAAATTGATGGGACTCACTCTGAATGCTCAGCTCACCTCTTCTAATTCATGAAGCCGAACAGCTATCAACTTCGAAACACCAGGATCCTCCATCGTCACACCAAACAGGGAGTTGGCAGTTTCCATGGTGCGTTTATTGTGTGTGATCACAATAAATTGAGACCGGTCCGCCATTTGTCGCAAAAATTGACCAAACCGGACCACATTCGTTTCATCTAATGGCGCATCCACCTCATCCAATACACAAAATGGCGAAGGGCGAATTAGGAAGCTCGCAAACAGGAGAGCCATCACGGTCATCGTCTTTTCCCCCCCAGAGAGCATATTGAGGTTTTTCAGGCGCTTGCCTGGTGGTTGGGCAACAATTTCCACACCCGGCTCAAGAGTTGGCGCTTCAGTTTCCTGCCCTTCCTGAGTTTCTTCCACGAGAATCAGCTCAGCACGTCCCCCAGCGAACAAGGCTGAAAAGACTTCACTAAATTTCACCTGCAGCTCTTTAAAGGTATCCACAAATAGCTTATTGGTTGTCTGATTTAATCGCTGAATAATTTCTTGCAGCGATTGGATTGAACCGGCTAAATCTTCTTCTTGCGCTAATAAAAATTGAAAGCGTTCTTCTAATTGAGCATGTTCCTCAATAGCCGCCAGGTTAATCGGACCGATACGCTCCAATTTTTTTCTGATACTCTGCAACTGCTCTCTCCACTGCCCGGTTTTCTCCTCGTCAGATGCTTGTTCAGTCCCTTCCAGCATTTCAGGAGTCTGCTCCGCACCCTGGGAATATTTGAGGTCATCCGTCGAAATTTCATAGGTCATGGTCAGCGTTTCTTGCACAGCATGGAACTTCGCCCGAACCTCTGCTAAACGCCCCTCAATTGGCACTCGGGATTTGAAGATATGGCTCAATGTTTCACGAGCCTTACCAATCAGACCATCCAATCGTTTCACTCCCTCCATACATTCTGCATGCCGGTTCTCCAGCTCCAATAATGTTCCGGCAACAGCCTCTTTCTGGATGCCTAATTCTTCGACCAAACCTTCGTTGGTGAGTCGTTCCTCCTGGCTTTTTCGACTTTGGAGGAAAAGGTGCTCCAATTGTCCATCAATCTGTCGAATACGGGTGTTCCTATGCTCTTCTTCCCGTTCAATCCGTTCAACATTCGCTTGTTCATGGTCCCATTGGGACTTCAGAGACTGAAAGTTCATTCGAGTATCATTGAGGCTTTCCAACATGTCTTGTCGCTCTTGGTCTAATGTATTGAGAGAATCCAACAGTTGACGAAGAGCCTCATCTTCTTGAACCCGCGTCCGATTAAGACGCTCAAGCCGGGTCCGAACCTCTCCCTCTTCAACTCGGAGCTGGCCCCATTCCTCCTCTTCCGCTAATCGATCCTGCTGAAGTGCATCTAACCGACGAACAAGATCGGGAAGAGCCTTCTCTTTTGAGGAAGCCTCTTTTTGAAGGGTCAACATCTGAAATTCCATCTCGCGAATGGACAACGTGGCTTCTTCAAGTTGTTGCGACAGGTCCTCAATTTCCTGGAGAAGCAACTTCCGTTTAGCTTTGGCTTCCTCCAATCCCACAGAGAGAGAATTCAACCTTTCTTCCAATGTGAGAATTTCTCGACGACGACGTAATAATCCACCAACTTCTCCACCAGACCCACCACTGATAACCCCAGATGGAGACACAAGCTCCCCATCCAAAGCCACTAAAAGCGGACCGTTCCCTTGGAACCAGGAATGTGTGGTCATGAGATTCAACGATCCAGCCAATGATTTGACAATGACCGTATTCCCCAATAAGGCCTCAACGACAGGCTTCAACTCGTCAGGAACCTGAACAAAATCCCCAGCCAGGCCCAGCACCTCCGTGTCGTGCTGAACGATGCTCCACCAATCGGCTGAACCCCTTGGACCCTGCCGCGGAATATTCAAGGGAATAAAGCTGCCTTTTCCCCATTCATGTTGCTTGAATTGCGCAATGGACATTTCGGCCTCTTGGGGCGATTGGACAATCCACGCCTGCAACCGCTCACCCAAAACCGCTTCTATGGCTTTTTCAACATCCTCGGGCACTTCCATCCGTTCGGCCAACGCCTCCTGAATGAACGAACACGCGACGCGAATTGAGGCTTCATCACCTTCACCATGATGGCCATACCCGATTTCTTCCCGAAAGACACTTTGAATGGCCCGTAATTCAGATTCAGCACCAGCTGTTTGGGTTTGGAAGTCGAGAATTTTTTCATCAAGCTCTTCCCTGGTTTCTCGCTGACTTTGCAGGTTGACCTCTAAGCGATCCTGATTGTTCCGAAGTTCATCAAGCTGACCTTCGAGAGATGAGCATTCCCGTCGAAGGGCTTCGCTTTCAGATTGAAGTGTGGTTTGATCGGTTTGCGATTGAGTATATTCCACAGCCAACCGTTCAATCCGTCTGGCCATCGAACTCTGTCCTTCAGCAATACTTCTCAAGCGGTTTTCCTGATTTGTGTTCTCTACCGCTAAGGCCAGAATGGTTTCCCGCTCCTTGTCGACCTTCTCCGCAGTTTCTCGACGGCGAACGGCGAGATCCGCTATGGCCCCCTCTCCTTCTTTCACCGTGACAGAGAGAATTTCCATCTCACACCGAATTTGGGCCAGCCGTTCTCTCAGAGCTTCCAAGGAACCCGTGGCATCCTGCCCCTCTCCATTCAGCCGAGCCCGCTCCTCCATGACCTGCTCATGTTGCTGTTCATATTGATCAAGCCGGTTGCGTTCAATCTGAATCGCGGTAAACGCATTGGACAGTTGTTGCTCAAGCTCTCGAAATCGGTCCTGCGCTTCCTTGAGAGTTTCGCTAGAAGACGTCAGCTCCAACTGCACCTCTTGGTGCTCGGCCACAAGCCTGGCCTCTTCAGCCACGCAGGAAAACTCCTGGTTTTCAGATTCGTGCAACTCGTTTTCAAACTGACACTGGTCTTGAAAAAACCGGCGAAAGTCATGGGTCAACAACCGCACCTCAAGCTCCCGAGCTTCACGGAGAAACGTCTGATACTCCTCTGCCTGTTTCGCCTGACGATTGAGCGTCCGAAGCTGGCCTCGAACTTCTCCTAGAATATCCCGAACCCGCAAAAGATTATTTTCTGTACTTTGTAATTTCCGTAACGCTTCCGCCTTTTGCTTTTTATATCGAATAATACCTGCCGTGCCCTCAATAAACTCACGGCGTTCCTGTGGGGAGGCACTGAGCAATTGTTCAATATTGCCCTGTTCAATCACAGACTGCCCTCGAGCTCCTGCCCGGGCATTCCAGAGAAATCCTCGAATATCCTTGAGTCGGCAGGGAATCTTATTAAAGTAATACTCACTGTCTCCCTCGCGATAAAGCCGGCGGGTAATCATGACATCCGTTGCCTGGTCAAGCCCTTCCAGAAGGGCAGAGACAGGCTCCAACTCACGAGGCGTCACCTCGGAAAAAATGAGCGAAGCCTCAACCATTCCCATGGGTTTACGTTGCTCAGTCCCATTAAAAATCACGTCTTCCATGCGCTCACTTCGTAAACTCTTCACACTTTGCTCACCCATCGCCCAAAGAATGGCATCCACGATATTACTCTTCCCTGTCCCGTTGGGACCGACAACAGCGGTTATCCCATTCGGAAAATCTATTTTTGCCTCAGCAAAGGATTTAAACCCACTGACGACTAGAGTACGAAGATACATATTCCCTCCCAGAATGGAGTGGATGACAGGGCAGTAATTTGGCTAAAATCAGTACCATAAAGAAGAAAGAAAAATCAAAATTCTCCACAAAATACGGTAGGTCTGACTATCAGCCTATTCAATATCTTGACATATTGCCAAAACCATGGCTCCTGTCAACAGGATAAAACCATGGAACCTTTTACGGAGTATCCTCTATGCCATGAGGATTCCCCAATCAAACAGATCCATCGGCTTCAGTATATTGGGAAAGATAATGAGGAAGGATAAATTCGGAAAAGATACGCTCGCCCTCCACCTGGAAAGCGGAAATCCAGAGGAACTTATCGCGGCACTTTTGCCATCAGTAATTCTTTGGGAAGAAGAAATTCAACATTCTCTTCCACCACCGTCAACTCCTCTACTGATGTCGCTCCTTGCTCTTTCAAAAACTTAATAACCTGAGCTACCAACACTTCTGGAGCCGAGGCCCCCGCCGCAATGCCGATTGCGTTTACACCTTCCAACCATTGAGTCTGAATATCCTGATAAGAATCAATGAGATACGAATGAATTCCACACCGCTCGCCCAATTCTCTCAATCGGTTGGAATTGGAGCTGTTAGGAGACCCGATGACCAGAATGACATCAACAAAACGTGACAGCTCCTTGACCGCATTTTGCCGATTTTGCGTGGCATAACAAATATCTTCCTGGTGTGGCCCCTTAATGCCGGGAAATCGACGATGTAATGCAGCAACAATATCTCTGCACTCATCCACACTCAATGTCGTTTGAGTGACATACGATAAATGCAGAGGATTTTCCACTTCTAAGGAGTCAACATCCTCAACCGAGGAAACTAAATGAAATTTATCCGGCACCTGTCCCAGGGTTCCCACAACCTCAGGGTGACCCGCGTGCCCAATCAGAATCAACTCATATTCGTTGGAGTAATCCCGATTGACTTCGTTATGGACCTTGATGACCAGGGGACATGTGGCATCAATGACTTTCAAATTTCGTCGTGTGGATTCTTCCCACACCTCTTTTGCCACACCATGTGCACTGAAAATGACAATGGCGCCATCAGGAACCTCATTCAGTTCTTCCACAAAAATAGCGCCCTTTCCGCGAAGGGACTCAACCACATGCCGGCTATGTACAATTTCATGCCGGACAAAAATTGGTGCCCCGTAGGTCTTTAAGGACAAATCGACGATTTCAATCGCTCGATCCACTCCCGCACAGAACCCTCTGGGATTGGCCAGGAAGATTTTCAACGCACCCCCTCCTTCGATTATTTTATCTATTCTTAATTATCTATCCCACTCATGCCTATTGCTTGCGCACGATAGGCCAAATAGCAAGAGATCGTCAACACAATGCCCAAACCGGTTTCTCCGGTAATAGGGAACCTACGCCCAGAGGGCAATTCTATCCCCACCGAACCAAAGCCGTGCCCCACGTCAGCCCTCCACCAAAGGCCCCCAACATGACCCGATCGCCCTTCTTCAGTCTCTGACCCCGATTCGCATGATCCAAAGCCATCGGCAATGAAGCCGAGGAGGTATTTCCAACTTGCTCGATCATCGTGAGGCATCGCTCAGGAGGGATCCCGATATTCTCACAAAACTGGGCAAGCATCCTTCCATTGGCTTGATGGAAAATGACTTGGTCGAGTTGCGACACATCCCATTTCTCCTGCTCCAGATGGTTGCGGACCGCTTGCCCTAAGCGCTTGATTGCGATGCGAAACACCCTTGAACCCCGTATTCGCAAGGTATGCTCATTGGAACCAAGGACAGATTGAGACAAAGGCTGACGGGACCCCCCCCCGGCAATTTTGACCAGATCATGATATGCCCCGTCGGCGTGAAGTCGAATACTGACGACGCCCATGTCAGCATTTGATGATTTTTCGACAATGGCGGCACCGGCCCCGTCACCGAATAAAATGGTTGTACTCAAATCTTTGACATCCAAAGACCGGGATTTGATTTCCGAAGCCACGACGAGACATCTTCGAAACTGTCCGGCCCGAATAAAACAATCCGCCATGGAAAGGCCATAGAGAAATCCCGAGCAGGAGGCAGAGAGATCAAAGGCCGGGATGCCTTTGATACCCAATCGAGCCTGAAGCAAGCAGGCCGTGGAGGGGAAAATCATCTCTGGAGAGGTGGAGGAGACAAGAATGGCGTCAAGATTCTCCGGGACCAACCCGGCCTGATCCAATGCCCTTCGAGTAGCCTGCTCTGCCAAGAAAGAGCATTCCTCCTGTGGACCGGCCCAGAACCTGGTCCGGATACCTGAAACTCGAAAAATATACGAAGGCTCAATCCCTAGCAGATCCGCTACCTCCTGGTTATCTACCAGACGACTGGGGAGAAAGGATCCGGTTCCCACAATTCTAGACAGGTTGCCATTCATGTACTCGTGGCCTATTCGTTGAATTCACAATAATATTGACTGTCGCAATTATTTTATGTCTACCCAATAATGTGGCAAAAAAGAGACAATTTTCGGTGAAAGATTTAACCTAATCGCAATATTAAAGACTTTCTTTTATTGGTCCGAATCTTGTATAGATTACAGGCTATTTCATACTCTCTGTATCGACATTCAGCTCAGCCCATGATCATCTACTGCCTGGAGTGACTTACCTGTGACATTTCCCGTCAATTTTCGGATTCTTTCCACCACCTTCCTCGCTGCTCTTGTCATAATCACCGGATGTTCCTCCACACCCAAACCTACCGACACCACATCGAAACAAACAGTGTCCTCAACGGACGAACAAATTTTCGTTGGTGATTCCGTAGAAATGAATTACGATCCGAACGTGATCATGAAACGGGCCGAATCATTTTTTGACAAGGAATCCTATGCGGAATCCATCGTGGAATACAAACATTTCCTCGACCTCCACCGAAATCACGTATTGGCACCTTATGCCCAATACAAAATTGGGGTCAGCCATTTCAAACAATACCGGACAGTCGATCGTGACCCTGAGCCCCTGGATCTAGCCATTCAGAACTTCGACAAACTTCTTCAAGAATTTCCGGCAAGCCGCTATGAAACCGAAGCCAAGCAAACCATTCTGATTTGCAAAGAACAATTAGCCCAACGACATTTGATGGTTGGGCAATTCTATCTCGACCGGGGTTCATATCTCGCTGCTGCCCATCGATTCGAAAAAATTATCAAGGAATTTCCTGAATTAGAAACTGCCGGGGATGCCATGTTCCATCTGGCGAAAACCTACCAGGACCTGGGTATCGAAGAATGGTCACAGGAATGGTTACTTGCCCTGGTCAATGAACATCCTAA
>BQIZ01000186.1 GCA_021604365.1 Nitrospirales bacterium
TCTTCCTTCTGTTCGTTCAGACACAAAGGCTTCGCCGCAAAAAGCTCTCCCGGTCCTCCCCCCACCATCACGAAGAGTCCTGTAATGACCAGACAACGAACAGTTCGCATGCCTTCCTTTTGCGCATAAGACCTTCCGGCAGTCAGGTCAGTTCACGCCTTACTCATTTTTTATTAGTGTTCGAAATCGACCAGGACCAGTGAGCCGTTGACTCAATGTAAAACCGGTCTTTCCTCCGCCCACTCACTCCCATTCTTTTTTTCTCCCCATTGGGGCGAAATTTCGCCCTGCATTCGATGTGCACAATAGATGGATCATGGACAATGTGTATTACCAATCCGTCGGAAAGACATTGGACCCGTTCTGAAATTGCACCCAGTCCAGGATTCAACTTGGTGGGGCAACGGATAGGGTCCCACCAAAACCTCTTTGTTCCTGATTTTTGAACCCAACAACTTTTCATGGACGAGTATCATGATTGCCATGGACTCATCGGTGGCCACGCGTTCCGATACACTTTTCAAAATTGTACTGTGTACATCCTGAAGCAAGGCTGAACTGTGATTTCAGCCTGCCGTAAGGTTGGCAATGTTAGATTTTTTCCGGATTGAATCAGACTGAAGGAGAAGAAAAAAAAGCCGCGGAGAAGATGAAGGAAAATCTGAAGGGAAAATCGGAGAACAAATTGATCCTATTGGTATGTACTATTGATTCGACCGGCCAGTTGGGATTTTCATCATTTGCTTATCCGGATGAGGAGGGCATGAAGCCGAAACAATTCACCGATAAGCAGGGAGAGGGTCAAATCCGCATCCCTGCGGGCCTGACCTCATTTTGATCGGGTTGTTCTTCATGCCTGGGAACTGGGATTTGGAGAACATGAGAGAGACAGCAATGCCGCACAAATATCGTCAGGCGAGACAATCACGACAGACTTTTCAGGATTTTTTTTAGCCAGGTTTTTCAAGCTACCTTTAGCACCGAACTCCCCATCTGATAGAGACTCACCTCCTTCAGGACGTGGATTCTGTCCCAGTGCCCACTGTTTCTCTTGCCAGGCCCATGAAATCTGAATCCCATTCTGACTTTTCCCTTCACGCAAAGAGGCAAAAGCCGGATCAACCTCAAAACCTTCCTTCAACCCTATGATCTGGTCAATTGCTTTAAGCGTCTCACACGTTCGACCTGAAGGAGAACCCAGAATACCCACAATGCCCTTATCATTGAGAATCTTTTTTATTGCGACAGCCTGTCTTTGCCCTTCAACTGTTAGCGTGTCCAGTTCTTTCTCTGGGATCCACGGTACGTGGACCACATTTTTCTTTGCTTCAGCATGTCGTACAAGATAGACCTCAGAAGGACCTTCCCGTGAGTCACCGGGACGATGGCTTCATGAATATTCCCTGAATAAAGAATCCGCCTGCAAGCAACAGAGTATTAGAAGAGTGCCAATTGATGACTTGTGTAAAACTTGTGGTACCCATCCCCTTGTTGTTTGACATTTTTCCCTATCATCCTTTCATTGCCATGCTTACCAACTGTGCTGACGTCATACCCGTCTGAGCATAATTTTCCACCCCCATACTTGCTCATTCACCCGAGGGGCTCGACGGAAAATTTCCCTGGCCGTTAGACTCTTATTGATGGTCCCCACCTTTGGCACACTGTACCGAGGCACCGCTTGGACCAAAAAAAGGACATGGTTCTTATTCGTGCCTACCTCCAAAAATTTTACCTGACATCCTACCTGATATCCTTGTTCGATCTCGAGATAAACCTCCTGTATTACCTTATCGACGGTCGAATCAAAAATCGCCCGACGATATTTGGCCGAAACAACCAAGTTATACAGCAAGACCGTACGGTATGACTCTTATGAATGTACGCGCTCACACGACTAGTTTTGGCCGAAAGCGGCGGGGAAGATAGCTGGGCTCCGCCACATCGATACCCGATTGCGCCTCTTCTTTGTACTTTGCAAGCGATTCCCGTACCGAGGGATAATGCTCCAAGGCTAGTCAATGGTATGGTGGGATAAGGTCAGGAAGTCAGGAGATGGAGATTAAGAGTCAGCCGCTACCCTCGTTGTAAGCAGGGCTTACCAATACACAATAATGCCAAGCTGACTACCCACATGGTATCTTCATTTTCAATACTTCTTCTAAAAAACAGGGAATTATAGATGAACCCCGGACGGCTTTTTTAGCATCGCAATCCAACTTCTACACGTACAATGGCGGAACAGGACCACAAATGGAGGATGGGCTGCTTATCCCCAATTCACCGTTACGACCACAGTTCCGTACTCTCTCCTCAAACCCGTCCCCAGCTAAACACTTTTGCTGTGATTATAAACCTAGCCATAGTCCCTGGCTTCTGGATATTCTAACCACATAGCCTAGAGGCAGAGTTCAATGGAATGCTTTGATCCGCTCCATTGCAACGCTCGTCGCACTGTATGGGTTGAGATGGAAGATCCTTTGGGTGTTGCTTATTAGGGAATCTTAGGCCTGGGCCCATCATTCAGAATTTCATAAATTCTTCTTAGCCCGCTATAGTGTGCAGGTTATTTTCAAACACACCAAGAGGAATGGTTGTTCTTATAGCGGTCAGAAAAAGGAGAGACTTACATGAATTGTCTTCTACTTCGCCATGGCATTGCTGTTAATACAGAGGAATGGGACCGCCCTGAAGGGGAACGCCCTCTTACCAAAGAAGGTTTTGCCAAAACCGAACAAGTCGCTGCAGGGCTCAAACGAATTGGAATGAAGCCCACACATCTGTTGTGCAGTCCGTTAATTCGTACGCAACAAACCGCTGAGATTGCCAAGAAGACTCTGCAGATCAAGGCAACAATTCAGCTTTGTCCCGAGTTGGTATATGACCAATCCCCCATGCGACTATTTCCCATATTACAGGGATACCCACAAGACGCAGTTGTCATGTGCGTCGGGCATGAACCCCATCTTGGACAAACAGCGGCATTAATGATTTTTGGAAAGAATAGCTCGGGCTTTGCCGTCAAAAAGGCCGGTGGCTGCCTTATTTCTTTTGAGGGAAACGTCGAAATAGGTCGGGGATATTTAGAATGGTGGATGGCCCCCGCGCAGCTCAGAGCACTGCGCTAGGTGGCCTTTTGCAGAAGACAACGCTCACCATTCGTCTACCTGGGGGACAATAGAACAACACGCGTACAATCCCATGGCTTTTCACTCGGTTTATGGTCATACGTATTCTTGGCTTATGAGACCGCAGGACGCACCATCCCCATTTTCAAGAGGCCGTTGACAAAAACACCTTCTTCTAACAGAAAAACCGGAGTATCGATTTTTCCTTCCAATGTTGCCGGGGCCAGCAACTGTATCTTCTGCAGAGCGACAAAGTCCCCTCGAAGAGGACCCTGGGCGACGATATCTTTAGCTCTCACTGTGGCTTCAAGTTTTCCATCTTTTCCCACTTGAATCAAATCGTTTCCATAAATCTCCCCTTCGACAAATCCATCGATCCGCGCCATCCCCTGGACTTTCAACACACCGCTCAATCGGCACTTCTGGCCTAAATACATTTGATACCCTTCCTCCTCAAGCCCGGCCGTTGAAACTTGCAATGCGCCTGTTTGATAGGATTCTGCCATAACTCCTCCTTGTGGTTACAATGCCATGAATTTTGTGGAGAATCAGCGAGCCAACCTTTGAACACGTCAAATTAAAGGGAGCGCTGCGAAAGGAACCATTCCCAATTGGAGGGACCGTACAGCCACCTCCCGGGCGACCAAGTTCTTTAAACCGAATCGGATGTGACGAAATCCGCAAAAACGATCAGATCAACAGTTCTACAAAAGGAGAGCAAACAGAGGAGAGAAGAAACGGGGATAGGCGTGAACGACAACTACTTCCTGATGCGATGCGGAAAAAGATTTTTGAAAATCACAGAGAAGGACGGAACACCGAACAACTAGAGGAATGCGGCCAGCAGGAGGTAAAAGGCAACGGCTAAGAGCGCCGAACCGGGAAGTGTAAAGATCCACGCATAGGCAATTCGTCTGGTAACTCCCCAACGAACCGCCGACAACCGATTCACCGCCCCCACACCCATAACCGAGGAGGTAATCGTGTGAGTCGTGCTGACAGGTAACCCAATATGGGCTGTAACCATCAACACCACGCCGGCCCCGGTTTCGGCGGCAAACCCATGGACAGGATCTAACTTGGCGATTCGCATCCCCAGCGTTCGAATGATCTTCCACCCACCCAGGGCCGTCCCCAAACCCATAGAAAATGCGCAGGAAATAATAACCCATTTGGGCACTTCAGCAGAAGGAATATGTCCGGCGGAAAGCAAAGCCAAGGTAATAATTCCCATCGCTTTTTGTGCGTCATTTGCTCCATGACTCAACGCCATAAACCCGGCTGATAATAATTGAAGACGGCGAAATAACCTCATAGCCCTTCCTCTCGAAGTCCGGAAGAAAGCCCAGCTCAATCCGACCATGAGTAAAAAAGCCGCAAGAAAGCCAAATAAAGGAGAAGAGACCATGGCCTCCATGACCTTCATCAATCCGTCGCCCTGCAACACTTCAACACCACCATGAATAAATCCTGCGCCGACCATGGCTCCAATCAGGGCATGGGAGGAACTGGAAGGCAGCCCCATACGCAAGGTAATAAAATTCCAAACAATTGCTCCCCCTAACGCCGAAATAATGACCACATCATTGATTGCGGCAGGATCGATTATTCCCTGCCCCACCATCTTGGCTACCGCGGTAGACATAAAGGCCCCGATGACATTCAGGACCCCGGCAAAAAGAACAGCCGAGACAGGGCTCAGGACCCGAGTCGACACGACAGTAGCCACAGCATTGGCACTATCATGCCAACCATTTGTAAAATCAAACAGGAGGGCGAGCCCGATGACCAAAATGAGGAGGATGCTGAAATCAGCCACAAATCCCAATAATTAATAGATTATTAACTGGAATGACTTAGGAGGGGCGAGGATTAGAGTGTTTTATCCGTGTTTCAGGGCAATGCGTTCCAGGACATTCAGCACATCTTCACAGGAATCGGTTCCCTTCTCAAAATTCTCATAAATTTCTTTCCATTTCATCACTGTTTTGGGATCATCCTCCTCTTCAAACAATATCGAGATCGCTTCCCGAAGAACCCGATCGGCTTCATTTTCCAAAGTATTCACCCGGATGGCACACTCCTTCATATCCCATTTTTTTTGTCGCAACAGGTAAATCCCCTTTCCCACCTCCAGGACCGACTCATGGAGAATCTCCGAAAGCCTTAATGCCGTAGGAGTGGGGCGTTGAATCTTAAACACCAAGAACAACTCAGCCACTGCATCAATTTCATCAAGAATATCATCCAGCGCACTGGCAAGCTCATGGATGTCTTCACGATCCAATGGCGTGATAAATGTTTTATTCAATTTAAAGACAATGTCATGGGTAATTCCGTCGCCCTTGTGCTCCAAGTCCTTAATATGTTGAATTTGTTTTGGTGGTTCGTTAAAGGACTTCATTAGATTTTTCAAACATTGTCCTGCTTCCACCACGTTTTGGGACGCTTGTTCAAATAAATCAAAAAATCCGCTTTCGCGAGGCATAAAACTAAACATAGGGCTTTTCCTTCAGCAAGAACAGGCAGAAAGTCAATACTGCACTTTAGACTATTCGGAACAGGGGTATCTGCATCCAGATTTGAAGCAGGATATCTCACATCCTTCCTCTTATTGAGAAAAATTCTCTGCGTGTAACCCTCGACAACTCAGGGCAGAACAGACAATGCCTTCGACCAGGATTAATTTACCCGATTCCCGTGGGAAAACGCGATACGAAAGGAATCCTCCACAACTTAATGTGCAAATTCTAGCACAATTTCAGATACGGATGCCCCATTATGCCACATTTTTTGATGCCACAGCTGCAGCCTTGAGTTCAATTCGACAATGAAAAATTTTCTCAAAAAACTTTTTTCGTCGCTCAGTCGTCCACAATTCCAATTCCGGGTCGTACCGGAAAGACACATGCAAACACAGGGGTTCGCCAGGTTCAATATGAATTTTCTTTACGACCGAGAAGTGACTGCGATCCAAACCATCTGCAATTCGTAAAATAGCACTAAGACGGGACACAACCCGTCTCTGATCGCGATCCAAGAGCCGATATCCCGTATGCTTGGGATTTGGTTGACCACGTCGATGATACCGCGCCACATTGGCGATAATGCCTACTTCCTCAGAAGAAAATCCGGGAAGATCAGCATGAGTGATTAAATAATACGTATGCTTGTGATGTTTATTTTCACGGATATGATGCCCGATGTCATGAAGTAAGGCCGCATATTCCAACCATTCCCGCTCTTTTTCTCCAAGATGATGCATGGACTGGGTCTGGTCGAACAAGCTTAATGCCAACTTCGCAACATGATGCGCATGAACTTTGGGAAATTGATATCGCCTGGCTAACAATAACACTTGGCGGCGGCGAACATGCGGAATCTCCTGTTCCGCCCGCAAACCATCCTGATGCTGTTGGATAAAATCATAAATCACACCTTCCCGAATCGCTTTATCGCTGAGACGCACCTGTTTGACCCCGAGATGCTCTATAAGTAGACGCAACATCAGGACGCCGGGATAGAGCGTATCAACTCGTCGGGGATCCAGGCCGGGAATCTTCAATCGTGTCTGCGTATCTTTTGTTCTAAGGAGTGCCTCAACCTCCCTGACTTCATCAAGTTCAATGGTGGCCATGTCAATTTGTGGCAGGGGGCGCCCGGTTCGAGCTAAATAAATAATTTCAGCAAGGTTCCCCGCCATACCCGATGTCGCCACCAATTGCTGACAGTGAGTGAAGCGTTTCTTCGATAAGGATTTCTTCAGAGTCTGGCTCACAAGACGTTCGACGCGCTGAACCATTTTTTTATCAGGAGGATCGGACTTGAGAAATTGATCTTTCAACCGGATCGCACCTAACTTCAGACTTCGCACAAACTGTAATCGCTTTTGTGTACATGCCATCAATTCCACGGATCCACCGCCAACATCCACAATCATGGCCGGAAACTTTGAGAGATCCATACTATTCCTGACACCTAAATAAATCAGTCGCGCTTCTTCCTCTCCGGTGATAACGCGCACTCTGAGCCCAAGCTCTTTCCGAACGAGCTTCAAAAAATCTCCTCCATTTTTTGCCTCTCGGACCGCACTGGTGGCAATCGGAAGTATGGGATCAAATCCCTTGTTCGTGGCTAGCATGGAAAACCGTTTTAAAACCGTCAACCCACGATCCATGGCCTCCGGGGACAACCGATGGGACGTAAAGGTCCCGTCGCCCAATCGGGCCATTTCCTTAATACGATCGACAATCTTATACGAAAAACCCTTCCCTATTTCAGCCAGTACCATGTGAATGGAATTAGTTCCGATATCAATAACCGCAAGGCGTTGCATAGGGTTCACT
>BQIZ01000187.1 GCA_021604365.1 Nitrospirales bacterium
TGGGAACTCCAATCTCCGGTATTGGAGCCTTATGAGCAACGTGTAGGGTATCGTCGTCAAATCGAAGAAATTGATGCGTCGTTAACCTACACATTTTATGAAGATCAACTTGCTCAGGCGAATTATCTCTTTGAACCGAACCATGATGATGTTGTGGACTATGTGCAAGATTTCCATACGGTGAAAGGTTGGATAACCCAGTCCTATGGTATGCCGACGTCGTTTCAAGAAATCTGGTTAGATTCGTTGTACCAATATGATCAAAGTCTTTGGGGACAAGCCCTGCTTCGTGGCCATTTGAAAATGGTGGCGGAATGGCGGAACGAGACTACAAATATTACTCTCTTATTAGACGGTGGAGAGGATACCATAGGGTTGATGGCTGATTTCGATAGTGTGGAAATTATAGCTCCCGCTCCTATGGAAGCCAGGGTAATTGAGGAAAATCCTATTGTGGAAGATGTCTCCATTGGGGAAAGTTCTGTCAGGGAAGAGCATCCAATGGAAGCTCTGCCAGTGGAGAAAATGCCAACTGAATCCATATCACCAGAACAACACCCGGACACAAAGTTGTAAATCTCCCGTCAAGTTTCCAGTTTATTTGAAAAACCCGGTTATTGTGGGAGGAGGCTATGCCTCCTCCTTTTTTTATTTATAGATATTCAAACGGGTTGGCATGGTTCCCCAGGAGTTCTTGGGTGCTCCAAGTGTTAAGACTTATTCGGGCAATTGAGTATCCCTGCGGCTCTGGGAAATAGTAGCGAGGGCGAGTCTAGGAATTGGGGGAAGCGTCTTACCAATATCCAAAAGGGTAAGACGGATAAAACCGGCCATATCCACCCCAGTACGGGTATGCATAAGGATAAAAAAATGGTGGAGGATAGGGTCCATACCGGTGGGATTCAGAAGTATACGCTGGCCAGATTTTGAAATGTTTTATGAGGAGAGTGGGATAGGTATATATGTCTTCATCGAGACTCTGTTGGACAGAGCCGGATAATTCTCCTACCAGGGTGATCCGGCTTCCTGGAGGGACTGTGGCGGGATCTAAAAATTTCTGCTGTTCTGCAATAAACCGTCCTTCGGATTGGGTGAGTTCAGTTGTTGGCTCCTCTTCATTGATGAGGGGCAATTGAAGGATCCTGAGTTGAGTTCTGTCTTCCAAGCGTTTTGCCGCCAGGATTTGCCCTCCAAGTATAACCAGTTTTCCCTTGAAGCTGTCCGGGTCCTTTTTAATGCGCGGGAACATTAATACTGGCTCAATGTGTTCCGCCAGGTCAGGAGGAAGAGAGTTTTTGTAGGGGGTAGAGCATCCGGCACAAATGGTTATGAGGGAAAAAAGGAAAACTAGTTTATAGCGAAAAATAACACGGGAGAGTCTAATGGTCCTGTAGTAGGTCATTTTGTTCCTTCATCATCTTATTACAGGATATTCCTCCATAATCAAGAGATGCAAATTCAACAGATTCCTCAGGTGATCCGGTCGACCCGAAAGTCGTTTTTGTCTACACGACTGGCTCCATTTCCCCCAGATGTGATCTCAGGCTGGTTCCCCCCCCATGATGAATATACCCTCCGGCTCGTTTACTCAATCTTTGTTCTGTCCTGATTGTAAATGAGGCAGGTCGCCAGGGAGTTCCGAGGCATCGCGAGGAATTCTGGGATCTACCCATGGGTATGATGTCATCATGGACTGTTAAAGGCAGGTCAAAACGATAAAAATTCTAGAGGATCGAAAAGTGCAATTATCATGAGAAGATAATGAAGATGCGGGGTGTGGAAATTTTGGTTCGGTCCTTCCAGATGGAAGCCTGGATTTGGCTTAAAAAAAACCGAATGACTTTTGATTCTCATTCTTGGTCGTGAATCGCTCTCAGCAATCAAGGCTTCTTTTTGGGTGTAGAAAATGTGATCTCGGTCGCAACCCAGTCACGGTTTTCAGGTACTCCCTTTTTTGAAACCTCGGCCACGAGTCGGTCCCCAACTTGCGGTCGGGCATGTTCTACATGAATGCCATTTTGTTGAAACGTAATTTGAGGATGAAAAGCAAGGGTCAGGGATTCCCCTTTTGGGGTTGTGACTACCACATGGTCATTCCCCGATTCCGTGACGGTTCCCATGACATGAGCGGCATCGCCGTGTGCCCAGACTGGAGAAGTCAGAAACATGGAGCACAGAAGGGCCAGAATACTGAAATATTTCATGATGACAACTCCTTGGATTATAAAATCAATGGTGGTGCTCCGGGAATACCACATCTTCTCCTGATAAAAATTGATCAAGGGCTTCTTGTTGCTCCCGTTCTGCACGGGTAAGAGGGTTATATTGTTTCATCTCTGCGATTTCTTCAGGAGTGATATCGGGGAAATGTCGAATTAAGTGAACTAATTTCCAACTGTCGAGATCTTCCTCCGGCTGACCTTTCCCCCAGGCCGGCATTCCGGTGAATCGAATGCCGTAATGAATGACATAAAACAATTCGCCATCAGCCATCGCTTGAATGGCTGGGGCCCTGAGGTCAGGAACAGGAGGATAGAAATTCGGACCCATATGTGATTTTCCACTTCCATCATTGGCGTGGCAGGTGGCGCAGTGATCGGCAAAATGATGCCGAGCTTCCCGTAGTGCTTCAGAAGAATAGGGGACCGGGTTCGTCATCTTAAGGAAGTGGCTGGGGGTGGCTAGATGGCGAATAAATCTGGCCGCTTTCACTTCCCACTCGGGTGGAGTGGATTTGGCGGAAAACGTCCCAGGTAACAACCAGAGCGCCACCAATGTAGACCCGACCAAGATGAGAAGAACAATAATGAAGAATATTTTTATTCGTCTAAACATAATCAGTTAGATGATTTTATTGTACCTGTTCGGGGAATTTTTCCACAAGTCAAATGAACGGTTCACCATCAGAGGATGCATTTTTCTGTTTGGTGAAAGGGATGAAATTGGGTAAGATGGTTCAGTGTCTTGAGTGAAGACATTCTGGAACAAAAAGATTCTTTTCCCTTCTCAAAGGACCAATCATCTTTATTGGATGGCTATGACTTCCTTTCCATTGGTCAAATCGCTGAAGAAACCGGAATGTTATTCACATCCTGTGAGTCACGTCACATTGGTGGAAACGCACATTTCATGGGTGTTTCTAACCGGTCAGTATGTCTACAAAATTAAAAAACCTGTGTTGTTTTCCTTCGTTGATTTTTCGACACTTGAAAAACGGAGGTGGTTTTGTGAAGAAGAGGTGCGTCTCAACAGGCGGTTAGCCCCACAGCTCTATCTGGGTGTGGTCCCCATTACTGGGTCCCCAGCAGATCCTCGCATTGATGGAGATGGAAGCCCTTTTGAATGGGCCGTCAAAATGAAACAATTCCCTCCCGATCAGGAGTTTCACAAACTCCTCGAGACAGGCAATCTGCATGAATCTGTGGTCGGTCAACTGGCCATAGATATTGGAACATTCCATGGTCGGATCGAATCTTCAGGAGATACCTTTCCCGATGGAAAGCCGGATATGGTATGGCGACCTATCGGAGAGTGCTTCGAGGACATTCCTCTTGCAGCCCTTCCCGTGCGGATTCAACTCTATATGAAGGATATCAAGGAATGGACAAACCAGGAATGGACGCGATTGAGACCATTATTAAGAGGACGCAAATCCTCAGGGCAGATTCGAGAATGTCATGGTGATCTTCATTTAGGAAATATTGCCCTATTTGAGGGCCGGACCTGTGTGTTTGATGCCTTGGAATTTAAGCCTGGGTTGCGTTGGATTGATGTTATGAGCGAAGTTGCATTTTTGGTCATGGATTTTGAGAGCAAGGATCGAGTGGATTTGGCATATTGGTTTTTGAACTGTTATCTGGAAGTGACTGGTGACTATGCCGGGATGAGTGTGTTCCGGCTGTATGAAGTTTATCGGGCACTTGTTCGAGCTAAAGTGGCAGGTTTGCGTCTGGCTCAGGTGGAACCAGGAAACCCGGTAGGGGAGGATTTCCTTGAAGAAATAATCAGATACGTGGAGTTGGCTAATCGATTGGTGATATCTGCTCCTCCAATGTTGATGCTGATGCATGGAGTATCCGGGACCGGGAAGACGACGGTCTCCACAGAAGTGGTAAAAGCATTGGGTGCAGTGCGCGTGCGATCCGATGTGGAACGTAAACGGATCTACGCCGAACAACGTAAAATAGTCGTTGATCAGGGAGCTTCAAAGAGCTTATACGCCCCAGCCATGACTCATGCAACCTATGATCGGTTATGGGATCTTGCAAACGGCATGTTACAGGCGGGCTACCCGGTCGTTGTGGATGCCACATTCCTTGATGGCGCACAAAGGCAATCATTCATTCGACTGGCTCATGAACGTCATGTGTCTGTTGTTATCTTGGACGTTTGGGCGCCAGATGAGGTGTTGGCCGAGCGAATTGCATGTCGAGCTAAACAACGGACCGATGCCTCTGATGCAACGATTAGAGTTATGGAACAGCAAAGGACCAAAGAGGATCCTTTAACTAAACTTGAACAAGACACTGTTATTCGCCTGGATTCGACTGATTTACCAACGGTTAGATCGACAATAGAGAGTCTTATTAAACAACGAAGGAAGACTGCAGATTAAAGCCAAAATCGTGAAGGGGGGTGTTGACTCCGCCCGAATCCTTTCAAGTCTGTCTAACAGATTGGTGGCGATTAAGTCTAAAAGTACACGCTGCGGAATTCTGAACAGACTCCTGGCATCATAGATTAAAAAATTGCTTGACTGAACAAGGTCACACTATTCCCCAGGTTGCCCGCCCCCCATCCAAATTGAGTAGCGAGTGCCCCTATGGGGGTTATCGGATCATGTTCATAATAGACTTTTAGGACGGTAAATTGTTGTACCGTTGCACCGGTACCGGGAACATACACCAAATGGTCGTAAAGATTTTGCGGTAAATCACAGTTCGGAAGCGCTGGAGCTGCCACGCCGGAGCCGTTAAAACCTCCCTGCTCAACGACTGCACAGGTAGGGTTATTGTTCGCCACGGTTCCGGCCGTAACTTGGGCTAGGTAAATATGATATTTGGATGGTTGATTTTTGAAATCCAGGGCATTGTCGGTGGAGCCGAGAAGGTCCATCATGTTCTGGTTGGTCGTCAGGTTTCGGGAGGCTAAGCTTGCGCCCTCTCTCGCGAGCTGTGTGAGCGAGTTGCGTTCGTTGATGAGGCTTCCGTATTCGACAATACCAAAGGCGACGAAGAGGAAAATCATGAGGGAAAAGGCAAGTTCGATGGAAGCGGTGCCCCGTTCATTTCTCACCTTTCGTAACAATGATGCCATCATGATCCGCCTCCTAAGATGAAGTTTTCATTGCGGTAGGTCCCCTCGGAGGACATGACCATGGAGTCCCCTGCCCCAAAAAACCCGCCGATCAATTGGGTGAAAAATTGATGGGTGAAATTGACTCTGACCCGCATAAATGCGCCGGCACCGCCGGCACTTGCCGTTCCCACAACGGCTGGATCATCAGGATCGGTCCAGTCGGCATCGACGGGGAAAATGAAAATGTTTGACGAGTCGATATCCATGACTGCTGCGGCACTTTGTTGAATCGCTTGTTTAATTGAGTCTTCTCGGGATAAGGCATTTCCATTACCATCGACTGAAGTCGCGCCAACGGTTCCAATACGAATGCCCTCTCTAACTGCAGAAGTGAGAGTGTTCTGGTGCACAAAAAACCAACCCATTTCCGCTACGGCGAAGAGTGCGGTGAGAAATACCAGCATGGTTGCTCCCACTTCCACGACCGTGATTCCCGATTCCGTCTGGCATGGAGACATCAATTTCTGAAAAGACCCGATCAAGCTCTTCATTGGGGAACCCTCCTGCATGTGGCCCTATCATCCCAGTCACGCGAGTTGTGTTCACAATCGTGTGGTATCGAGGTTGCCTAACTAATAAGGACAAGTTTGAGAATATTGGCAATTTGTTGGAAGATTCCTTCAAGTTCTGAAGAATCAGGGGTGTAATAGACAAATTTTGGCCCACTGGAGAGAGCACTCAAGAAATTTTGGTCTATATTCCCCAAGCCGATGGTATAAATTTCAATTCCATTATTTTTGATGGCTTGGGCATTGTCTACGGCCATTTGACGAACCAGGTAGTTCACATAATCTCCCAGGGGAGTGGGATTGTTCATAGAACAGTGTTCAGAATCCATCCCGTAAGTTGGGCCGAAGCTATTCAATCCATATGTGCTATCTTGGAAAATGTCCCATTTAACCGAGTAATACCATTCGCCATTAATTTTTTTCCGGGCACAAGATGTTCCTGTTTTTTTTCCATCACCGGTAAAATTGATATAAAATGAACTGTCGTAGGATGCTTGTGGGTTTGGATACCCCATATAACTATAAACACTGGCATAGCCTCCGTCCAAAGCCGCCACTGCATCAAAAGTCACCCCTTCATGTTTAAACTGGCCTCGGAAGGCTGATGGATTTCCATCCGAGAAAAAAATGACGACTTGTTTGGTGCGTTCATTCGCGGGAACGCCGGATTGATCGGACCAGGGAAGGGTAAGAGCTTGAGCTAAGGCGTCTTCGGCATTGGTTCCCCCGGATGCTCCCAGTCCATTAATGGCAGAAGTCATGGGAGAGACGTACCCATGGTCCATAGCAAAGGGTTTTTGGACTCCTGTGGCAAAGGTCAACAAGGCGAATCGATTATCGGCTTGTTGATCAGTGAAGTTTTCGACAAAGCTTGTGGCCCCATCTTTCAGATCGCTGATGGGGCTGCCTCCCATCGATCCCGAAATGTCCAGAACTAATGCGATTTCCGCGTTACGAAGTTTGGCGGATCCGTCTGCAGCGATAGCGGTGGTGTCGTGACCTCCCCCAACCACTCTCGATAGTGAATTGATGGAATTCGTCGAGCCTTGCACCGAAACCTTACCGTTTCCGTCGTCGGTCACCACGAACGTAGGTGTGTCAGTTCCCAACAGTCCGGGAGGAAAGTTGGCTTGAGCCACTTGTTGGACAAATCCGTGGAGATCTGTGATGTTGGGATTGTTCACATTTTTGGCTCCCGCAAAGGCCGCCCCATCGATCGCTTTACTCATCTCTCCCTGGATGGCATACCACCGTCCAACTTCAATACCCAGGGCTGCAAATCCAAACAGGGCCACAACAGCAATGCCTGTAATCAGGATGTATGCACCTTGTTGGTTTCGTAACGGATTCTGTAACCCTTTGATTGAATTGCGTCCCATTTTCCGTGTCTCCTGGATAAAAGGATCAATAACCTCACAAACCTCACACCAACTCATTCATTTCTCG
>BQIZ01000188.1 GCA_021604365.1 Nitrospirales bacterium
CAGTTCATCCGAAATGCCCTTACAGTAATGATGGTACGGTCCTCCCACTGTCCCATCCGCCATCATATGCGGGGCCTGGATGTGAATATCATAGCCATCTGTCGGGCTTTTTCCCTCACTCATGGCTGGAGTGGTCATCCACCCCATGGCCAAAAGGCTAAAACCCCCCAACATCAAAACGGAACGAATTAAATGGTGCATAGCAACCTCCTTGTGATTAAGGTGTGACAGACCTGACTGAATTCCAGGTTAGGGCCTGGGCAAAACTATAGACGTCCTATCGTGTAATAGCTAATGGGGTTCTATTGTTTGTCCAACTTGTGGATTTTGAATGTTGCATGATCCCTTTCGCTTTTTGTGTCGTCCGGTTTTGGAGAATCATGGGATCAAACGATTCGCCGCAATTAACGCATCGCCATATGGGCAACACATATACAGCTTCTTCCGGGTTATAGACTTGATCACTCATCAATAATCCTTCACATCGTGGACAATTCATCATGAATCTCCTTTCTTGCCTATATTTTTCGAGGAATTTCCAATTCGGTTCATGGGTAGCTTGGCTAACAGCATACCCATTAAACACGAATCGGTTAATCCCGCGTGCAGGAGCCCGGCTCCAACCAAGGCGGGGATGAAAAAGAATCCACTGTGAACCGTGAAGCCAAAGGCTACCCCTGCCAGAATCAACCCACCTGCAATGGCTCGAACCTGTCCTTCAAGTGAAATTCGTTGTTGTCCCCGGACAACAGGCTTGCCCTGATTAACCCAGGCGGTAATGCCTCCTTGCAGAATTTCACAATTCGTCAGACCATGGTTGGTCAAATATTCGTAGGCAATCTTCACACGGTTCTGTGTTCGGCACAGTAACCTGATGGGGTGTTCACGAGAGAGAGTCTGTAGTTCCTCTACATAGGTATGGAGGTCTGGCAGAGGAATATTTCGAGAACCTGAAATGTGCATACCTTTAAATTCCTGCGGAGTCCTGACATCAATATAAATAGGGTCGTTCAACGAAAGAGGCGATACCTCATTTTTGTGACCCGTTCCCGATTTTGGTTTTTGATCTAAGAGCATCGTATTCATTTGGTATTGTCCTTTGCGGCTATTTCGCGCATGCAGCCGTACTTTCGTGTTGAACTTTGTGGCGTGGATGCCCCCATGTGGTGAGCCAGGCGTCATGTCCGCCGATAAGATCCATCGCATGGGTTCGTCCGGCTTGTTCCAAAATCCCTATGGCGGTGGATGATCGATAACCACTGGCACAGTGGACCACTACAGGGGCATCCGCAGGGATGTCCTGAATATGTTCGGTAAGGTGAGGTAAGGGGATATTGATGCTTCGATCAATATGCCCTGCCTGCCACTCTTTTTCCGATCTGACGTCGACAACCATTGGTGGTTGAGAGGTGGTCAATAGTTCTGCAAGTGCCTGAGCAGAGATGCGGCGGACTTTTTGGATAATATCGGGGTTTACCTCAAGGGATTGCATCCCACCATTCAGATAGCCAAGGACCCGGTCAAACCCAATGCGGCCTAATCGTTGAATCGCCTCCTTTTCATACCCAGGCTCGGCAATGATGACGATGGAGCGTTTGGGGTCCAGGACCGTCCCGGCCCATGTCGCAAATTTTCCTCCTAATCCAATATTGAGACTCCCCTTCAGGTGGCCTCCGGCATATTCAACGGCATTTCGGACATCAAGGACTTGAGTCCCGTTTTTCTGGTGATCCAACACCGTTTGAAGAGAAAGTGGTGTGAGGCTGTTCCGTACCACATCATCCAGAACGGGGTGCTGTTCCCTATTCATCTTGGCATCATATCCAAAGTACGAAGGGGCTTCAGGTTGGTCGGCTGTGACCAATTCAACAAATTTTTCTTTTGTCATAGGTTGAAGCGCATAGTTTTCCCAACGTTGCTTGCCCATTGTAGATACCGTGTCACTACTTAAATTTTTGCCGCACATAGATCCCGCTCCGTGTGTCGGATAGACCAGCGTTTCATCCGGAAGGCGCATGAGTGTATTTCGGAGCGAATCGAATAATTGGCCCCCTAATTCTTCGGCAGTCACGCCAATGGAGGCCATAAGATCCGGCCTACCTACATCGCCAATAAACAGGGTATCTCCTGTCAGCACACAGTGTGGATGATCGGCGCTCCTGCTTAGGTCGTAGACGGCAAGTGAAATACTTTCAGGGGTATGTCCGGGGGTTTCCAGCACCTGAATGCGCACCGATCCAAACTCAAGTATCTCTTTGTCTCGAAAGTTTCGAATGGGGAAGCCGGTCTTGGCTTTGGCGCCAAGGCAAATCTCAGCACCAGTTTGTCGTTGCAGTTCAAGGTGCCCGGCGAGAAAGTCCGCATGGAAGTGAGTAAGAAACACATACCGAATCTTCCAATCGTGGCGCCGGGCCTCCTGAAGATATTGCTCGATGTCCCGTTGAGGATCCACAACCACGGCGGTTGAAGTTTTGTGATCGCCAATCATGTAAGACGCATGGGCTAAACAACTCAAATAAAATTGTTTCACAATCATGATTGATACCCTCCCCTCCTTCTTGAAAAGGAGCATTGGTCAAATTCGACTGAGCTCGTTTCGATGTGTTCATTGCGGAATCTTTTCATGAAATATATCAAGCATGGATTGTGCCACGTTAGGCTTCGACCATATATTTTAAAAAAATGAACGAAATCAATGCATGTGTGAAATCATAAAGATGGGAAAAGCCTGAGGATGGCTTGATAATTAAGTTGAACTGAACGAAATGCGTTAACTGTTAAGTTAACGTGTTAACGGTTTGGTTATGCGTGTGGAGGGGGCTGAAGCTGTTTGATTTTCTTCCAAAGGGTGACCCGGCTCACGCCGAGTAGCTTGGCAGCCTCCGTTTTATTGCCGTTGGTCTGTTGGAGGGCTTCAGCAATGCGAGCTTCCTCATCGGGTGGAAGGGAGGGCTTTGCTTGGGAAGAGAGAGGTTTGAGACTTTTAGATCGTGGGGGACGTTGGACTTCTGAAGGAAGATCCCACAGTGTGAGGCAATCACCATTGACGGTGACGAAGGCATGCTCGATCGCATTTTTTAATTCGCGGACATTGCCGGGCCAGTTATAGTCAATTAATCGTTGAAGAGCATCCTGGGCTATATCTCCTATTTCGCGACGAAACGTCTTAGAACTTGCCGCCATGAAATGGTGAACCAGGAGAGGAATGTCTTCTCGTCTGGCTCGCAAAGGCGGAAGGGTAATCTCGAATACATGAATCCGATAATAAAAATCTTCCCGAACCGTGCCTTCCGCCATAAGGACTTTCAAGTCTCTATTGGTGGCCGTAATGAGTCGAACATCAACCTGCATGCCCCGATCATCTCCAACCCGGCGAATCTCATTTTCCTGCAGGACTCTGAGTAATTTCAACTGCAGGAGAGGGCTGGTATCTCCGATTTCATCTAAGAATAACGTGCCACCGCCGGCGGCTTGAAAGACGCCGATTTTATCGCGTATGGCCCCGGTAAATGCCCCCTTCACATGCCCGAAAAGTTCGCTTTCAAGCAAGGTTTCAGGAATGGCTGAGCAATTAATGGCGAAAAAAGGGTTGTCTTTTCGATCACTCAGGGTGTGAATGGCTCGGGCTGCCAGTTCTTTTCCGGTGCCGGATTCCCCGGTGAGCAGCACCGTGACGTCGCTTTGTGCGGCCAGCCTGAGCCGGCGAAACACTTCTTGCATCGCAGGGCTTTTGCCGATGAGCTGTTGAAAGGACTCACGGGATTTCGCCTGTTCTTCAAGCACGGCAATTTTTTGATTATTTAAAATAAATGAAGTGAGGTCGGTAAAGGTCCCCACAGCACCTCCGACCTGACCTTGTTCATCTCGGATGATCGACACATTGCCGAAGAGGTAGAGTTCTCGTCCGTCTTTCCCTAGAACTTTGCATTCCTGATTACAGATGCCCCAAGGATACGGGGTCGGGTTGTCCAGGAATTCCGTTAGGACGCGAAAGCCCTTACAATTTTGACCCTCTAAAATATGACAGGATTTCCCCAGGATATCCTGACTGGAATATCCCGTGATACGAGCGGCCCCGGTGCTCCAGGCGACAATGTGACCTTTGGCATCGACGGTGAACAGGCCATCGGCCATGACGTCGAGCATGTTATTTAAGATAGCGGGATTTTTTCGAAAATCTAACTCCATGGGAAGTGATTTAAAGAAGAGGTTCCTCGGGGAGAGGGACCGTGTTGAAAAAAAGAGGGAAAATGAACCAATTAGGCTGGAGAACCTTCATTGAGGCAATACGATTCTCCAGCCTTTTGTGGTCTTCAGTTTGTCCGGGACACCGCATGTGATAATTTCATGAGGCCGCTCTCACCTATATTGCAGGATCTACCTGTGCGGCCAGCAATGATTTGAAGGCGGGATCATTCTCGACTAACCCCTTGAGCGTATCATTGTGCAACATATACGCCCAGCTTTGGGGGCTCGAGCCGGGAGTTTTTTCAAACCAGTCACGGGCTTGTTGTAGTAGACCTAACATGGCCTGATTGTCACGAGGTACGTGAAACGCCAGGCTATAGGCCATCGCATAGACTGCCGTAAATTTGTTGAGCGGATCTTTCGTGAGTTCGAACGCTTTTTGAGCCGCCTCATAGCCTTTCTGAATGTCGGGATCATCAAAGTGCCGATTCCAGGCCACTTTCCCAATTCTGGCCCACGCCAATTCCAAGAGCACCTGTGCGCGGAGTTCGTCCTGGTCGGCTGGTACTTCACTCAATAATTCCTGTGGAGCGGACAGGGCCGCCATTTGGTCGTTCGTCCATCGGTAGGTCGAGGACAGGCGAATACGGTTGTTGAAATCACCGGGCTCCAGAGAGGCCAAGGCCTCCATCACCGGAATCATTCGATAGAGAAAATCGGCAGGCATCGGCTCAGGTTTCCCGCCCATTTCCATTCCCAAAGACATATCAAACCGATCGGTTTGGGATTGCACCGTCCAATAGAGTTCATTAAACCGTTGGGCCAGTCGCTCGTCACCCAATTGAAGGCCGTTCAAACGACTTCCATATTCGAGAAACCCTTTGTATAGTTGATCCGAAAAAACTTCAAGGGTAGGGATGTGGGTTGGACCAATCATCAAAACCCGGTTCAACCTCATGATGGATTCTAGCCTGGTGGGGGATGCCTGTGCCTGCTGAATCCCTTTTTGTATGGTCTCCATGCTTTCCGGGAGGCCAAACCATTCTGCTGAGCGAGGCAAAAACCCACCTGGATCCACCACAAATGGAATGGTTGTGCCACGCGGACCATCAAGAATCAAATCCAGCACGGCACGGTCCGTGGGAAATCCCAATCGCTTAAGATCTGAAAGCACGACCCATTTCACGTTGACGGATTTCACCACCCGCTGTGCCTTTTTATAAGGCACTGCCCAATCCTCGGCTCCCGGGGCATTGGCAATGGGTGCCGTCAAGGCATTCGGGTAGGACACTCTTGTGGTCAGAAAGGCGGTGGGTGTGGCGAGTACTCGGGTTTCATCTGGCGAGGGAAACGAGGCATGGGGTAGGGCCCCCGATTCCACGGTCTCAATGACAAATGGCGTCGTTGGTTCCTGAACTGCAATGGCCGGCATGACAAAAAACGACGGAGCCAATTGTTGGTGGAGAGTCTCCGCAATATAGAATCGTTCGAAGTCTGAAAAATCGACCAGTTTTCCCAGTCCAGGCCACACATTATCCAATGCCCGGTCGTGTTGTTGAATGACTCGTTTGTGGGCCTCCTGCCGACGCTGTTCACACCATTCATAGATAGGGTTTGACGGGTCTGGAAAGTTCCCGTCTGAGAACAACTGCTGTTGGGCCATTTGATGTAAGCACACAAAATCCCGTTGGCCGGCTGCGACTCGATTGCCGTTTCCTACCGCATTGGCAAATTCCCGAACGGTGGTGAGCAGAGCCTCGTCATCGACGGGTGCTGGCTCGGCGGCCCACACAGAAGTGAAGGGTAACAGCCAGGAACAGCACAGGAGGCCTGCCCATTTGAGGCTAGACCACATCTGGCGAGCATGGGACCCGAGGCGATGATCTGCCTCAGGTTGCAGGGTATCTGTCATAATTGGTTGACGGCGAACAATATTCATGGAACCAAACTCCTCCTCACAAACATGCTTGGTTAATGATTTTGTGTACGAGTAGAAAAGGGGAATGTCCCTCATGCCCAGGTGGGCTAATCTACCATACTCTCGTTCTTGTGTACCACGATGGTACCCCGCATCACATGGCCCGGTAAATCGCAAAAATATGGGAACGTACCGGGATGAGATGGGATAAAGACTATGTCTGTTTGGCCTCGGGTGGGAAGCAAAACGCGGCTGAGTCCTTCTTTGGAAAACTGTGGGGCACCACTTCCGCTGACATTCAAGTGGATATCTGTCAGTAGGCCGACCGGCAGAAATGCATGCAGTTCCGTATCCAAATTTTTGAGGACCAGCCGGGTTTTTTGCCCCACGGTGAGTGAAAGGTTGTTGGGGTTGAATTCCCGAGATTTAATATTGATGGTCACGACTGTTTCTTCTGTATCATCGGCAGGAGCGAGACTGACCGGCGTGGCTCCCCTCACTACAGCCAAGTCTGGGTGGGCAAACACCGTAAGACTCAGCATCAGAAGACAGGCCTGAAAAAATCTGAACGAGGGCAGGGGGAACATCATGATGAAGGCATTATACCGGTTAGCGATTCCGGCGCGAAATGAGCAGAAAAAATTGTTTGCCAATTCCATGAAAAAAATTGGTGCAGCCGTAAGTGGAAATATGTACAAAAGGAATAAATTTCGGAAGGTGAGAGAAAATCTCAAGATCCTGCGGGAACGACCGAAAAAATGAGAATAAATCTGGAGAACGGTCCACAGTGCATCTCATTGAGTTTTTTATCGGTTCTGACCCCCTTTCGATGGGCGTAGCGCTCGTGTTGGTCCTGAGCGTGCTGGTGTATGGATGGTTTGAGGTCCGTCGAACCGCCCGCCTCCCTCATATCGGGACGGTCCTGATCAAAAACCGGTTAAAGACGATCAGCAAATTCCCAACTTCCCGCCGATAAGCAATTTTCCCCGGTCCTCTCGATTCCCAGACTCAAGACGCCAATCCGACAAACCGTAGCTGCTGAGATTCCCATGTGCGCAGCCGTGATGTATATCTTTTCCCAGGCCGGAGCACACACTTCTGTCATCCTGCCA
>BQIZ01000189.1 GCA_021604365.1 Nitrospirales bacterium
TTTCGATAGAGGCGCGTTGAATCTTGCGTGTGCCGACGAATGGGCCAATAATCGAAAAAGGCTTGGCGGCCAATAGACATGAGGGGATGCGCTGAGGTGAAGTCATTGTCCACTTCGTGGTCGTCCCACATGGCGTAGACACTTGTTTCGGCGAAAAGCCGTTTGGCAAATCCATCTCGGTTTTCTCGATACTTGTTCCAATAGTCTGATAATTCCCGGGCAGGCGTGTCTTTGTCCGCGTAAATCGTGTCTCCCAAAAACACAAAAAAGTCCGGACTCATCGTGCGTATGGTTTCCATGATTGAAAATGGTTGAAAACTTTGGCGCGTATCGCCGCTAATGACAAAAGTGACCGTTGCGGAATTCTCTGCGAGGGGCGCGGTGAGGAACTGGCATGACTGGCTGGGATATTTCCCGGGCACCAGGCTCCGATACCAATACCGGGTTTTAGGGGTCAAGGCACTTAGGGGAATGTGTGCGGTGAAATCGGTTTCCGGAGTCGTTGAGACCATGGCGGTTTCTTGAAAGGAAGACCAATGTGGGTCGGTGGAATATTGGATTGTCAGTGTTTGGGCGTCGGAGGTTTTTATCCACACGATGGCTTCATCCGGTGTCACATCTCCCACGGCGCAATTGAATTCGACGATCCCCTGCCCTGTACTATTTCCCGGAAATTCTATGGAGGCACACCCTCCTAGCACTCCGCAAAGCCCGAAGAGCCAAACCCATTCTTTTCTGTCAGTCGGGGCAAGTCCCCAATGCTTTAGCCAGTGGGATTTCTGCTTCATTGTTATGGTGAATCCTTTTAAGTTTTTCCAGCCGGTGGGAATTCCCAGTAAGTAATAGAGACTGGGGTTGGAAGGGGATGAACCGAATTTTGAATAATTCGCTGAAACACTTCAGCGCGCGACAAGCACAATGGATAAGATGAAAGAGTGAAGGTCTCTCATCAAAATTTGCGCCTTTGCGCTTGCAACGATTACAATTTTGCTAGTCTCCCTGAAAGACGAGGAAAAGAGCAACATTCATGACGCCGTCTCCCTTTCTCTGTATTGTCTTGCTTGGCGCTTTTCATCTCACTTCCCCTGGTAAGACTGTCTTCCCTTATCGGGCTGATCCCCAACCTTCCATCCATGTTCAGCCTGTGGCCATGAATACCAATCCGTTTTCGTCGATTCAAACACGCCCAAAGCTTCCGGTCGAACCTGATGAATTCGATCCCCGGGAGATCAATGCCTATTATGATTGGCGCAACGATATGTTTTTCAGAGAGTTTGACCTGACCGGCTCCGGGTCCGTTAATTTCATGACGGCACGTCGAACCTATAAGGTCTGGCTCGACGAGTTCGGCACCCCGGTCGTCTTGACCGTTGGCGATCCGGTGTTTTTTTGGTTGGATTTAAATGGAAATGGGAAGTTTGAGCAGGAGCTGGGTGAGATGTTCAAGGATTCCTATGAGGACGGGGTCACCGGCAATGAAGAGCCCTATGATAATAGTGATCTTCAAGAGCCTGCGGGTCCTGGCCCGGAATGGAACCCTCCCCCACAAGGAGGCTTTAAAAAACCGCCCTGTGATTCGCGGTTCGGGTGTTGAGGAATATCACATCCCAGAGCCATTCCCTGCTTGGGGTGCCATTCATTCATCTGCGAACTGAAATACCATCTGCAAATCTTCTTGGGCGTTTATGGTGACCACCTGGCGCTGTTCACCCAACACCGGATGCCGGACTAACAACGTATACGTACCCGGTGGAATTTGGTCAATGGTGAACCGGCCCTCTTGATCAGAAATGGCAAAATACGGGTTATCTACCACGTACAACCAGTTCTGCATGAAGTCATGCCGATTACAAATAATCCGCACCACGACCCCGTCTTCCATTTTGTCTGAAGGAAATACCCGTTCGATTGCATCACGGGGCTGAAGGTCCTGATTATGGACCGTGCGCAGAATTTTCCCCCTGGTATCCTTGGATACAAAAGAGTGTAGGACATGCTTGACCGAATCCTGGTTTTGAAATTGCACGGCTTCATTGGCTGCGATGACGCCCGTGAAGGGACCAAAATTACATCCTTTGGTTTTGACCTGAAGCCCGAGGGATCCTCCTCCCAGGTATCGAAATGCACCCTCGCCCGGTAAATTCCCGGTGAAGGTTTTTGGGGAGAAAGGTTTTCCCGTATTGATGCCCTCCAGCACGACCACCGCACCGGTCAAGAATCCATCTCGAGATTCAACCTTCACGAGGCTTCGCTCTTGGCCACATACTTCCGGGTTTTTTTCTACTTTAAAGTGTATAGGCTCTGCCGGGGAGCCTAGGAAAGAAACCCTTCCATGGATGGATCCACCAGTCTGGACATTCCCCACCTCATACGCATGGGACGCACCGAGCCCCATGACCAGGGATAGATTAGCCAGAAATATCCACAACACATTGTTGTTATTCATGATCCATCTCCTTTTTCCTAGGCTCTCCGGAATCTGAGCCATCCCTATTCCATCTTTTTCCTACATGACCATTTGCCATCCAACCCAAAAAGACCAGGCTTGCCTCAATTGCGGACCGTCGAGATATTGATAAATTGGCGCGCCGGCTTCAACATTCAAATGATTCTCGAGGCCCATAAACTCCGGAAACAGAATATTCACACCTCCCATAAGGTCCAACCGCTGTCCCCCTTGTCGATCAGGATCGGCAGTTGGGACAAGAGGGATTTGTGCCGGTCCGACTGTGGTTTGGAGTTGGCCGTCTTCTCTCTTGATGTTGTACCATTGTTGCCAGTTCAATCGCGCAGACGTGCTGATCCAATCAGCCCAACGGTAGGCCCCCCAGGTGTTCACCTTATATCGATTGCCCTCCTTATAACCCTGCTTATTGTGTCCGATCCGAACGGTCCCAAGTGCCTGAAATCCCCACGAAACATCGTTCCGAACCCCCGTATAGGTTAACCCGGGTAACAAATCGACGGTTCCGGAACCCAACCGCATTGGATAGGGCAGCAATGAGTTATTTCCTAACGGTGTGTTATCCGTTGGAGTGATATCTCCGGTTGGCAGCGATACACCGGTATTCAAATGAAACCGATGGGAACCGATACTGGGTGTTTCAAAGGCATATAATCGCCAAAGGGCCGCCAACTTGGTATCCCCGAATCCACTGGAGTTGGTCGAAAAATTGGCCCCGGCTCTGTTTTGATGCTCCATATCTTTCATGAGATACGGAAGCATGGCCATCAGGGTAACCGTATCATTCAAGCCATACATCGCACTGAACATGTGCATCTGCGTCGTCATGTTTTTAGGAGTCACCGCAAAATCTTTTAACACGTCATTGTTGGACAGGTTGTCGGTACCATTCCGCATCTTGTCCATATACATGTACATGTACCGGTAGGTGAACATGAATTCACCCTTGTTATGCGTATGGTCCTGCATGACCCCAATCGGAGCGTGGGAATCGGGCCTTTCGGCCTGATAAAAGTTCCCGATGACGAGTCGTTCCCCTTTTTCTTCGGCCTTCTTCCCTAAGGATTCTTCTACGCCATCCATGAAACCATCCAATAAGGCGGCTTCAGTAGGTGGAAGGGCACAGACGATTCCAAAAATTCCAACGATGAGTCCAACAAATAGATATCGAATACTCCTAGTCATATTTTTGCCGATCCTTTTTGGATTAAAATTTTCAATCGATCCAGTCACAATAAATAAATGATGTTGAAATATTTTTAAATAAATCGGTATTGGGTAACGGGTGTTTCCAAAGAGCAAATTCCCGCTCGCAAACAATTCTCGCGAACGCTTACCAATAAACCCGTAACACCGAATGTGTTTTAAACCCAAGAAATGCGTAATGATAAAAACTACAGGCAGAAAGGAGGAGCTCGGGAAGCGGGAGTAATAACGAGAAGGACTTGAGGGGCGATAGGACGCCAATCTTCGATTCGAAGAAGAGACTGAACCGGTCCATCCACCAGCACTCGGTTGGTCTCTAGTGTTTGCCCAGCAGCACAAAACCAGGTACACAGAAATGTGGAATGAGTCCCTTGATGGTGTTGGGAATGGTGTTGACTGTGTTCAACAGCCTGAGCGGTGAGGACGGCACTCAGGACCAGTAAACAAAAAACCAGACAGACAACAAATAGGGGTGAAACGCGCTTCATTTTGAGAGTGCATAATATTTTTTTAAGGCCTTTAATTTCACTAACAGATATGGACACCTCACTTCAACCCCATGAGGATGGGGCATTTTTCTACAACGGCCGTTTTAACAAGGCTTTGGAAGGACTAAGTGAGGGTTTGAGTCGTTTGAATTGTAGAGAACGATCAAGCCATTACCGATTTGCGAGTCCTGCACCCAAAGGGGTGCTTTTTCAAGATACGGTTGTGTATCGACTCAAAGAGGCATGAAAAGCTCGTGGGCAACCTCACTAAAACAACCTCGATTTGCCCACGAGGCTCCCACTTATTGGCCGTATGAAAAGGAATTTTTTGAAATTTTATCTGCTGAATTAATCCACCCCGATTCTGGGTTCAGAGACACTTCCAAAATAAACCAGAAGATCCCGTGCAGAAACTAATCCAACAATTTCCGGTCCATCACATACAACGAGATGGCGAACGCCTAAGTCACCCATCAAATCCAACGCATCATGCGAAGTTTGGGCCAACTGAATAATAGGGAGAGGGGAGGTCATGAGACTCTCTACTTTGGTCTCATCCAGGTTTTTCTTGAGGCCAACGGCCTTATGGACAATAGCTGTATCAGTAATGATTCCAACTGGAACTCCTTTCCGTTCAACCAGCAAGCTCCCAATTCCTTCTGTCTGCATTTTTTCCGCCGCGTGAGTGATTGAAGTACCTTCAGGGATAGTTTTCAGTTTCTTCTGCATAATTTGGACAATCATTTATTGTTCCCTTCTAAATGAAGTTTGTGATGTTTTTTATTATACCAGTTTTCCCCATACCGTCACCGTGCTTTATTCATTCCAAGCAAATGCCTCTCGAGGAGTCAGGACTGATCAATCTCGCAACGAAATTCAATTTTCCAGACCCCAAAAAGCTCCGGGAGCGCTCAAGGTAAAACGAACCTCTTTCGTTAATAATGGGCGAAATTTTTTGAAAAACATTTTTTAATTCGAAACGGCCTCTTTAGCAATGACTCCAGGCCGTATTTTACTCCACAATAAGTCTCTTTTGAATCCCCAAAACGCATAGTCTTGTAAATGCAGCTTTTGAGAGTCTCCAGATGTTACCCTATTTCTATGCACTCCGAACTCTCACAAAAAGCCCAAAGTGATCCAGAAGGGGAATCCAGGTCTTCACCCAAAAAAAAGATCCAAACCCAAATTCACCGACGGCAGAAAGCGAAGGCGGTTTCTCCCTTGGAAGATGAGTGGAACGACCAATCTGATACCCCTCCTAATCTTCGGACTCCTTCGTCGGAGATGAAAAAATAGTAGTTGTTCCGCTGTTTGTTGGATGATCGCCAGGGAGGGCTGGTTTCCTTGACCATGTATGTGCGTAGTTCGAATTCAAGTCAGGCGTGGGAGGAAAACCCGCCTCTAAATTTATATCTTTCTTTGGGTCTGTTCCTTCACCGCCTCAAATTGTCCATTGTACCCTGACTCTTTCCGCGGATTTTTACCCTAATTGCGCATTGGTTGGTCATAAAAAAGATTATTTCTCCCACATTCCAGATTCTGCGCCCAGCTAAGCAGGATCAAATTTCTCCTCCTAGAATTCTTGTGATGATTGGAGAAGGATTTTGGTTAAGAAAAAGAATTTATAGCAAGACAGATGAAATAGGCAGAGAACAAATAATAGGTATTTTGCTTAAGTGAAATGACTTGTATTTGTAGCCATGGCTGATATAGCTCAATATTAAAATTAAGAAAGAAGGTCACGATAGTCTTACCTTTTTCTGAATTTAACAGAGGATAGAATGTGAATTAATGTTTTGAACCCTGATTGAAGCAATAGAAGCCCAACGCCATTCTCGCTATAGTGGTATGAGAAATTCGTCTCCTTTCACTTCGGGTCAACCGCATATTAATGCTAAAAAAACATTTTCAGAACCATTACCCGAATATGTTTTATGGCATAAATTGTGATGAAATCTTATGAAATGTTTCCATTCAATCTCGATTTCGAGACCAGTTGGTCTAAATGGTCCATCGGTCCGTGGGTCTTTCGTTCCATTGATTCACAAAAAAATAGGGTGTTACGATGCCGGCCTCGGTAGAAGGCTTTGAATTGTAAACTATTTTAGGGGAGTCCCCAGATGTCTGGCTCAGACCTTCTCCTTGAGTATCTGACTAAATACCTTCCTATCCTTATCTTTGTCGGCCTTGCCATGGGGTTTGGTCTGGTCACTCTTGTTCTTTCTTATCTGGTTCAACCTAAATATCCGGAACCGGAAAAACTTTCGACTTACGAATGTGGATCTGAACCCTTTTCGGATTCACGTATGCCATTTCCGATTCGGTATTATGTTATCGCGATGCTGTTTGTGATTTTTGATATCGAGGTAATCTTCCTTTATCCTTGGGCCATTACGTTCAATCAGTTAGGCGTAATCGGGTTTATTGAAATGATGATATTCATTGGATTATTTGTCGTGGCGTATGTGTACGCCTGGCGTAAAGGGGCCTTGGAATGGGATTAATTCAAATCGGGAAGCCGCAAAAAGACGGCGATCTGGGGATTATGACCCTTTCCCTGGAGAAAGCCGTAAACTGGGCCCGAAAAGGCTCTTTGTGGCCCATGACGTTCGGTTTGGCCTGTTGCGCTATTGAAATGATTGCCGCCGTATCATCCCGTTATGATATTGACCGGTATGGCGCAGGAGTGTTCCGCGCCTCGCCTCGTCAATCTGATTTGATGATTGTGGCCGGAACCGTCTGTCGCCGAATGGCTCCGGTTATTCGCAAAATTTATGACCAGATGCCTGAACCGAAATATGTGATTTCCATGGGGTCATGTGCCACATCCGGCAATATTTATGATAGTTATAGCGTTGTTCAGGGTGTCGATCGGTTCGTTCCCGTTGATATTTATGTGCCGGGTTGTCCTCCGACCCCGGAAGCATTGTTTGACGGGATTTTGAAATTACAGGATCGGATCATGCAAAAACGGGTGTTCACCAAACAACC
>BQIZ01000190.1 GCA_021604365.1 Nitrospirales bacterium
GCAGTTGTTCCAATAATGTGCTTTCTGCACTAGGCGCCTCCTCCATCATTCCATCTTCAACTAATTGATTTTCAACTGGAATCGTCTTTCCTACCTCCGGCATTTCCTGAACGGACCCGACCGTGGTGGCCCACAAAATCATGGCCGACGCCCACCAGGCAATGAGTGATCGACTAGGCAACATTGTTCTCCTCCGGAGTGGTGAAAAATGCCGCCAGCCGCGTTCTTGCCACTCGGCCGTGCTCACATCCTCCTCCGTATGCTCCGCCCGCCCATGCGGCTGCAGTCTTGCTGGAACGGCCTTTTTGAACACTCCAGTATTTGGTCTATGCTCTCGATTACGCATATGCTGATGGAAAGGTGAAAGAATTGACATATTTCCAGCCCCCTACTGGATCATTTCTTCAAGGTGAGAGATGGCATAGGCATGAGCCGTCACATCCTCTTGAATCTGTTGTTCCTGTGTCGCGATTTTCTGCATGACCTCTTCTTCCTTTTTAGCGATCACCAATTCCACTACACGTCTGGCATGGTGGGCTTTTTTTAATGTGACCCGTAAATCAGCCAGCTTATCTTCCACCTCCTGAATGTGTTGGCTCTGTTGTTCTATGGCTATGCTAATCCGATCCATCCACTGATAGCGTTGCTCGGCAATCATGTTGTCGATACCCACTCGTATACCCTGTTCTAATTCAGTGGCCACCGCTTCCATTTCCACCATCAGGTCATCCCGCTTCGAGGAGATCTGACTTTTTTCCCACTCCGCCAGAACGACTTCTTCACGGGCGAGCTCTTCCACTTGCTTGCGAAATCGAAGTAATGTAGTCCAATTCATGGGGTCTTTCCCTTTCTCTCAAGAAGACGACGGCCCTGTTGTGCCAGGGCTTCAAGACTTTGGCAACTTTCTGATATTCCCACCCCCTCCTCACGGGTTTGCCGGAGAAAGGAATCGATCGGCCCTTTCATGTTGATCGCCGCATCAAGCCGAGAATTTGACCCTAACTGATAGGCTCCTAGATTGATCAGGTCTTCCGCATTGCGATATTCCGCCATCATCTGCACCAGGAATCTGGCAGCATCCTGATGGACGGTCGAGGCAATATCCGACATCACCCGACTCACACTTTGCAGGACATCAATCGCGGGAAAATGTCCTTGCATCGCCAAGCGCCGGGACAACACAATGTGCCCGTCTAAAATGGACCGGATGGAATCGGCAATGGGATCATTTAAATCGTCCCCGTCAACGAGCACGGTATATAGACCGGTAATAGATCCCGTGCCCATCGGCCCCACCCGCTCCAGGACTTGAGGAAAGAGCGTAAAGACCGAAGGGGGATACCCTTTCGTGGTAGGTGGTTCCCCGGCAGCCAGCCCCACCTCCCGTTGCGCATGAGCCAAGCGGGTTAAGGAATCGACCAGGAGCAGGACCTGATTGCCCTGATCCCGGAAAAATTCGGCTATGGCTGTCGCGACAAAAGCCGCCCGGACCCGGACTAACGGAGATTGATCGGACGTGGCGACCACGACCACAGAACGCCGGAGTCCCTCCCGCCCCAAGTCCCGTTCCAGAAATTCTTTCACCTCCCGCCCTCGCTCCCCGACCAGCGCGATCACATTCACATCCGCAGACGTGTGACGGCACATCGTTCCCAACAAGACACTTTTACCGACTCCGCTTCCCGCAAAAATCCCGAGTTTTTGCCCGACCCCGCAGGTCAAGAGGGCATTGATGGCTCGGACGCCTAAATCCATTGGCGTACGAATTCGCTCGCGGAGCATGGGAGCAGGCGCAGGTGCATAGAGGGCATAGCGACGGCTACGGGAAAGCGGACCCTTTTCATCTAATGGATTCCCGAGTCCATCCAGAACTCGTCCCAACATTTGAGGCCCGACCAATAATCGTGGAGAGGTCGGGTCGTAGCGTATAAGATTTCCCGCGGCGATGCCGCGAACAGCGCCGAACGGCATGACCACCACACGTTGCTCACGAAACCCGATGACTTCTCCCTCCATCATCGACTTCCCTCGTGTGCTGAAGATATGACATCGCTGACCAACCGAGGCTCCCAGGCCCGTTCCCTCCAGAGTCAGGCCCACGGCTTTGACCACCCGCCCCGTAATTGTTACAGGAGTAATGTCATCCAAACGCTGTTGAATGGTGGCGAGGTTCATGCCTGCGGTGTTTCCAATCCGAATTCATTAGCCACAAGAGCCAGTTGTTGAGTCAGCCTGGCATCGAAAATTAGACCGGCCTGTTCAACCAGACATCCACCCGGATCCACGTCCTCATAGGCTTCAAGCACGAGATGGTCGCCATCCGCCCACTCCGGTCGTAAGGTGTGCTGTAGGGGCTCTAAGGTTGTGAAATCTTGCGGATGGACTTTCAGCGTCACCAACGTTTTGTCAGGGAGCAGTCCAAGAACCTGGCGTACTTGCCGAACGACAAGTTCTTTATCGATTTCACATTCCCGTAACAGGATTTTTTGAGAAATGGCCAATGCGACCTCCACAATATCGCGTTCATGTTCTTCCAACGCGAGCACCCTGGCCCGACCAATCTGGTTCGCCAACCGAATCGCCTTTTTGACTTCCTCCTCTACTTGGGCTTTGCACTGGGCACGTCCCTCGGCGATCCCATCCTGTCGTCCCCGCTCAAACGCGTCACGTTGAAGTTCGGTACAATCATGCGGCTGGGCCTCTTCGGCGCGTTGCTTCGCACTTTTGTGAACTAATTCAACCATCTGAAAACATTTGACTGTGTCATCCTGTTCCATAAGCGAGCGCACCTTAGGGGCAGTTGAATATTTCAAAACTTTTGCCATTTCATCAGCATATGAGTGACCCAGACCCAGAAGAGGAAAATAGTGGAGTGTTCAAAATTGGCTCGCCAGCAAGACCGCAGCCGCTTGGACGAGCGGAGCGTGCGGAGGAGTACGTGAGCACGGCCAAAAGGCGAGAACGCCGCTGGCGCATTGTTCAACACTCCGATTAGACCATTTGCTCCTCACCTTTTCCTCCCAAGGCTACACGGCCTTCACCAGCCAGGCGTTGAACGGTTTTAATAATGTTCTGCTGAGAGGCTTCCACATCACTCAGCTTGACCGGTCCTCGAGTTTCCATATCTTCCTTGAGGGATTCCGCTGCACGACTGGACATATTCCTGAAAAATTTGTCTTTGAGCGGACCATCGATCGGTTTCAGGGCGAGAAGCAATTCTTCTTTGCTCACCTCTCGCAGCACTTCCTGCATCCCACGGTCATCAATATTTTCCAGATCTTCGAATACAAACATCTTTCCACGAATTTCTTCGGCAATCTCAGGATTTTTGCCTTCCAGAGCCGTCAGGATTTCCCCTTCCACATTGCGTTTCACCGAATTCAGGATTTCGGCGACCAGACCGGTCCCACCTATAGCCACCGCATTTTTCGACGATCCCAGACGCAATTCCTCCTGAAGCACGGAATTCAATTCATCCAGCATATTGGGCGAGACTTCTTCCGTGGTGGCTAACCGGTAGACGATGGCATCCCGTTTATGTGCGGGGAGCAATGACAAAATCTGAGCGGCGTGATCGGACTCTAAGTTAGCCAGGATCAAGGCGCCTGTTTGAGGATGTTCACCAGCCAATAAATTCGCTATCGACGCCGCATCAAGGGATTTTAATGTTTCAAATCCGGCATTCTCCGAGGTGTTCAGGGAACTCAGGATTCGACGAGCTTTATCCTTGCCCAAGGCCGCATTGAGGATTTTTGAGAGATAGGCTTTTCCTTCAACCGACAGACCGGATGTTCCGGCCAACTCCCGAAACTCTTTAAGCACCATTCGATGTTCGTCCTGTCCGACATTCACCAACGCCCCCAAATACGCGCCGATGGCCCGGATATCTTTTTGGTCTAGCACTTTCAAGACTTCGACCGCGGCACTTTCCCCGATTGCAAGTAATAAAATGGCCGCTTTTTCATATCCGGATAATTGACTATTCACGGATTAGACCTTTTCTCCTTGTTCTTCTTTTATCCAGGTTCGAATCACTTGAGCGGCGGAAGCTGGATTGTCTGCTGCAAGTTTAATGGCTTGCTCCTGAGGGGTTTCTGAAATTTCCGCTTCATACTCGGTGACGGTGGCAGGTAATCCTTTCTGTGGCAGGACCACCGCTGGCGCTGCGGGCTTGGTAAGATTCAGCGCCATCGGTCGAACGACAAACCACAACACCATGACCCCAAGGAAGAAAAAGAGTATCGGCTTAAGGAATCCACCCCAGACAGCCAGGAACGATTGGACCCCCGCCGTCATACTCTCCTCACCCTCAAGAATAGTGGGAGATTCAAATGGAACATTGATGACTTCAATTTGATCCCCGCGTTCCTCGGAGAATCCGACGGCTTTTTTCACAATTTGAACCAGATTCTGTATTTCCTGTTCCGGCCGTGGTACATATTTCTTTTCGGCCCCATTCTCAGCCGATTGTCCCTCAGTGCCCAGAGCCCCTTCATAGGTCCCATCCACCAAGACCGCCACACTTAGTCGTTTAATCGCACCGGTCGGTTCAATAATTTTGCTCACTTTACGATTGACTTCATAATTCAATGTTTCGTTTTTTCGTTTGGCTTCCTTTTGATCTGTTCCGTTGCCTGCCTTGAGCTCGCTTGGCACGTTACTCCTGACACCGGGAACACCAGGCCCCCCTCTGCTCGAACCGGATTCCAACACCTTTTCCTGACTACGGTTTTCACTTCGCACCACCTGGCTATTGGGATCAAAACTTTCTTCAGTGATTTCAACTTGCCGAAACTCCAACGGCGCAGTGACCCGAATCACAGATTTGTCCCGGCCCAGGACCTGGTCCAACATGGTCTGCACCCGTTGTTCCAGGTCCCGTTCCACCCGTCGTTGGGTTTCAATTTGAGAGGCCGTCAGTTGAGCATCACTATCCGCAGAGTTCTGACTCAAGACCTGACCATGATTGTCCACGACCGTCACCTGGCTGGGCTCCAATCCTTCGACGCTACTGGCTACTAAATGCACAATTCCCTGAACTTGAGAGCCGCCAAGAGGAGCCCCGCGTTTGAGAGTCAACACAACCGCCGCCTGAGCCGGTTTTTGTTCGGTCGCAAACAGACGTTTCTCCGGCATCACCAGATGCACGCGTACCCGCTCAACTTGAGACAATTGACCGATAGTCCGAGCCAGCTCTCCTTGAAGCGCTCGCCGGTAATTCATTTGCTGCGTAAAAGGGGTCACGCCCAATCCGGTGCGATCGAATATTTCAAACCCCACACCAGCCGACTCAGGAAGTCCTAAGGAGGCCAACTGCAGTCGCAATTCATGCACCCGTTCCGCCGGAACTTTAACTGAATTCCCGCTGTCACCCACCTCATAGACGGCACCTTGCTTGCCAAGCTCCTGAATAATCGCTCGTGTATCGTCAGGATTGAGCTGGGAGAACAGGGTCACCAATTCCGGGGCTTTTCCGACCATCATCAACATTGGAATAGTCGCCAAGGCTAACGCCACCACCACAACCACGCCAATCCGCTGGGGCAGGGTTAAGGCTTGAAAATTACCGAGGAGACTGTCCATCAAATTACCGGGTTCCGTTCAACTCTTTGGATAAAAAATATGGGTATCATTCTGACACTAATGATTTGTGCCCGATGAGACCGGTGGAGGTCTCGTTCATTCGAACCTCGCCCATGATCGTCATCATCGGCAACTCAATACTTCCTTACACTTGCATCCGCATCACTTCCTGGTATGCATCAATCACCTTATTTCTCACTTGCATCAAGAGTTTGAACGATAAACCCGCTTTTTCCCCGGCAATGACCGCTTGATGAATATTCACATTTTCTCCATGGGCAACGGCCTCCTCTAAACGCCCGGCCTCATGCTGCATGGTATTGACCGACTCCACCGCATTTTTCAAGAGATCCCCGAATCCCTTCTCCTGGCCCGCTGGTCCTTTGAGCGGCGTGACCCCAAAGGGCTCCGAAATACCCTCAATGCTTTTTATCGGGAGATATTCCATTTCATCGTCCTCCTTCCTTCAAGATTGGGCACCTTAACGACTCATTTCTAATGCACGAAGTGTCATGGTTTTTCCGGTTTCCATCACCGCTAAATTCGCCTCGTAGGCACGGGTCGCGGACATGAGATTCACCATTTCCTCGATGGGATTCACATTAGGAAGGTGTAAATACCCTTGGTCATCCGCATCGGGATGACTGGGATCGTACACGGTCCTCAACGGCCGATCGTCTTGAATCACATCCGTCACCCGAACACCGGACGGCCCGGACTGATCGCCAAAGGCATTGGCAAATACATTGGAAAACTGTTGCCCGGCCGGTGAGGCTTGAAATACCACATCACGCCTGATGTACGGTCCCCCTTCGGGCGTCCGGGTGGATTCCGCATTGGCCAGGTTGCTGGCAATGATATTTAGCCGCTGGCGTTGTGCATCCAAGGCAGACCCCACCACCGCAAACACGCGATCAACATTCATTTCAGCCTCCTTTTTCCGACGCCCTTTTCAAATCTTCCGATCCTGTTCATCCTCAACAAACTCCCGTTTCCGTCGCTCTGTTCTTCTGGGATCAGCGTCATGCGGCTATCAATTCAACGTCTTTCATCTACCGCCACTCCCTCCATCAATTGCCGCATTCCACCCATCGAAGCGACCTTTTAAGAATTGACTGACCGCCATATACATCAAAGTATTTTCCGCCATGAGGGTCATTTCTTTTTCTAAATTCACGGTATTTTCGTCTAACCCGGCTCCGGCATCCTGTTTAATAGTGTGCTGAAATATCCTGGAATCCTCTGAGCCAGTGCGCACATGCTTCGGATTGGTGACGATAGATTCCAATGGACCATCCCCTCGAAGAACCGCATTAAACGTTTCCTGAAAAGGCAGGATCCTGGACTTGTAGCCAGGCGTTTCTTCGTTGGCCATGTTGGAGGCAATCGTTTCCTGAATCCCGCTCCGGACATCCAGTGAACGCTCAAAAAGTCTCGTACCTTCATCCCAAGGGGAAATCATCATGGCAGTCTCTCCTCTCCGGTTCTCATGTTCTCCT
>BQIZ01000191.1 GCA_021604365.1 Nitrospirales bacterium
GTGTGACCCAAATCCCCTCGGCATGGTAGGCCAGAGGAATGTCAGAAAGTCGGGCTCGAACCATCGCCAAAGCCTCCGAAGCCGCATGAAAGATTTCAAGATAGGCCATCGGGATTTGCTGACTTCGAAGTTCCTCGTATAAGGCAAAGACATCAGGAGAATACACATCCACCGATAAACCAAAACCCAGAAATGGAATCCTGCCTGCCCGCCGAAGAAAATCTTCGTAAATAGCCTCCCCACGTGACAAATCTGAATAGGGCAAAGGTTTCATCATTTTATTGACTTAAGAAGCTAAGGAAATAAAAATCCAGAGGGGAGACATTCAAAAAATGCGCGTCAGCAAGTTCAACATTACCTGGACGAACAGAGCAGGGGAAGGAGGCGTAGTCACAGCCACATGACGGACGGACTGCTGTTGGTAGGACTCAACACTTTCTTGATGGTCTGTGACGGACACACACCCAACTTTTACATTTCACAAGATCTTTTGAAAAACCGACAAAAGCGGGAAACATCCAGGAATGGAAAGAAATCAGGACACCCGAAAGGATCGTCCAGCTTGTAGATACCGGTGAATCCCGGCCGCAGACTTTCTACCCTCTGCAATAGCCCAGACAATCAGGGACGCGCCACGCTTAGTGTCCCCTGTGGCAAACACCCCATCCATATTAGTCATGAAATGTTCATCAACAGCCACATTCCCCCGAGAATCATATTGAAGCCCAAGAGAATCCAGCAGGCCCCCTTTAACCGGCCCGACAAACCCCATCGCCAGCAACACCAGTTCAACATCCATCTTGATCTCGGCCCCGGGAACAGGAACCACCTTTCCATTCTCAAAATTCACACGGGTCGCATGCAACCTGGTGAGGTGCCCATTTTCCCCTGAAAACTTTGTGGTGGAGATACTCCATTCGCGATCACACCCTTCTTCGTGGGCATGCGACGTTCGTAATTGCATGGGCCATAAAGGCCATGGTGTCGTTTGAGCCCGATTCGGTGGAGGTTCGGGTAACAACTCAAATTGATGAGCTTCAACACACCCTTGCCGATGAGCCGTACCAAGACAATCCGATCCCGTATCACCACCACCGATAATCACTACCCGCTTGCCTTTAGCCGATATATGCTCTCCCAGAAGGGTATCCCCGGCCACTTGCTTATTCTGTTGAGTAAGATAATCCATGGCGAGATGAACGCCTTTAAGCTCTCTTCCTGGAACGGGCAATTCTCTTGGTTGCTCAGCCCCCATTGCGAGCAACACCGCATCATAGTCACGACGAAGTGCCTGGACAGTGGTGTCCACACCAACGCACACGCTAGTCTGAAAGGTCACCCCCTCTTTCCGCATCTGCTCCAATCGACGGTCTAATACCCACTTCTCCATTTTAAAATCTGGAATACCATAGCGAAGCAAGCCTCCAATCCGATCCGCCTTTTCCAAAACTGTCACTTCATGACCAGTCCGGGCTAATTGTTGGGCCGCCGCCAACCCTGCTGGACCCGACCCGACAATGGCAACCCGCTTCCCGGATGAGACAACCGGCAGCACCGGTTCGACCCACCCTTCTTCAAACCCTTTATCAATAATATTCCATTCAATGACTCGAATGGAGACCGGATCGCTATTAATGCCTAACACACATGCTGACTCGCATGGAGCCGGACAGAGACGTCCGGTAAACTCAGGAAAGTTATTGGTCGCATGAAGCGCTTTGAGGGCATCTTTCCATCGACCCTTGTGTACGAGATCGTTCCATTCCGGGATCAAATTCACCACAGGACAGCCAGAGGGGCTTTGACAAAATGGCACCCCGCAATCCATACAGCGTGCACCCTGCGTTTTGAGTTTGTCGTCGGAAAAGGGTTCATATATTTCTTTCCAATCGAGAACCCGTAGCTCAACAGGCCGTCGTTGAGGTCCTTCCCGTTTATATTTCAAAAAACCACGAGGATCAGCCACGGCTCACCGCCTCCCGTTCCCGTTGAGCATACTCTTTGGCCAAGGCCGTTTTCCTTTCCTGCAGCACTCGCTTGTAATCACTGGGCATGACTTTGACAAATTTCGGTAACATCATATCCCACGATTCAAGAACCCTCCTGGCATTGGCACTTTGGGTGTAACGAAGATGGGCCTCTATCATCCCACGAAGGGTCTGTTTATCTTCAGATGACACAACGGGTTCTAATTCCACCATGCCCATATTGCAACGTGCGGGGAATTGCCCATCCTCATCCAAAACATAGGCATCGCCTCCGGACATCCCGGCCGCAAAATTACGTCCCGTTTTCCCAAGAACCACCACCACACCCCCGGTCATATATTCACACCCATGATCACCGGTTCCATCGATGACGGCCCGTGCGCCACTATTCCGGACAGCAAACCGTTCTCCCGCGATGCCATAAAAATACCCTTCACCCCCAGTTGCCCCATAGAGGGACGTGTTCCCGATCAGAATCGTGTCTTCCGGCGAATACGTCACTCCCTTCGGTGGAATCACAATAATTTTCCCTCCAGAGAGACCCTTCCCCAAATAGTCATTAGACTCGCCTTCCAGAATGAGCGTAATACCCTTCGACAAAAAGGCACCAAAGGATTGTCCAGCCGATCCGGTAAACTTAATCCGAATCGTATCGGAAGGGAGCCCATCCGGCCCGTACCTACGGGCAATATGGCTTGACAGAACAGTTCCGGTGGTCCGGTTCACATTTCGGATAGGCAGATCCAAGGAAACCGGTTCTCCCCGCTCAATGGCAGGTTGACACCATTCCACCAATTGATTATCCAAAATCTCCTTCAGACCGTGATCTTGTTTTTGCACACACGATGTGGCCACTTCATGACCGACATCCGGCTTGATCAATAACGGAGACAAATCCAGCCCTTTGGCTTTCCAATGATCAACAGCTTTATGCACTTTGAGCTTATCCACACGTCCGATCATCTCCCGGATGGTCCTGAATCCGAGCTTTGCCATCAGAGAGCGGACCTCTTCCGCCACAAACATAAAGAAGTTCACAACATGCTCTGGTTTCCCCGTAAATTGTTTTCGCAACTCCCCATCTTGTGTGGCCACCCCCACAGGACAGGTATTGAGGTGGCATTTCCTCATCATGATGCACCCTTCAACAATCAATGGCGCCGTAGAAAAACCAAATTCTTCCGCCCCCAAGAGCGTCGCAATAGCCACATCACGGCCAGTTTTGAGTTGGCCGTCGGTTTCCACTCGAATACGTCCACGCAGATCATTGAGCACGAGCGTCTGGTGTGTTTCAGCAAGACCCAATTCCCAGGGTACTCCCGCATACTTGATGGACGATAAGGGAGAGGCCCCGGTTCCACCGGAATCGCCGCTGATAAGTACTTTATCGGCATGAGCCTTTGCGACTCCTGCCGCCACGGTTCCGACCCCGACTTCGGCCACGAGTTTTACGGAAATCGCGGCTTCGGGATTGGAATTCTTCAGGTCAAAAATGAGTTGTTTTAGATCCTCAATAGAATAAATATCATGATGAGGAGGGGGAGAGATCAATTGAACTCCTGGCGTAGAATACCGTAGCTTGGCAATAATTTCATCCACCTTGTGTCCCGGCAACTGCCCTCCTTCACCAGGCTTAGCCCCCTGCGCCATTTTGATCTGTAATTCCCGGGCATTCACCAGATAATGTGCCGTCACCCCAAAACGACCGGACGCCACCTGCTTGATATACGAATTCCTGGAATCCCCGTTTGGCAAGGGGTTAAATCGTTCCGGATCCTCGCCGCCCTCTCCGGTATTACTTTTGGCACCTAGGCGATTCATGGCGATGGCCAATGTTTCATGCGCTTCTTTACTGATTGCCCCAAACGACATGGCACCCGTGGTAAATCGCTTCACAATTTCACTGGCAGGTTCCACGTCCTCAAGGGGGATGGGTTCGACTGCCCAGTTAAACTCAAACAACCCACGAAGATTCGAGCGCCGTTGGTCTTCCTTATTCACGAGGGCTGAAAAGTCCGCATAGGCTTTGGCATCATTCGCACGCGACGCATGCTGAAGTTTGTAAATCGTTTCAGGATTCCAATTATGATGCTCTCCCTGAATCCGATAATGGATTTCGCCACCAAAATCTAATTGGCGCAGAGGGACGGGACGATAGGCCAGAGCATGCCGGCGCAAGGTCTCTTCACCCACCTCACTGAGACCCATGCCTTCGATCCGTGAAGCCGTTCCGGTAAAAAACCGATCAATCAACTGGTTATTCAGGCCAATGGCCTCAAAAATTTGAGCGCCACAATAGGACTGGACCGTAGAAATCCCCATCTTTGAGAAAATTTTCAGCAATCCTTTATTAACTGCCTTGATAAACTTGGATTCGGCCGTCGCCGCATCGACACTTTCAGGAAAATACCCTTCCCGTTCCATATCCACGAGGGACTCAAACACCAAATACGGATTGATGGCCCCAACTCCGTATCCAATGAGGCAGGCAAAATGATGCACATCACGCGGTTCCCCTGTTTCCAGAATCAACCCGACCTCTGTTCGGGTTTCTTCTCGAACCAGATGATGATGAACCGCTGAAACCCCTAATAAACTGGGAATGGGCGCCCACTCAGCATTAATGCCTCGATCGCTCAGAATCAGAAACTTTTCGCCATCCTTAATGGCTCTCGAAGCTTGCTGGCATAATTGATCAAGAGCGGCAGCCATGCCCTCAGGACCCTCAGCCACCTTAAAGAGCAAGGAAAGTGTCTTGCTTTTAAAGTGAGGATCTCCAATCATGCGAATCTTTTGCAGATCGACATTGCTCAGAATCGGCTGCTGCAATTTGATCCTTCGGCAGGCCTCTGGAATCTCCGCAATGACGTTCGGCTTTGGCCCGATGTTGGTGAAAAGGGACATCACCAGATGCTCACGGATCGGATCGATAGGAGGATTCGTGACTTGAGCAAACAATTGTTTGAAATATTTGAAAAGAAGTTGCGGCCGTTCGGACAACACGGCTAAAGGCGTATCGGTTCCCATCGAAGAAATAGGCTCTTCACCGGTTACCGCCATAGGAATCAACACCATTTTCAATTCTTCTACGGTGAACCCAAAGGCTTGCTGGCGTTGGCGCAACGTCGGATGATCGGGTTGCGGCACATTGAGTGGCTCAGGCAGTTCATCTAAAGACACCCGATATTGCGTTAACCATTGTCGATAGGGCTTACGTTTGGTGATATCGGCTTTAATTTCTTCGTCGTCAAGAATTCGTCCTTGGACCGTATCCACGACAAACATCCGACCCGGTTGCAGTCGCCCCTTCATGCGAATGGTCTTAGGATCAACCGGAAGCACTCCCGCTTCTGAAGCCAACACCACGACATCATCCTTGGTGATTTGATAACGGCAGGGACGCAGACCATTCCGATCCAAGGTCGCACCGACAAGTTTGCCATCGGTAAAGCACACAGCCGCCGGTCCATCCCACGGCTCCATCACGGCCGCGTGATATTCATAAAACCCTCGTCGATCAAAATCCATTTGAGGATTTCCCACCCAGGGCTCCGGAATCAGCATCATCATGGCATGAGGCAGGGACCGACCGGCCATTACCAAAAACTCAATGGCATTATCCAAACAGGCCGAATCGCTTTGCGTGGAATCATCGATAATCGGAAATAATTTTTTCAGATCCTCTCCAAACAGTTCGGAAGCAAGTCGCCCCTGTCGGGCCCGCATCCAATTGACATTCCCCTTCAGCGTATTAATTTCTCCGTTATGGACCGAATAGCGGTAGGGATGGGCTAAGGCCCAGGTTGGAAACGTATTTGTACTAAAGCGGGAATGCACAAGGGCCAACGCCGAGGTAAAGGTGGGATCCGCAAGATCGGGATAAAATAGAGAAACTTGTTCGGGCAACAACATTCCCTTATAAACAATCGTGTTGCCGGACAGACTGGATATATAAACCCATTCTTTCCCCGGGAGAGCTGAATCCCGAACGGCCCGGCTTATGCGTTTACGAATGACATACAGTTTTCGTTCAAACTGCATCGGATTCAGTAATTCACGTGCGACAAAAAACTGTCGAATGGCGGGCATCGTTTTCCGAGCCAATTCCCCAATTTGATCCTCCTTGGCTGGGACATCACGCCACCCTAAAAATTTTTGACCCTCTTCACGTATGATCGCCTCAAAAATGGCTTCGCACTGTTGCCTGGTCTTGGCATCCTGCGGCAAAAATACCATGCCAACACCATAGGCCTCGGCTACTGGAAGGTCGATACCAGATTCGGCGGCAACCCGATGAAAAAAATCATGGGGTATCTGAGAGAGAATTCCTGCCCCATCACCGGTACAGGGGTCAGACCCTTGTGCCCCCCGATGAGTGAGATTTTTGTTGACCTCCAACCCCTTTTCTATGATGTCGTGTGATTTTTGCCCCTTTATATGGGCAACAAACCCGATTCCACAGCCATCATGCTCATTTCCAGGATGGTAGAGGCCTTGGGCTGAGGGCAATCCCGGGAGATTCCACACTGGTTGGTTATGCACCTGTTTCACGTTTCACCTAAAAAATGTTGTTGGCCATCTTCACTAGGGAGACACGCCACCCCTTAGCAGAGACTCAATGGGCCATATGTGCCTTTGTGTGGTCCCGGAGAGCGACGGAAGAATAAGGGAAGAACGAATCAAAATTAAGGAACAACATTAATGGATGGTCAAAAAATCTGTCAAGACAATCCCCTTTTACCTATGGAAATTTTTCCTCACGGCCATTTGATTTTTAAAAATATGGTGATCGATTTCCAGGCTGTGGTTCAGCTTGACAATCCACAGGCTACCCCCTAGTATCGCCGCCATGCATCAGGAACCAGCCCTCAGAGACCTGGAATCCATGGAGGATGTGTGGGAAGCCTTTCGGCCTGACTTAATCGAGGTTGAAAACCAAATTACCAAACACCTTGAATCGCATGCCCCGCTCATCAATACCGTCGCTGGTCACATCTTTGCCAGTGGAGGGAAACGTATCCGCCCGCTGCTTCTGATTCTCTGCGCTCGTCTCTGTGGATATCTCCAAAAAGACTTTTTGTTGCTGGG
>BQIZ01000192.1 GCA_021604365.1 Nitrospirales bacterium
ATCTCAAGAGCATCGTTTCGTCGTGAGCAGAATGGTCGAATGATCTCCATTCTCCCTTGATTCGAAGCCTGTCACACTACGTGCAAGCCAAATTGGAACCAGTTCGTTCCGGACTCCTATGTCAGTAACCGGACACGATCACATGATGTTAATCGTATGACACAGCAGACATGCTGCGGAAGGAGAACCCATGAACAAACAACTCTTGCGTGTCGGTGAAGCCGCTCAAACCTTGAATGTCAGCCGATGGACCATCTATCGGTGGGTTGAAGAGGATCGCCTGAAAGCGACGAAAATTGGAAAGGGCAGCTTACGCATATTTCGGGATTCCATCGATGCGCTGATTCAACAAAATCGAAAAAACCATTGGGAATTCGCCATCACGGAATGCCAATGAGCAGGGAGTAAACTGTTGCATCGATGAGCACCCGTCCGTAGACACCTTACACGGGAACAGCTAGCCTGACGGGAGAGATCATCGAGATTGCTGCATTGGCAATGGCCCAAGATGAGGAAAACCACTCTCACACAATCGTTTGCGGCTCTCATGCTCAGCATGTGCTTCCTGCTCATGACTGGAGGCCTTGCCTATACGGCTCCGCTCCACATACACCACGGTCATCATGATCAGCAGACTCATGGGAACACCTGGTGTAGCTGGACATGTCAAGCCGGACAAGGCCTTCAGACGATGTCAGCAGACATCCTCAGGTCGTTTTCTCTATTGGGCGTTCTTCCCCTCTTCAAACCTACAGCACCGGATCTCTTCCGCCATCACCATAGTGCTTCTCGTGCCCCGCCTCACTTTTCACTCTTCTAAGCTTCTCATAGGATCCCTTGGTTTTTCTCGCTCAGTCCGATGAAAGACGTGGGTTCTCTGACGGGCTGAACCAAACCACAGAGTCCGGAGCACTCACCGGCTCTCAAGCAGGTTTTCAATTTATTCCTTGATACCTAGTCAATGGAGGCACTGTCTCATGTACAGTTATTCCTTTAAACTTTTTCGACCAACCAGCAGTTTCAGCCTGTTGCTCGTCCTCTTCCTGTTCTTTCCAAGCCTGGGATTTGGCCGTGAGCAAGCCATCCTTTCGTTTCAACTTGACCCACGCCCTTTCAGCCCGGCTCTCTGCCAAAGCAGCGGCCATGACAAATCCATCAGAATTCAGGTGGCAAAATATCAGGATCTTGTCATTCGCAGAATTCCCGGACAATGGATTCCTGCCGAATCTCGTGAAGCCAGAATCAAACAGTATGTCCATTTCATCAAATTGCAGGATTTAACCAATGGAGTCGTCACCCAAGGCGCGATTGCCTTTGATCGGAATTATGCCGTGATCTTTACCGCAGAGCACCCAGAAGGCATAGCGCGAAGCAAATTTATGGCCTCACTCCCTGAATCACAACAACAAATAGGGGACGCTGCTCTGAATACGTTTTTGCATCTCCGTCAGATCCTCTACGCCGCCATCGATTCCTGCCGTTCGTATCCACCATTTGTCGTATACGGAACGGACGAAGAAATTGAGCGGATTGAAGCGGCCAGGCGGATATTCACCAAACGGGTCCATCAATTCAATAGTGATCCCACCGCCTTGTCTGCATTCACCTTCCACGAAACCGGGATGGCCGATGGATTTGTCGATCCCGATGCGGGAATGGGCACGAACGTCAGCTACCAGGCGATGAATCCATTAAAGTTTTATGTGCCTTCGCCATACCCCTAATCCGGGAAGGTCTGGATAGGAGAGTTCGATACAACACAGTGACCATCTCGACAATCCGCTCGACTACAGTTCCCAAACCATCACGCTGTAGCAGCAGACAGTATCCATCTGTAGACGGATTGTTCGATCCACCGTATGCTGGAGCCACAGTCTAAACGTTTTAATTTTGGCTTTTCACGATCTGTCGGTTGCGTCAACCGGACGAGTTATCAGCGAAGGAGAATCCGAATCATGCAGAGAATGAGTATCGCGTTTCCGGCCTTGGTGGTTCTAGGCTGTCTATTCCTCACCATGCCTATTGCGGCGAAATCCAACTCTATACCCAAAGATGGTGAGCTGGCGTTTCCTTCAGAGTACAAATCCTTCCCCGTCTTTTTATCGGGGGTCCAAAAGCCCGATGCGATCCGTGATCTGTACGTCAATCCGCTTGGTGCCCAGAACCAACAAGGGCAGGCCTTCGCCAACGGATCCATATTGGTGATGGCAATCTACAACGCCAGGAAAAATGCCGAAGGGGCGGTGGAAAAAGGAGCAGATGGAAATTTGGTGAAAGGCGACCTGGCCAAGGTTTTTGTCATGCAAAAAGGGGCGGGATGGGGAAAAAGCGCTCCAGAGAATCTCAAAAACGGCGACTGGGTTTACTCAGCATTCAAGGGCAATGGCGAACGTTTGGAGGTCGATTATACGACCTGCCGTGGATGCCATTTACCCCTGGGTGAATCCAAAGATTTTGTGCACCGATATGATGAGTATTTTGAGAAACGAATGCATGCGACTCATTAACCAAAACAACGCATCCTTTCCTGGTTCCAGGAAAAACGGACCAGCGTAGAACATCCAGGGACGGACCGGCCTCCAACCTTGGACGAGTAGGGTGAAGGTGGATTGCACTCCTGCAGCCTCCTAGACCTTCACCCTGCTCCTATGCGCACCCCGCCTCTTCTTTCCTCAACACCGCTCAACAGGGGCCACCAATACTCAGGCTAAGGGGTCCCTACTCCGGCATCCAATCACTCAGAACCAATGACCGAAAGACTATCACCCTATCCATTCCTGAAACCAAACGGCAGACAAGAGCCCGACCCTGTCTCTTTCTCAAGCAAGACCTTGAAGGACCAGAAGCCGTTTAACGTTTTGATCGTGTGCTCAACAATTCATCATTGGGGGAGACCCGCCTGACATGGCCTCGTCAAAAGTCTCACCCACGGTCGGGAGTTTCTGATACATCGATTGTCGGGATTTCATTGGCAGGAATCCCATGATACACTCTTTCACGAGTCTCGCTATGGCAAAATCAAAAAGACAAACACACTCAGTCGCCACCGAAACCCCAAGAAAGACATCGAATACTCCGGCGTCCCTGCCCTCAGGTTCGAAAACCGTACTCGACCTTCTCCTCATCATCCTGGCCGGTGCAGGACTGATGTTAACCGCCTACCTGACCTATACGGGCTCGTTCGAGGTTCACCCGGCATTTTGCAGCGAGGGTTCGGGCTGTGACATTGTGCAGAGCAGCCGATGGGCTACATTTCTGGGAATTCCCATGGCCTTGTGGGGATTCATGACCTATATGGTGATTGCGGGGTTGGCGTGGTCCGGCCGTGGCCAGTCGGGTAGCGGATCGGCGTTGATTTACGTGGCCATGGGTGGATTCGCAGTCAGCGCCTACCTGACCATCGTCTCGGTCATGGAGATCGAAGCCACCTGTCCCTATTGCCTGACTTCATTTGCCATCATCACGACCATACTGGGTCTCGCTCTCATTCAACGTCCTCCCGATTGGACGAAGTCGCTGAAAGAGGCAGTCGTGGTCGGACTACTCATCGTTGGCGGGCTCCACCTGCATTATGGGGGTTGGTTTGACCCGGCGGCAGGCCCCGAAGATCCGCAACTGCAGGCACTCGCCATCCATCTCAATGAAACCGGCGCCAAGTTTTATGGCGCCTATTGGTGCCCTCGCTGCCAGGAACAGAAAGCCACATTTCTCTCATCCGCCAAACGACTCCCCTATGTGGAATGCAGTTCTGGCGGAAGAGGAAGCGGTCTCACCGCCCCCTGCTTCAAGGCCGACATCAAAACGTACCCCACCTGGATCATTGGAGAACGACGGTTAACCGGACTCAAGACCCCACAGGAATTGGCACGGGCCTCCGGATTCGATTGGCAGGAGTAAACGATCCGGCATTGTCTTCCCCTCCATCTCACTGGACCGCCGTTGCCGGCCTTCCCTCTACCCGCACATTCTCGACTTCGGAAATTGCCGATCCAACCGCCTCAACCCGTTGGGGGCAACCCGATCCCGCGATCGTGTCAGAAATATGTGCGCATGGGATAGGGGTTCCTCACATCGTGACATTCGTCGGAAGGTTTCACTGCGACTACAATCCAACTCTCTCCGGAGGTGATCATGAGACTGGGATGGATCTGTGCTTTCCTGCTTTTGAGTATAGTCCTAAGAGGTTGTGGAACAGGTAGTCATGTGGTGACCCCCGAGCAGCTTGCTCGGATAACCATTGGGACGACAACCCAACAACAAGTACGGAATCATCTTGGAGAACCAAAGGAAAATTTCATGGCCTTCGAGAAAGGGAGGAAGTATACACAGTGGAACTATTTACTCACGACACAGGATCATCATCTTCAAACCGGTGTCCCACCCATCGGAGTAACCCAGGTTCCGATTACCCGTGCTCACCGCCAAACCACGGAAGTGGGTATTATCTTCGACCAGAATGGAATCGTCACGGAAATTCAGGAAAAAATACAACAGAGAGGGCCATCATCGCTTCTCCCGGCAATACCACTGCTCAGATCCACGATGAGGGAGAACACGCATGCGCGCATTCTCCCCCTCGCTGAAGTCAACGATGAAATGCCAATGATGTCTCTCAGTCCCGATCGCGGGATCCGTGTTTACGCGATCCGCCTTCCTTGAAAAATTTTCTTCTATCATCGTCCTGATACCCATGGTGGTCTAGGCCTCGGTGATCAAGAACACCTTTAGGGAATGTCTGCGGATCTTCCACACAGCCAAACCGGCTGCCTTGGGGATTTTGGGTTCCGGCCCCGCAGACCCACACTTCATCAAAAAATAGCGGCCCGGCTTGCGGGTCGCTGAGATCATTGATCTCCCCCCTGACTCTAAACCCATATGCCCCGTCAATCGTGGGTTTGAACCAGGCATTGTACCGATTGTCCGCTCCGAAGGCCTGCTCGGGTTTGGCAAGGCGATCCTCCTGAATGATCGCAGAACCCATACTTTCTTCCTTTCGGAACTGAACCTGCGCTTCAATATCCACTACGTCTCCGTTACTCACGCTGATAGGCTTCCCGTCTGAGGTTCGGGTCACAAAAAAATCAAGGGCATTGACGGCATCCTCAAATGCCGGTTCGATTCTAAACCCGACAGATAAGGTATAGGGCCCGACTTCTCTTGGCTCATGGGGATTGGCCATGGCAACCGATTGCATCATGACCCCCACTGCCAACACGACACACATTCTCGAGCCCACTCCATACCATTGACCAACTTGCATGCACGGCATACCAGAACCTCCTCTTTGGTGAATGTAAACATGGATGCGAAATTTTTCGACCAACCGGGAAGAAATATATCCTGTGATCGAAGAACTCGCTACCAAACCACGCCGTCATTAACCAACCGTTGCAACATTTTTTTACTTCTTGATTTTTTGAATGCCAGAAAAAGGCACTGCCATGGTCTCAAGAAGGCTTGAGAAGGAGTATGATATTGAAAAGCTGTGTACCCGAGCCTGGTTTGAATGTGGAACGTTTAACAATCGATACATGACCATGATTCTCAGGAATTTTCCAGGGTGTAGCACCGATCAGTAGAGATCGGTAGAACAATCCCACCGGATAGGATACATTTTTCCTTGAAGCTGAAAGATCATTGCACTCTTCCAGCATCAGTCGGAGCGGCGTGACTCATCCCTGCCCTACCCCGCTCCACTTCAGGGTGAAGGCATTTGGACTTGCAACCTCCTTGGCCTTCACCCTGGCCTTTCGCAATGCTCAACTGAACAAGCGACTGCCCTTCATGTCATGGTGGCAAAAGAGGAAACCGGACACAATGTTTCCCTGGCAACCTGCATGTCCAATGAGCATCAGAGACCTTCAAGGTTGATGGCGATGAGTTTGGAGCTTCAACCCTCCTGATTGTGAACAACCCCGGAGTGATACACCCGACAAAATACAGGAGTAGAAAGATGTGCAAGAGTCCACCGATGATTCAGATGCTGCCCATTCACCAAGAGACAGATTTCTCAGATTCATATGAAAATCAGTCCTCCTTGATCTCCACAAAACCACGCGGTTCAGGTCAAAATTCGATGGACACCGTTTATGGCTATGGTAACTTTTCCCGTTTTTGGCAGTTAATGTCAGACGGGCCTCACATGACAAACAAGGTCAAATTCCTTCCTCTGTTCTGGAAGGAACCACCCAATATTTGGCAAAAGGCCGCAAAAGTATTCAGGCCTCTGCGTGTCTCTCCTGTTCCAATAATCCCCACACGACGACTTGCCGCTGCCAGTTTTTAATCTCCCAATGGTAAATTGCTAGGAACCGACTTTGGGACATCATTTCGCAAGTCCAGGCTGGCCGTATCGGTTAGCGCAAGCAGGAACGCGAGCAGGAAGTCTACCTGTTTTTTTCTGAGGGGTTTTGCCTGCAACTCATTTGCGGCCGCAATGTTGGATAGGCGGCCAGAATCGTTCTGCACACGAAAGTCGATGTCGTCAAGATCCGGTCTCCCCGGAAGCACCGCTTGGCTGTATTCATAATTGAGTAGAGATTTTTCTGGGTTCAGGTGATGCTCCACCACCGCTCTGAGGGTATTGAAGGCTCCATTATGCCCCCATGGCCCGGTCAACGCCACATTTCGAAGGGAAGGCGTTCGAAACCGATAACGATCATTGACGTCGCCGGTCACCCTTTCACGCCCAAAATCCTCCTGACCATCGAATCCATCGCCTTTGCCAGGGCCAATCTGTGGCATGCCAATGGCGTGAAAACCCTGATCGGTTTGGAAGACGCCAGAATGGCACCAATGACAACCCTTATTTTTCCGATAAAAGAGAACCATCCCACGTTTTTGAGCCGGAGTGAGCGCGTGATCCTCCCCACGTAAATATTGATCAAAGGGGCTGTTATCCGCTCGCCAGGCTTTGGCCTCAAAAGCGGCTATGGCATTGGCTGCATGCACAAAAGTAATGTCTGCCGCTAACGTGATGTCAGGAAACGCACTCTGGAAAAGATTGACATAGTCAGAAATGGCCCTAAGGCGTTCGGCCAACTGATCCCACACTCCCCCTGGACCAGCC
>BQIZ01000193.1 GCA_021604365.1 Nitrospirales bacterium
CGGGCTTAGCCGATGGGCTCTTCAATTCGAAAAGAGGGAGAAGTCAACGAAGTGTATCCTTGAAGGCGCAATTCTAATGTTTTTATTTCCTCGTCTTTTTGTTTGAGATCCATAACCAGAAGATTATTCTGCACTTCGACATACTGAAGTTCATCTTTCAATCTTTGTATTTCCGGATGCACCCGGTCCAATTTTTTCTTAGTAGCTGGTAGTTCCCGTCCCAGGTTTTCCTTCGTTTCGCTTAGTTCACGAGTAATAGCCTCTTTCGTTTTCTACATCGTCAAGACATCATCCTCCAACGTTTTCAGTCGGTCCTCTAGCATCACCTTCTCTCCTCGCATTGACTGGACGATGGATTGAACTTCTTCAAGCCGATCACCAATATCTTTCATCTCAGTGGTCCTCACAGCTCCTAAAGGTTACAACCGTTGCTTCATGGTAGGTTCCCCAGTCAGGTATCGGCCCATTTTTCACCAATATTTAAAGACCCTGCGATTGTTGTTCAGCTTTTCGTTTGATTGATTCCGAGGACCCCTGATGACAGATCCGTCCAGGAGGCAATTGTCATATACCCATTTTTAATCCCTTGCATTTTTTGAGAGAAAAATTACGGCTCACAGTTCTTGACAAATGTTTTCTCCGCCTTTTATATTGCATATTATTCCTATCGTTTTAGTATGAATTGAAAATGAACAAGTTCCCCATCAAAGTCACCTATGGGATTTTGGCCACAATCGAACTAGCAAGGCAGGACAGATCCATTCCGCTTCAGGCAAAAATCATCGCTCAACGACAGGGGATACCCTCTCGTTTTATTGAGCAAATTCTTCAGCACTTAAAACAAGCTGGGATCATTAGGAGTCTGCGAGGAGCTCAAGGAGGGTATACCCTGGCTCAACACCCCAATCAAATTTCCCTGGCGGATTTAGTGAATTCAATGAATGGATGGGCGACAGAACCATTGCTTCAACAAGGACACGCCAATGGTCATTCAGAAAGCCGACAAGCTCACAACGTCTTACTTTCAAATATTTGGCTACAGGTTCAGGAGGCGGAGCAGGCAGTCCTTCGGGGCATTTCGTTACAAAAATTGCTTGAACAGTATCAAACCCTCGAAACCCAGCGTTGCGTGATGTATCATATTTAGTTTTGGCAAAAGATTCATCAGTACCAAGGTCGAACAGGTCAGTGCAATCTCAGCAACCCATAGAAAATTTTGATCCGTATACAGGATTTGGAGAATTATCATGAACACCTCACCAATCACCAGCCACCCTCCTATTCATACGGCTCCGATACCCCAGGAGATTCTTGAGGAAATAGAAACATTCGAGGATGAGGTGAATCGCCTCCAATCAGGTGACACTCCGTCCGACGTATTTAAACCGTTTCGACTCCAATACGGCATTTATGGTCAGCGACAGCCGGATGTCCAAATGGTCCGGATTAAGATTCCCTTTGGCGGCCTTAACGCAAATCAACTACGCCAAGTGGCTGACATTGCGGATACCTTCGCAACCGGCGTGGGACATGTCACCACGCGGCAGGATATTCAACTGCACTTTGTTCCCCTCCGCCACGTGGGCACCATCATGCGAAAACTGGCGGAAGTTGGACTTACGACTCGGGAAGCCTGTGCCAATACCGTGCGAAATGTCACAGCCTGTGCCTTGGCAGGGGTGTGCCCTGGCGAAGTGTTTGACGTGACCCCCTATGCAAAAACTGTGGCCTATCATTTATTACGAAACCCGCTCAACCAAAGCCTCCCTCGCAAGTTTAAAATTGCGTTTTCCGGCTGCAAGCAAGACTGCGCTTTAACCCCCATCCACGATGTCGGGCTTCTGGCTGCTCGCAATCCGGAAGGGGTTCCAGGGTTCAAAATGGTCGTCGGAGGCGGGTTGGGGGCCACTCCGCGCCTCGCCAAAGTGCTTCATGAATTTGTTCCCATGGAAGAATTGATCCCCGCCACCGAAGCCATGCTCAAGGTGTTTGATAATTTAGGCAATCGAAAAAATCGAAGCAAAGCCCGCATGAAATTTGTCGTTGACAAACTAGGGTTCGAGGAATTTTCCAAACGATGGAAAGAGACCTACGATGCCATGTTGCAATCCGGCGCCACCAAATTTGGATTGGAAACCGCCCCGTACCCTGATGATCCTCCCTTAATAATGCCGACGAAATCCGGGAACGGCCCATCCATCCAAGGCAATGGACACACCCAACTTCAGGGCTCATCCATCCATGGAGGTCCCTCATCTCAAGAAGCATACGATCATTGGTGCGCGACAAATGTGATCACTCAACGCCAGTCAGGATTTAGAACAGCGGCGGTGAGACTCCCCTCGGGTGATATCACATCTGAGCAAATGTTTGCGCTGGCTGAGCTCACCGAACGGTATGCAAACGGAAACCTTCGTACCACCATCAATCAGAACATTATGGTACGTTGGGTTCCCGATATTCGCCTCCGGCACTTCTATGACGAATTAGTCGCTCATGGATTGGGGGACCCTGGAGCTGAGGGAGTAGCCGATATCGTTTCCTGCCCGGGGACCGACACCTGCGGACTGGGAATCACCTCTTCTAAAGGACTGGCACGAGCACTGGCAGAAGTATTCCCTGCCGGGAAAATCGCTGAAGATTTGGAAGGGGTGAACGTGAAAATCAGTGGCTGCCACAATTCCTGCGCTCAACATCATATTGCCACGATCGGCTTACATGGAGTCGGCAAACGTATTGGAGACCATGTCGCGCCAGTGTATGAACTGCACCTTGGGGGACGGGTCAACGGCACGGCCAAAATTGCCCAACTCATTGTGAAGGTCCCTGCGAAAAACGTCCCCGCTGCCGTCCAGCATCTGCTCGATCTCTATCGCCGGGACAAAAATAATGGGGAGTCATTATTAGGATTTATTGACCGCACCGGAAAAATCAAACTAAAAGATGAACTGATCCCCTACACCATCCTTCCCACATATCAGGAGGATCCACAATTCTATGTTGACTGGGAAGGAGATGAGGAATTTTCGGTTGAGGACCTGGGACCCGGCGAATGTGCCGGTGGGGCATTAGAAATGATCGACAATCGGATTCTTGAAGCGGAACAGGAACTGTACCAAGCGCGCATTTTGGCTGAAAAACACCAATACGCGTTTGCCATCAACAAAGCTTATCGAGCCGTGGTGGCAGGAGCGAAAGCCATCCTTGTCACAGAAGGGATCGATCCGAATACCGATGCCGACACCTTAGCGGAATTTGATAAGTTGATCGTGGCCAAAGGGCTCATGCCTGCGGAATACCATAATCTGGCCTCTATAGTAGGCGATCTGGGGAACAAGGACGCCTCGGCTGACCTGACACAAGGAAAAATCGCGTTTACCAAAGGTTTTGTGGACCTCTGCCGGACCGTCTCAGACCAAATCGGACAGGACCTCAAACTGGCTCCCGCTGAACCGGGACAAAAGCCCGCTGAATCAACCAAGACGGCAACCACGCCACCTGAAAAGGAATCCTCACCATCAGGTGTGCCCGTTTACGACCTCCGGGGCGTGGCGTGTCCCATGAATTACGTGAAAACCAAGCTCAAATTAGAAATGATGGACCACGGTGACCAGTTGGAAGTATGGTTGGACGGCGGCGACCCTATTCGCAACGTCCCGGTAAGTCTTCGAAACGATGGGCATAACGTGCTCGAACAGGAACCCATGAACGCCGACGAGCAGCACTTCCGGGTGGTAGTGGAGAAAGTGGAACCGTAAAACGCCATGGCTCTTTTCCTCAATACCCATCCAACTCCCGAAGAACTTGTCGCGGTCAATCGATCCATGGAAGGCCAGGCACCTCGACAAATTGTCGAGACCGCGATCGCGGAATATGGGGGAACGCTTATTCTAGCCTGTAGTTTTGGGGCCGAGGATGTCGTGCTGGCTGATATGATGCTCCGCTCAAATCCAGACAGCACCTTTTTTTATTTAGATACCGATTTTTTATTTCCTGAAACCCATGCTGTTCGAGATCGGATCATTCAACATTATCAGTTACAGGATGATCAGATTATCCAGGTCAAATCAACACTCAGTCCTTCCGAACAAGCGACACAGTTTGGGGAAGCCTTATGGCGGCGCGAGCCCGACCAATGCTGCTCACTGCGAAAGGTTGAGCCCCTCACTCGCATCCTGGCAAAGTATGCCGCATGGATGACGGGAATTCGGCGTGATCAATCACCCACTCGGGCCAACGCCGGCATCATCGAGTGGGATACAAAATTTGGCCTTGTAAAATTTAACCCCTTAGCCACCTGGTCATGGGAACAGGTCTGGGAATACATCCGCACGAATGACGTTCCGTACAATGCATTGCATGATCGGCACTATCCCAGTATTGGATGTACCCATTGTACCGCGCCCGTCATGCCGGGAGAAGACCCACGCTCCGGACGATGGAAAAGTTCGGAGAAAACCGAATGTGGACTTCATCGATAATCCGGCCATGTGACCATTCCGTCGTTCATGACTTTACATTCATTTTTCTCAATCAAGTAACTATCGGAGACCATCAGTGAAAAAAATTGCCGTCATTATTACCAAAGGGGGATGGAACAACTTGTTTCAAGCCTGTGAGTGGATAGCCCTGGCAGCAGACAGCGGCATGGAAGTGAGTGGCTATTTCCGTGACGAAGCAGCAGGCCGAATGACCAAGGTCAAAATCAAAGAACTGACCATGTCCCCGGATTTCAAAGGACGGGAAGGCTTTGTTCGTGATCTCTTGAAAAAAGAGGACAAAACGGACCTCCCGAAAATGATGCAGACCTCTAAGGAAAAGGGAAACGTCAAATTTTCGGTGTGTAGAGATTCTCTGAAATATTTTGGAGTGAATGTCGAGGAACTCATCCCGGAATTAGATGAAGTGCAAACCGCAGAGGCCTTCTGGAAAGAAGCCGTTCTTCCCGCTGACCAGGTTTTGACCTTTTAACCCGGAATCATCGCATGGATCACCTGATTGCAAAAATTGGAAAAGGGCTGAAGGGGGCCAAGGATTTGACCTGGGATGAGGCCAAATCTGCGCTTAACGCTATCATTGAAGGGCAGGCAACCGACATTCAGGTGGGAGCCTTTTTGATGGCCATGCGTATCAAAACCGAATCCATCAGCGAACTCGCCGCGTTCACCACCACGGTTCGCAAGTGGGCGCCACCGATACCACTCCCCCATGCCGAAAACATTGTGGACGTGCCGCTCTATGGAGAAAAACATAACACCATCCATGTGGTCGTCGCGGCAAGCCTTGTCGCAGCATCGGCTGGCGCAGGACTGTTCATGCACGGTGTTGAAAACCCGGACACCCCGTACGATCTCCCTCAAGTCCTTCGTCACTTACAGCTTCCCATCGCCCGTACTGCGGCAGAAGCCATTGAGCAAGGCGCTCAATCGCCCTGGGTGTATATGGATTTAGCCGGATACCATGCACCATTAACCAAATTGCTGGACCTGCGTCAGGCATTCGGTTTACAAAATTTGTCCCATCAGGTATCCAGACTATTAAACCCTGCCAGGGTGGGCTCACAAGTCATCGGCATTTCCCATCCGCCATATCTGGATAAAATGGTGGAAGCCTTGGACATGCTGGGAGCGAAACGGGCGCTAATCATTCAAGGAGTCGAAGGATTTCCCGAACTGTCCCTTTCCGCGCCATCCATGGCTCGTGAATTACGAAGTGGACATATTTCATCGTTGGTCTTTCGTCCCGATGATGCCGGGTTCCGATCCGGACCATTTCAAGCCATGAGTTCAACCATCAACGGGCCGGGATCGGGCAACCCTGAGCATGAAGCCCGATTGATGACACAATTACTCGTCGATCGCCAGAAAGGCGACCGACGGAACTGGGTAATTATGAATGCAGCTTTACTGATGTATGCCGGAGGATTGGCCTCCTCTCTCGCGCAAGCCACACCGCTCGCCCAGGAAACACTGGACTCCGGAAAAGCCGGAGCGTTCTTTACCGCCTTGGTCCAAGGACGCCCCCCACAGTCCAAATTTGTCGTCCCCCCTTCACCGGCGGTGGTGCCCGCATGAACCATATCCGTCAATTAGAAGATCAAAGCGTCTATATCCTGCGGGAGGCGTACAAAAACTTTGATAACCTGGCCATGCTCTGGTCAATGGGCAAGGATTCAACGGTGTTATTGTGGCTGGCCAGAAAGGCGTTTTTCGGCCATGTCCCCTTCCCCTTACTCCATGTTGACACCAGCTTCAAAATTCCTGAAATGATTGAATACCGGGATCGCCTCGCACGCGAGTGGCGATTAAATCTGATTGTGGGCCAAAACAAAAAAGCCCTGGCCGAGGGGATGAACCACACCAAGGGACGAGTGGAATGCTGCACTGCCTTAAAAACCCTAGGGTTAAAACAATTGCTGGAAGAGAAGGGCTACACAGGAGTTATTTTGGGTGTGCGATCGGATGAGGATAGTACCAGAGCGAAGGAGCGGTATTTCTCCCCTCGAGACAAAAACAATGAATGGGATTTTCGCGACCAGCCCCCTGAACTCTGGGACCAATATAAACTGTCCTTTCCCCCGGGCACCCATATCCGGATCCATCCACTTTTGGATTGGACAGAAATCAATATCTGGGAATACATCAAATTAGAAAATATTCCCTTTCTGGATAATCTCTACCTCGATCAAGGCACCGGCAAGCGCTATCGCAGCCTGGGATGCGGCCCATGCACCACTCCCATTGATTCCACCTCGAAAAATGTGGATGAGGTCATCATTGAATTACGCAACACCAAGGTGGCAGAGCGGGCAGGACGCGCACAAGACGAAGGACGAGGGATGGAACAATTACGCAAAGATGGATACATG
>BQIZ01000194.1 GCA_021604365.1 Nitrospirales bacterium
GGTCGAAGCACGCGAAACATTTCCTGGAAGACCTTCCTCTTATCCGGAGCGAGATTAATGACACAATTCGAAATAATGAGATCCACCTGATCGTCTTCAACAGGCATGGCGTCGGCAAATCCCTTTCGAAAGTCCACATTCGGCTCCGGATAACCCAGATTGCCGGCAACTGTTGGTGCATGCCTACGCGCCAAGGCCAACATTTCATCGGTCATATCAATTCCAATGACACGCCCTCGGGGGCCGACTTTCCTGGACGCTTCGAAACAGTCGATCCCGCCTCCAGAACCAATGTCCAGGACGACTTCCCCAGGTTGGACAGTTGAAAGGCCAACCGGAGTTCCGCAGCCATAGGACACATTTAAGACCGGTTCTGGTATAAATTGTCCCAAATCCTCATGGTTATACCCGGTCGGGCAACACAGCTGTTCACCATTGGTCACCGCTTTGGCATATCGTTGACTGACAGTCTGCGTGATAGAATGATTTTGCTCTCGTGTTTCATTGGCCATAGTACCCTCATGGAAATTTGAGTAATCCTGTTTGTTCCTTGCATCCTGTCATCCTGGGACAAGAGTTCACACTCTGATTATCCTGTCCTGACATGCCGAGAAATGTTACACATTTTAGCCAGGAAAGAGAACACAGAATGAGATGAGGAGACCGAATTTAAAAAAAATCCCTCTCCCTTGAGAAGATCAAATCAGATAAGAGAGAATAGCTGAAGGCTGGACCCACCACTTTTTCTCTGAATTGGTTCAAAGAGGAGGAGGACTCACCTGCATTTACTCATAAATTAGGTAAAGTTTCTAGGGATTGACTATGCATTCCTGAAAGATCTTTACAAAGTATGTTCCAAAAACGCGTGATATAGCGAGAACGGAAATTCACTCCATGGCCCTTGTTCCCTGCCCTGAATGTCACAAAGAGGTCTCGACCGAAGCTCGGGCATGTCCTCAATGCGCGTTCCCTTCTCCTGGGAAACACGCATTGGAAGAGGAGCGTGCAGCCGGACTACATACCTGTCCACAATGTCACGGTTTGGTCTCGCCGGATGCCCCCGCTTGCCCGTATTGCCGGGTGCCACTCAGAGGAGGACAGTCGCAGCAGGAGGACAATGGGGAATCAATCCAGGAAACACTGGTCTGTCCGCACTGTCGAGCATCCTATATCCATACCAGAAAAGTTCTTCCATCTGTGAAAACAGATGCCAAGTCACCAGCGATGACACCCTCAGTCACACCAGGGAAACCGTTAGCCCCAAAAGGCCCACGAGAACGTCACCTGGAACCTCTCCGAAAAACCACAGCACTTCTAGGACCCAGAAGACCCTCTGCATTGTGGCAAGACCCATCGGGTTCACAGAAAGTCGCTCCCCCCCGTTTTCCGCGTAGCAAAAGAAATTCGATCCTCATAGGTCTAATCCTCCTGGTGATTGTGACCTTATCCGTTGTGTTCGGGGCCATTTGGCAGCTCAATGGACTCAATCCCCTGGAAACCATCCTTTCCTGGCGAATGTAACTCAACCGGAGTTCCATTTTCGCAATACTGCATCAATATCCCCACCCCCGGTTCACATTATTTCCTCCCAAGAAGGTCCTGCGGAAATAATGGAAAAGTGATTACCCCTGTCAATCAAGGAAAGAGTAGGAAGGCGAAAACAACACGCTAGCGATTACCCGCCGGGAAGAAGAGAGGCGGACGCAGTGGGCCCTGCAATATTGGAGAACATGAGGGAGGCACTGACGACCCAGTCAATAAACGGGCCGGGGTACACACCTAACAGCACGGTTCCGGCAATACCGACGTACACCGCAACTTTGATCGGCATGGATGCATGAATTGGGGAGGGATCAGTGGGTTCGTTGATGTACATTTTTTTAACAACAATCAGATAGTAGTACATGGAGATGACGATATTGATCAGCCCCACAACCAGGAGCGTATACAGCTCTTCTTTCATTGCCGCAATAAATAAATAGATTTTCCCGATAAACCCGGCAAGCGGAGGAACTCCAGCCAACGATAATAGGAAGAGCAACATGGCCGCAGCCAAAAACGGGGAGCGCCGATTCAGACCATTGTAATCTTCAATTTCGTCGCTTTTCATAACCTGACTTACAGCAATGATGACCGCGAATGCTCCCAAATTCGCAAAAAGATACGTCAGGAGAAAAAACATGATCGCATCGCTGCCTTGTTTCGTCCCTGCGGCTAATCCGATCATGATATTTCCAATTTGGGCAATGCCGGAATAGGCCAACAGTCGCTTAATATTCTTTTGGGCAATGGCCACGATATTGCCGTAGGTCATCGAGAAAATGGATGCGACGACAAATAACAACGCCCACATCGGCTTGAATGAAGCCAAAGACACATAAAACATCCGGATAAGGATAGCCAATGCTGCAGCCTTCGGCGCAATGGAGAGGAAGGCCGTCACAGGAGTCGGGGCGCCTTGATAGGTGTCAGGAATCCAGGCATGAAAAGGGACTGCGCCGATCTTGAATCCCAGAGCGGCAAAAATCAAAATGTAGCCAATCGCTAACCCATAACTTCCAGGAGTGCTGGTCATTTCAGAGAAAATCAAGGTCCCGGTTTCGCCATAGACCAAACTGATGCCATAGGCTAATAGTCCAGCCGTAAATACCCCTAAAATGAAAAACTTGAGTCCGGCTTCCGATGAGCGTTGATCATCTCTCAGATAGGCGACCAGCACATAAAATCCAAAAGTTGAAAATTCCAGGGTGACAAAGACGGAGAGAAGGTCATTGGACGAAACCATGAACATCATGCCGAGGGCCGACATGACGACCATGACATAATACTCGCCACGGAAAAACTTGAAGTCCTGCACAGAATCCATCGACATAAAAAGAACAAGGACCGTGGCGCCCACAATAATGAGCTTAAAGACGATGGCCATCTGATCCAGCACGAACATGTTTTTAAACAAGGCGCCTGTAGTCCCGGCTTGGTCAAATCCCAAAAGAATCAACCCGGTGACCGCCAACCCTACAATACTTAGATAGGCCAATTGTTGGTGGGTCAAGCGCTTCAGCGAAAAATCCAGTGAAAGAAGTAGGCTCAACCACAACGTGAGAAAAATCTCAGGCAGAAGCAGGAGCAGATCAGCGACGGAAAGGTCAAGTTGAAAGGTCATTGCGAGTATTTAGAAAGTCATCAGAAGGTTCAATGGTATAGCGCTTAGGGTAAAAAGCCTTTGGTGTTTTGGGTAATGAGTGGGGCCACATGATTAATGCGATCTACCATGGGTTCAACAGTTGACCGTACCACTTCATAAAAATGCCCTGGGAAAATACCAAGGGTAATGCTACAGACGATTAAAAGAAGCAACGGCATGCGATCCACCCAATGTCTGGCATCGGTGGTATGAGCATATTCAGGATCTAATTTTCCATAAAACAGCCCTCGCATCATTTTGAACATATACGCAAGGGTCAGGACGATGCCGAGCACCGCCACAACGACTTGGACGGGATATTTATCCCAACTCCCCACAATAATCATAATTTCAGCAATAAAATTGATCGTGCCCGGCATACCAATTGAGGCCATACAGGCGACGATAAAGGCCCCCGCAATAAACGGCATTCTTTCAACGAGACCACCCAAAGATGGGATGTCTCGTGAATGGGTTTGGTCATACACCCAGCCAGCCATGGCAAACAACATGCTGGTGGCCAGAGCATGGGCAAACATATAAATAACGGCGCCGGATAGACTGATGTAACTCAATGCGGCCATGCCCAGGAATATATAACCCATATGACTGGAGCTGGAATAACCAATGACATATTTGGTGTCTTTGGCGAAATAGGACACCAATCCCCCATAGACGATGGAAAAAACACAGAGGACAGCCGCCACCCACATCCACTCCCGCGTCGCATCAGGCAGGATTTCAAAGGCCACACGAATAATCGAAAAATGCCCGAGTTTCATTAGCACACCGGCATGCAGCATGCTGGTAGCTGCCGGTGCAGCGGCATGCCCGACAGGTGACCAGGAATGCAAAGGCCATATCGGGGCGATGGAGGCAAATCCAAAAAAGATCAGAAACCAAATTAGCGTGGCGACGTTGTCAGAAAAATGAGCCTGTTCACGCAACACCACAATGTCAAAGGTGTGGAGACCGGAAAGATGGTAAATGAGCAGGATCCCCATCAAGGCCATCACCGCCCCCGCAGACAGGAACAGGACCAGCTTCATGGCGGCGTATTCTTTGCTGTTGGATCCAAAGTTGAAAATGAATCCTATGGAATCCCGAAGCTTTCGCTCTTCGGGATTGGTCATGGCGAGATATCCCTTGGTATGACTTCCCCACAGACCCAGTAATAAATACATGGGCAACACCGACATTTCATAAAAGAAATAGAGGAAAAAGAGATCCAGCGACATGAAAACCCCAATGGTCGCGGCCGCAAGGATCAGGAGGAACATGTAGAACTCTTTGGTCCGGTCCTTGATGTGCCAGGAAACAAAGATGCCCGCAAATAACAAGATTGCGGAGGCAAAGACCAGTGGGCCGCCGATTCCATCCACCCCGAGGTAAAAGGCAATGCCTAATTCTTCAGACCAGACATACCGCTGAACAAATTGAAATCCACCCTTCGTCGTGTCGTAGGCTAAAAAGATATAGAATGAGGCCAGAAGGGAAATACCCGCAGAAATTGCCGCCGTCATTCGTACCAGGAGCGCTTCCTCCCTGGGGACGAACATTAAAGCGATCGCGCCGAAAAATGGCGCAAACAGAATAATGAGTAGGGAATATTCACCCATAGTCGTTAATTCCTGGTGACCTTAGTGGAAAGCAGGGAGTCATTCTGTTGAGCAGTCGCCATTCCTGGATGCAACCGATCAACGACCTCCTGCACGGATCCATTGACCATACGCAAGAACGGGGAAGGATAAATGCCGATCCAAAAAATCATGACCGACAATGCCACCCCAATCGCCCATTCACGGCTATTTAAATCTTTAATGGCTGCCGGCACGCTGTCTTTCAGTGGTCCAAAGATAGACCGCTCATAAAACCACAAAAAGTATGCTGCAGCAAAAATGATCCCGGTGACCGCAATGGCTCCATAGAGCCACCAGGCTTGAAAGACCCCTAATAAAATCAAGAATTCCCCTATGAACCCGTTGGTTCCCGGCAACCCAATTGAGGCCATCCCAATGATGAGCATAAAGGTGGCGAGAAGCGGCATCTTTTTCGCCAACCCACTGTATCGTCGTACGTCATTATGACCCAGACGTTCATAGATAAAGCCGGCCAGGAAGAATAGTCCCGCCGTACTAAATCCTAAATTTATCATGGTTATCAGGCTGCCTTGTATTCCTTGGAAATTCAGGGCAAACATGCCAACGACCACAAAACCCAAATGGCTGATACTGCTAAACACCAGCAGGCGTCGGAAGTCAGGCTGGATGATGGCGACAATTGCTCCATAGACAATGGCCGCCAACCCCATAGTCATGAGGATTGCCACCACTGTGCTGTGCTGAGAGGCATCGGGGAGTAGAGGGAAGGAAAAACGGAGAAAGCCGTATGTGCCAAGTTTGATCCCGGCCAGCATGACCGACATGGGGATCGGCCCTTGGACCAGAGCATCAGGTAACCAGGAATGAAAAGGAAAGATCGGAGCCTTAAAGGCCAGCCCCATAAATACCAACCAAAAAATCAGCAGTTGCTGACTAAAAGGAATTTGAACCGCCAGCAAATCAAGTAAATCAAAACTATACAACTGTTTTGCTTCGAAATAGTTCAAACTCATCAGACAAAAACCGACGAGCATGAACACGCTCCCCAAAAGAGTATAGAGCACGTACTTCAACGCCGCATAATGGCGTTGTTCTCCGGGCCCCCAGAGTTTAATCAAGAAATAACTGGGAATAAGCATGAGTTCCCAAAACACAAAAAAGAGGATCAAATCAATGGAAACGAAAATCCCCATCACCGTGGCTTCCATTCCCAGCAGGCACATGTAAAACGCTTTTGGACGCGTCTTAACCGTATCCCAGGCGTAAAGAACCAGAAGCAGGATAAGGAAGGCGGTCAGGCCTACGAATAGGACGCTGATCCCGTCGACAGCCAGGTGGTAGCTAATACCCAAGAAGGGAATCCATTCATGTCGTTCGGCAAACTGCATGGCCGCGGTCTCAGGAACGAATCGCCATAACATCAACGACGCGACAACCATTTCAAGACTGGCGATACCAAATGTAGCTTTGCGAATCAAATCCTGGTCTTTCAGCGACCAGATCACCAATGCTCCCACCAGTGGGAAAAAGGTTAGAAAGGTCAGAATGGGGAAACCAAATTGTAGTTCTTCTTGCATGATGTTCAGTTACCGGATGGACATGTCGGCGGCAGATGATCCCACAAACCATACCAGGACAATATGAAGCAGCAGCGCCAGTCCAATGACAATAATGGCCGCATAATGATGGACCATACCGCTTTGCATTTTTCGCCACGACCACGAGAGAAGGTGATTGGAATATCCCACCACGTTCAAACCGGCGTAGATCACGTGCTTTTCTGTCCAGGTAATGGCTGCTGCGCTAAGGTCGGTTCCTTTGCCAATACCGACAACAAACCGGTCCAGAACCTGGCGATCAAGCCAGTCC
>BQIZ01000195.1 GCA_021604365.1 Nitrospirales bacterium
TTTAGGGAACCTCTAAAAACCCCTGGTTTTGTCTGAATACCCGACGGTCTCAGTTCGAAAATGTGGGATGGCCTTGGAATCAGAGGGTGGGTGGCGGCCTCAGTGGGGCTTTTAAGCATTGGCTTCACCCTTTCCCTCTACTTCAGGCCACCTGTCTTTTCGATGGAGCGGAGAGGATCAGAAATCGTTGGAAATTATACGTGAGATTCTTCAGCCCAATCTTGAGGCGAGCTCGAACGAGTCCAATCGTTCGAATGAGTTTGCCGCCCATCGCCGTGACCTGATGGCCGAAGACATGTTCGACACGAACGCGAATGCGAGAGCGGCCCCGGTTCTGGACCTGCTGTTGAGCGGTCAAGGGCTTGCTCCGATACCCTTTTCGGTGAATCTTGGAGCGCAGCCCTGTAGCTTTGAGGTGGGCCTCGATCGCGTCAGACCGATAGGCGGAGTCGGCCCAGACATCGCATCCGGCCTCCGCGGGCAACAGCACCTCTGCCAGGACCTGACTGTCATGGACCGCCGCATCGGTCACCGTATACTGTCGAATGAGCTTGTGCTTCTTATCCACATTCACATGGTTCTTATAGCCATAGTGTGCCTTGCCATGCTTCATGGTCCAGCGGGCCTCCGTGTCTTTTTGTCGCCGCTTGGCGGACTGACTCGCCCACTCCGCCGGGGACTTCCCGGCTTTGATCGTCGTGTTTTCGTCACGCGAGTTCCGCTGCTTGGGCACCGGAATCAGCGACGCATCAATCAGTTGGCCGCCACGGGGTTGTAAGCCCTGCTCGGCCAGATAGGATTCAAATTGCGCAAAGAGGGTCTCCACCACCTGGGCGTGAGCGAGGGTTTCGCGAAACAGCCAGATCGTTTTGGCATCAGGAATGCGTTGGTCTAAATCAAGACTCAAGAATCGCATGAACGACAGCCGGTCTCGAATTTGATACTCGGTTTGATCATCAGACAAATTATAGAGGGCTTGCAGGACGAGGATTTTGAACATCAGCACGGCATCAAAGGGAGGCCGTCCGCCTTGCTGCCGCTTGGAGCGGCGGAGAACAAGTTCCAAGGATGAACGAAACGCTTCCCACGGCACATGAGAAGCGAGCGATTCTAAGGGATCCCCGTGGTGACTCAGGGCATCATAGCGAGTGGCAAGATCCAAAAAACTAAGTTGGCTAGGTCTCGGCATGAGCAATCCTCCTTGGCCTCGCAGTATCGCAAATGAAGCACTGATAGTCAGGGGTTTTTAGAGATGCCCTTTAGCTCGTTTTTATGAACACGCAATTGTTTCTTCCTAACGAACCTTGCCTCTCTGAGTTTCGTTCCTTGCTGTCGCCAGGGTATTTATGACGAAAGGAGTGGGTTTCGAAGGTAGGTAGAAGGTGCGGATCAGGGATGTTCCCTCCTCTCAATTCACAGATAATTGAAAGCCGGATTCGTCAAGTCGTTGAGGCATAGAAACGATTCGATGACCCGTTTCGCAGAAATGTGAGGGAAGGAATATGCCCATGCAACAAGAAACCGTCATCTTTAACCGACAGATCATCCGCCTCTTCAAAGGTATTCTCAAAGCCTGGGAACAATGGGTGGATGAAGTCGAATATGTCAAAACCCAAAAAAGGCATGGTGTTGAGAGCAAAGCTTTGGAGCCACAAATAGGCAGAAAAAATGAAGGAAACCCAAACGGCAGAACTATGAATCCGTAACGTGCTTTAACCTTCGTACGCTTTTTCCCCTCGCGTCATTCGACGCCTCGTGATTTCAATGCCTCCGAATTCAAGCAACCGGATCATTTCCAGGTACTCTGTGAGAAAGAGGAGTGGAAGACCGTATAGATATTCTCATTCAAAATTTCCCCGGTTTTGGCTCCGCCAAAACAACGAAATGAGAAAAATTTGAACCCCACCTTTTAAACAATGGTGAAATATGACCATGAGTGCGGTTTCCGTAGGTTCCTCTTGGCTACTTTGCATCAGCTTCTTGGCAGTCGGGCTTAACTCATCGGTCACATCGGCTGTAGGTTGCGATCCCATTGTGGCCACCGCCGTATCCGTGCGGGGAAGGGTGGAGGTGCGTCGCGTGAATGGGACGCAGTGGCAGCCGGTGAGTCTCAACGAGATCTTCTGTGCCGGTGATCGCATTCGGGTAGGTGACAGAAGCCGGGCGGATATAGCCCTTGCTAATCGAGCGGTTCTCCGATTGGATCAAAACACCACCATTACCCTGGGAAAATTTCAAAAAGAGCAAGCTTTTCCGATCGGCCTCATCCAAGGTGGCACCAAAATTTTTAATGGCGCATCGCGTGCTGGAGGTACGCATCGCTTTCGTCCATGCAGGTGTAGAGGGAACGAAAAGCTTGATTCTGATCGGAAACACTCTAAGGGAAATCACCATCCTTGCTGGGAAGGTCCTGGCCATCAACGACGAGAAAACGTTTTCACTCACTCGTGTGGAGTCGGCTGTGTCGGGACAATGACAAACGCTGATATAACAAACAGTCGTCAATCCACATGGTGCTGAGGAGGGGATCCAGGTAGGAATTATCGGGACTGAATATTCTTTGTTAATGGCCTTCTGCTTTGGAGGGCGCTACCTCCTGAAGGTTTCGTGTTCAGGTGATCGAAGAACTCTCTCATTCATCCCTGTCACAGGAAAAAGCCAACCATAAAGCGGACAGAAAAATGTGGTTCACGGTGTAAGGAAATTATTCATTTACCAACGGTATGAAATGCTTATGAATCATGTGGGTATGATGTTTTGGGGTGCCTCATTAACCTCATGGGAGAAATACCTGTGCACTTAGAATGGAACCGTTCTCCTTTCGGACCACGGCATAGGATCGGCGAAAAGAGCCTTGCCGGATGGAAGATCCACGATTGATTCAACCCAATTACGGAAGTGCTTTTCAGCATCTTCACTCCGATGAGTTGGTCAGATAAAAACGCTCGCTAATCCTTTGGAGGTTGTTGGAGCGAAGAGCGGATCCATCTTTCTCATCAGACAGGATTTCGAGGAGCTCGTGTTTCTGCATTCCCTTGAAGCCAGCCCGGTGGAAACAGGCGTGGCGATTAAATGGGACAAGGGAATTGCCGTCGCCGTGTTTCATTGGCGAAGGGCGATCGTGATACCGGATGCCAAGGGGTATCGGCGCCATTATGCAGGGATTGATCCGCTAACCGGGCACATGACATGGGATATGATCGCTCTGCCGCTAAAATGGGAGGAGGAAAAGTCTAGTGGTGTGTTCTCAATCACGACAGAATATGATGATGCCCGTGTTATCAGGGCACCTTCGGGAATGAGATTGCCGGAATCCGGGGAGAATCATTCGTGGCCAAACTCATTAAGGCAGTTCTGTTTGGTCTTTTGGTCGGTATCGTTGGAGTTGTTTTCAGTGTTGCCCTTCTCTCCCGCAGTTTTGAGGAAGATGTTGAATTAGGTCTCTTGTTCAAATTACGAGGTGTCAGGCCGCCACCGACTGACGTCGTGGTTATTAGTATTGATCATAACTCCTCAGCGCATTTCAAAGTCTCAGACAATCCCGAGGAATGGCCTCGCTCTCTTCATGCTCGTCTGACCGACGGGCTGGTGCAAGCCGGAGCCAAAGTCATTGTCTTCGACGTCAATTTTCTGGAAGCCCGATCTCCGGAGGAGGATGTAATTTTCCAAAAAGCTATTCAGCGAGCCGGTAATGTGGTGCTGGCAGATGCGGTGCATGTGAAAAAAGTTCCCATGGGTGTGATGGCAGAAGCCGGGGCTGGCGCGGATAGCATTGTGAAAATCTCGAAGTCATTTCCGCTCTTTAAGGAAGCGGCTGCCGGAACCGGGCCATTAATGCTTCCAAAAATCCCGTTTAGGGTGAACCAGTATTGGACGTTTCAAAAAGGAGGGGACGATGCGGCAACATTTCCAATCCTGGCACTCCAATTGTTTTCTTCATCGGTCTATGAACAGTTTATTGAACTTCTTGATCAGGTGCATCCCAATTTAACCGGCCGACTTCCTAATGATTTTGAGTCAACACGAACCAGCAAAGGCCTGGTGGAGTTAGTATGGAATATCAGAAAGGTCTTTGAGAGCAATCCACGTTTGGCAGAAGACATGCTCAAAGCCCTCGGGCATGTGGGATCCTATCGGGCCGGTGGAAGGAACTTCCGGCAACTCAATGCACTTATCAGGGTTTACGGAAACGCACATAGCCGGTATCTCAATTTCTATGGACCCCCTCGGACGATTCCAACCTTTTCGTATTATCAGATCCTGGAATCCGAGTCGGATGCCACCATGGGAGCTCGAAATGATCTGAAAGACAAAGCCGTCTTTGTGGGACTTTCCGAAATGTTCCTGGCGGAAGGAAAGGATAGTTTGTACACGGTGTTTCCCCAGCCTAATGGCGTCGCCATTGGAGGCGTTGAAATTGCCGCCACGGTTTTTGCCAATATGCTGGAGGACTCTTTCGTCCAACCCCTGAGTCTGCGTGCCAAAATATCGCTTCTCCTAAGTTGGGGGCTGCTTGTTGGGGTGATTTGCCGAATGGTTCCGACGATGATGGCGGCAGGGGCGGTCCTTGTCTTGAGTTTCCTGTACCTGGGAGGAACCGCGTATGCATTTCAAGCCGCCTTCACCTGGTTTCCCTTCGTGATTCCCTTGTTAGTGCAGGGTCCGCTGGCATTCGGGAGTGCGGTCTTGTGGAACTATTACGAGACCGATAGGGAGCGAAAGAATATTCGGAAGGTTTTTGGCGACTATCTGCCCGATAATGTGGTGGATGCGCTCTCCTGCGACCTCGGTAATCTCATGGGCGGCCCTCAAATTGTCTATGGGACCTGTCTGTTTATCGATGCCGTCGATTATAAGACCTTAATGGAAAAACTGAATCCACAGAAAATGAGCGATATGCTTGGGAAATACTTCGAAGCTCTTTTCACGTCGGTCCGCCACCATGGGGGGCTCATCGTCGATCTGAAGGAAGATTCGATCCTGGCGGTCTGGAAAGCCCCACAGGATGAGCTGAGCTTAAGAAAACAAGCGTGTTTCGCGGCATTGGATATTGCGAAATCTGTTGCTCGGTTTAACCTTGAAGTGGCGCCGTATAGTCCTCGCACCGGGATCGGGTTGCATTGCGGGCAGTTTGCCATCGGAACTGTGGTGTCGGTCGATCCTTCCCGTCCCGCTGAAGATGTGCTCAATACTGCCTCCCGGGTGGAAGGGTTTAATAAGTATCTTGGAACGACAATCGCCGTGACGGGCGATGTCGTCCATGGACTTGAAGCAGCCTTTCTCATGAGAGAACTTGGACAATTTAAACTCAACAGAAAAGAGCCGTCGTTTGTCATCTATGAACTCATCAGTCGCTTCGAAGAGTCTGACCCAAATCGAATGAGAGCGAGTGGGATCTTTGCTAAGGGCCTTGGTGCATTTAGAATACAAGATTGGAATATAGCCCGAGAATGGTTCTCTCAGTGTGTTGACCTTGTAGATGGAGATGGACCTTCGGAATTTTATCTTCAACTTTGTGAACAGTTCACCAAAAATCCACCCCAGGAACCATGGGATAAAATGGTGACACTGGAGAAAAACTAGCTCTGAATTTGTCTGATCCTGCTTGCCCCCTTCCTTTTGGATGATCCCTTAAAGGCCCTACAAGCTATTTTTTTGAAATTTTGCTACGCTTTTCTAAAAACCTTTCAAATGTGATACCGCTATGGTGAAGAATTGGTCAGTTTTGACATCATTGGGGAACGAACCGTGAATCCCTCGGCCCAACTGGATCGTAAGGAGCGGGAACAAAAAGCCGCCCGGAGAATTAGCCAGGCGCTTTTTCAGCATCTCAGCGTGGAAGAGGTGGTGGAACAAGGATTAAAGATAGCTTTGGAGGTGGTGAACTGCCGGGCCGGTTCCGTGTTGGTAGCCAATCCGGAAACGAAGGAATTAGTGTTTTACCATTCAATTGGTGACCAACCACTCAAACCCGGAACGGCATTTCCATGGACCCAAGGAATTGCAGGATCGGTTTTTGCCACAGGAGAACCTGTGGTGATAAGAGATGTCAAAGAAGATCAGCGTCACCATGGGGAAATCGATCAACTGTCCGGATTCCATACCAGGGACCTGATAGCCATTCCCCTTAACCGGTGGGAAGGACACCCCATTGGAGTCCTGGAGGTGATGAATAAGCGGGAGGATCGGTTAAATCAGGACGATGTGAACATCTTAATGATTATCGGGGCTTTCACGGCCCTAGCAATCGAGCAGGCACGGTTATTTCAGGAAGCCAAATTAGCGGAGGTGGCTCGAATCCTGGGCGACATTGGGCATGATATGAAAAATATGCTGATGCCGGTCCTGTGTGGAATGTCTCTCCTGAGAGATGAGATGAATAATGTCTTCGCCGATCTCCCAAGGGTTGATCCTGCCAAAGCCCGGGGAAGCCATGAATTATGCTTGGAAGTCATTGAGATGGTGGGAAATAACGCCAAACGGATTCAAGAGCGCGTCAAAGAAATTGCGGATTGCGTGAAGGGTTTGACGAGTCCCCCACGCTTTGCTCCTTGTAAGCTTCACCATGTGGTTGCTTCGGTGTTTGATACCTTGAAGCTGGCAGCTCAAGAAAAAGG
>BQIZ01000196.1 GCA_021604365.1 Nitrospirales bacterium
CGGGCTCGCCAGACTGCACCGGCTTTCACTCGGGCTTATTTTCGAGGTCAATGCTTAAAACACCTGCCAAAACAGGTGTACGGCATGAGTTGGACGTCCGTCCTCCTTCATTCGGGAAATTCCACTATTAAGCGTATTCCACTGATGGATCCTTATCGAGGCACCCAACAGCTCACGCAAGAATTGTTTAGGGACATTACCTCCGTGGATCAGTTATTATCCCGACTCGGGAAGTCCTAAATGAACAGGAACCCATTCGGCAAGGTACCATTGAGGTCACATGAATTTTAAAGACATCCCCTTTCCAAACTTTTCAGCGGATCCGTGTTCCAGTTTTTACCAATACCTCACCTCACAACGACCCGAATTACTCCCCATGGAGCGATGGAAAACCTCACTCTCCCAACAAGGCCAAGCAGACCCATCCTTGATGTCCTCCAATCAGTTTCCCTGGCCACACGGCACAACGGTTCTCGCCTTCACCTATGATAACGGCGTCCTCATCGCCGGAGACCGTCGTGCAACCGAAGGATTTCAAATCGCCGCGAATCGAATGGAAAAGGTCTTTCAAACCGATGGCTATTCCGCCATGGCGATTGCAGGGGCTGCAGGGCCCTGCGTGGAAATGGCCAAACTGTTCCGAATCGAACTGGAACATTACGAGAAACTTGACGGACAACCCTTAACTTGCGAAGGAAAAGCCAACAGGCTTGGGCATATGGTTAAGGCAAATTTCCCTATGGTCCTGCATGGGCTCGTGGTCATTCCCCTATTTGTCGGCTATGACCACAAACGAGAGATTGGCCGGCTCTTCAAATATGACATTACGGGAGGACGCTACGAAGACACGGATTTTCACGCAGTCGGCTCAGGCGGAAAAGATGCTCGATCCACTTTAAAAGAATATTTTCGGAAAAACTTACCAGAAGACGACGCGGTCAAAGTGGCCCTTCGTGCCTTAATCAATGCCGCAGATGAGGATGTCGGAACCGGGGGACCTGATCTGGTCCGACGAATTTTCCCGACCGTTAAATTAGTTGACCCCCAGGGAGTTCGGGATGTGGAAGACACCCAATTGGCGGCATTGTGTGAAGCAATAGTGAACCAAAAACAGGAGACTTAAACAGTGGCCCTGCCCTATTACGTTTCACCCGAACAAATGATGCAGGACCGGGCGGAGTATGCCAAGAAAGGTATTGCCAAAGGTCGATCGATCATCGCCATGGAATATTCGGATGGAGTGCTGTTTGTCGCCGAAAACCCCAGTGCCTCTCTGTTTAAAATTTCTGAGATCTATGACAGCATCGCATTTTCCGGCGCGGGGAGATACAGCGAATTTGAGAATCTCAGGAAAGCCGGCATTCAACATGCGGACGTCAAAGGCATGATGTACAGTCGCGAAGATGTGACGGCACGATCCCTGGCAAATGGCTATTCACAAATTCTCGGCACGCTCTTTAGCCAGGAAATGAAACCGTACGAAGTGGAACTCCTCTTGGCCCAAGTCGGCGAGACATCCGAGCGCAATGAGTTATACCGCATCTCCTTCGATGGGAGTATTGTGGATGAACGAAGATTCACCGCCATTGGGGGACGATCCGAAACAATCTTGACCCTCCTTAGAAAGGAAATTCCGGAAACCTGCCCCTCCCTAAAAGAAGCCTTAACGCTCTGCCAACATGCCTTTGAACAGGGCGCTGACTCTCGAGCAAATTTAGAAGGCTTGGAAGTCGCTCTCCTGGACCGCACCCGAATAGGTAGAAGGTTTCGCCGGGTCCCGATCATCGAAGCCTCTCAAATTCTGTCGTAACGCCGCCTGTTTTGCTCCCCCTCATTCAGTTGATCATTGATGGATCTGGGTGTATTCTGAGTATGGGATTGAGTGTAGTCATCCCCATGTTTTCAAACATGATTCATTTCCAAAACACGGAAAGTGAAAGATCGAATCTCTTGAGAAGGCCTATTCAGCAAGACCGAAGGACTCGAGGAGGATTTCTATAGATTGGCGGGTAGGTCCTTTAAACGAGAAGGAGGCCGGTGGAGGACAGGGCACAATATGTCCTTAGAAAGTCTTCGGAGAGGGACGGGCCGGATATGATGAAACGCATTGTTGGCCTTGAGAGTGAATATGGTCTGACATTTTCCCCGAATGGTCGGGTTTACCTTCCCATTGAAAAAATCCTCGGGTACATTTTTGAAGGACTCATCCCCAATAGCTGGCCGTCCAATGCCTTCCTGACGAATGGGGCGAGATTTTACCAGGACACCGGCTGCCATCCAGAATACTCCACTCCCGAATGCGACGATCTGCTTGATCTGATCATCCACGACAAAGCCGGTGAGCGGATCCTGGAAAGTTGTCTGCCCATTGCAGAAGAGCGCTTGCGCGAAGAAGGACTATCCGGCGAGATCTTTATCTTCAAAAACAATACGGATTCCCTCGGCAACACCTATGGGTGCCATGAAAATTTCCTCATGCGCCGGGATGTGGATTTCTGGAAAGTCAGCGAACAACTCATCCCCTTTTTCGTCACTCGTCAAATTTTTTCCGGGGCCGGAAAAATCTTGAAAGTCTCCGGGAAGTCTCAATATTTCATCTCCCAACGCGCGCAACATATCCATGAAAAAACTTCTTCCTCTACGACGTCTTCCCGAAGCATTATCAATACCCGCGACGAACCTCATGCTGATGCCGAAAAATACCGTCGACTGCATATCATCCTCGGCGATTCCAATATGTCTGAGTTCTCCACCTACTTAAAGGTGGGGACGGCCATGATCGTCCTCTCCATGATCGAAGACGGTTTCACCATTCCTCATATAGAGTTAGAAGAACCTGTTAAAGCGATTCGAGATATCTCTCGGGATCCCACTCTAAAAAAAACAGTGAAGCTTGAGGATGGGAGCAGCCTGACTGCATTGGAGATTCAACAAACCTTCTGGGAACGGGCGGGTGAATATTTAGCCTTGCAACCTCCCAACAAAATCATGGCAGAGGTGCATTTTGAATGGGGTCGAGTGTTGAAGACCCTGAATACCTCCCCCATGTCACTCGTCCGCGAAATCGACTGGATCACCAAACAATGGCTTCTCGAAAATTACATGGCCAAAAAGTCTTGTGGATGGGACGACCCCCGATTAGGCATGATGGATTTGCAATATCATGACATTAACCGGCAACGAAGTCTGTTTCATCTTTTAGCCGAACGTAATCATATTCGAAAAATGATCGATGAGGACGCGATTGAACAGGCAAAAACGATTCCTCCTCAAACCACACGCGCAAAAGTGCGAGGAGATTTCATCAGATTTGCCCGTGCTAAAAATCGGTCTTATACTGTGGATTGGACTTATCTCAAACTGAACGGGTACTGGGAAGAAACTATTCTCTGCATGGATCCTTTTTGTCCTTTTAATCGGCGTGTAGAAGAATTGCTCAGCCAAGTCCCTCATAATCGTCTTTACCCCTGATGACCACGTCGCCCCCACCCATTCCTTCGGTCTCCTGGAAGATCCTGTTTGTCGTCTGTCTGCTGCTCGCCAGCATTTTTCCTATTCAGATCGTTCCGAGTGCGGAACGAAGCCGACCGGGTGCCAATGGACATGTCAGCGGAAAACAAGGCGAAGTCCTCTGGATCAACGTTCCAATATCCCAACCTAAGGCCAAAGTGAATGGTCTATTTCTCAAACGGAAGATTCCCTTCTTCCCCCATGGGGATACCAACTTTGCGGGCATCGTGGGAATCGATATGGAAGATCCACCGGGGATACAGGAATTAAGTATCACGGTCCATTCCGACACCGGAACAGACCATCTCAGCTACTCCGTCCTCATCATCAGAGAAGACTATACAGTCCAACACCTGACCCTGCCGAAAAATACCGTGGATCTTGACGCTAAAACATTAAAGCGCGTCCTAAAAGAAAAGAAAGAATTAACAGAGACCTTTCACCATATTGGGGCACGTCCTTTATGGGATGGACCTTTTCTTGAGCCTGTGAATGGGAAAGTCACCGGAGTGTTTGGCAGTCGTCGAGTCATTAATGGTCAGTCCCGAAATCCTCATTCGGGAGAAGATATCGCAGCACCAAAAGGCACTCCGGTCCAAGCCATTAACAAAGGTGTCGTCGTGAAAACAGTCGATCACTTTTTCTCCGGAAAGGGTGTGGTCTTGGATCATGGGGTAGGCTTGTTTTCCATGTACTTTCACCTCTCAGAGATTGACGTCACCTCGGGTCAAACAATTCAAAAAGGGGAAGCATTAGGCAAAGTCGGATCAAGCGGAAGAGCCACGGGCCCTCACCTCCATTGGGGTATTCACTTAAATGGCTCTCGAATTAATCCATACTCATTGACCAGTCTCCCCCTATCAAACGAATGAAAAAGCACTGTTACTTTGGAGAATCCTCGGCTTCTCCTGAATCCGCATGAACCGTCTCTTTTTCTCCTAACCACCAGACTGATTACGATTACCGGAATATAATTACCCCGTCCCATGCGATATATTTGCGTCTTCTGCGGCTCCAGCCTCGGCCACCAACCAGGATTTACCAACATGGCTCAGCGTTTGGGGCATGCGCTTGTCCAACAGGGGATGGGATTGGTCTACGGCGGGGGGAATATCGGACTGATGGGCGTGCTGGCATCAACCGTCCTACAGGAAGGTGGCACTGTCATTGGAGTCATTCCCAAGCATCTGGCGGAGAAGGAGCTCCTACATCAGAAGCTCACAGCTACGCATATCGTGAACACCATGCATGAACGAAAAACCCTTATGGCAGATCTGTCAGCCGGATTCATCACGTTACCCGGTGGATTTGGAACATTGGAAGAATGTTGCGAAATGGTGACCTGGGCACAATTACAACTTCACCACAAACCCTGTGGACTGCTGAATTGCTTTGGTTTCTTTGATGGTCTCTTGAGATTTTTTGACCATCAAGTCCGAGAAGGGTTTCTCATCCAGGCAAACAGGGAGTTATTCCTTGAAGCCTCCACTCCTGAAGACTTGTTGACCCTCGTCTTAAGCCGACTCGAGCCTGATGTCCGCTAATATGGTGCCGCTCAATAGGCTGAGGGCCTGGAAAGCGGGCGATTCGACTGGAGTTCCATCGCCCGAAGATTATCAAACGAAAAGCTCCCGTCCCCAATTGCCACTAATCCCAGCTGACCCTTTTTGAATGATTGATCAGCCACGCTCATCACCAAATGGTTATCAAAAGAGATTTCGGTAATCTCCTTGCTGATAATCGTATTCCGTTGAATTCGGAGAAAATGCCATTCAGCAGATCGAGGAATCAGGGACTCCCTGCCTAATTCGATTGGTTCCCCATTCTTAACCACATAGACCACAACCTCGTTAGTTTTAGGTTCAACAACCGCCGCATAGAAGTTCTTATCATCTTGAACCCCATAGGCCAATCCAGCTTTCCCAGTCGGAGTTCCCAAATTGAGCTTCATCCTGACTGAGAGATCCACATATTCGGCCACAGCGTCTTCTGCAATCAGTAACTGATAGCACCAACCCTCACTACACTGTAAACGCTGTTCCACCAGATGGGGACGACTGGGGGCAGAGGGATCTTCTTTGACTGACCATTCCCCTTTTCCTGAAAATCCGCCGACCGCCTTCGTAAAGCCATCGGGTGAGTCACTTACAGCCGATTGATCAAATTTCCATTCCTGAAAAAGAGGGGGAGTCGTTTTATGAAATGGCTTAGGAAGCTCATGAGGTTGCTCTTCGGGATATCCCACGGATGCCGTCATCACAAGGCAACTCACGGCCAACACGAAGACACTCGCTCGACCAGCAGGAGTCGTTTGTCTGTCCACAACCCTTTGACCAGACAATAGATTTGGCAGAAAAAGCTTCATAGACGGACTCAGCTCCTCATGTTTCATAACCATCCTTACCCTAAAATGACATGAATATTAATTAGACGAAAATCCATCGCGCCTAGGATGATACGCATTCTCACCGGAAGTCCACAACCCCTGAATGGCAACCCATATCCATCCCAATCACGGCACCAAAATTCGTCCTTCCTCCGTCCTCCCATCGAGCATTCTTTGCTCAGGTCTTCTGAGAAAAATTAATCATTCCACTCACTCTCGGCGTTGCATAGAAAAGAGGCGATCTCAATTGACCAGGTAGCCAAGGCGTTCTCTGTCCAATTATTCACCTGAAAAATTACAGAAATACATGGCTTTGATAGGTTCAGAATTGAGCAAATCGTGGGAACATGAAACAGGCATACGTTGGATTATGCTATTTCAAGCCTTGTCCCGACTTCCTTTTCTAACAGACCTCACTCTCACAGAACTGGTTTGGCCTATCGTCAGCATGAGCAGTCCCCGGAATCTTTCTGAGAGTGAAAATTATGTATTTCAGGACCTCCTCACGCCTAACTCCGTCATCATGCTTACGGTACAGGAACCCGTCATGCAAACCCAGGAACACAATCTGGTCAGGTTGGCCGAAAGACCCGCGATATTCGATTCACTGATCTTGAATATCAAATTGGGATTACAGCAAAAATTGCTCCTCGAAGGAACCTACGATCTGAACCTTGATACAAACCGGAACACCGTGGCCGGAACAA
>BQIZ01000197.1 GCA_021604365.1 Nitrospirales bacterium
CCGATAAATAAGGCGCTTCGCTTCATCACTGCCGCCAGTTGACGCAAACCGGTTTGCCCCATCACATTATGCGGTTTGGACCTAGTCAGATTGACAATGTGTTGTCCTATCAGCATTTCTGATTGGTGCCCGATCAAGGCCACGACCGCGCCCTGATCGGCCAGCCAATCGACCAAGGCGGCAAATCGCTCAAGAGGCCAGGCTTTTTTGGCATATCGCGCTGGAGGATGAAGAAGCACCAATAACGCCTGCCCGATCTGGAGCGAGGTCATCAGGTGATCGCCTTGATCATGGTCGTCGGGTCGCAAATACAATTCCGGATTGCCGACGGGATCACTGATCCCTAAGGCGGGCAAGGCCTGGGCGTGATAGTCCACCATGTGCATGGAGCCATAAGCTGATGGCAGCACATGCGTATACAGTTTTCCACGCCATCGATTCTCCCGATTAAACCCCAGCCTGACACCGGCACCACTCCAATAGGTCAGAAAGGCAGAGCGATCCCCGTCTGTTAAATCCACGACCCCATCGAAACGAGCCTGACGCAGCGCTTGGTAACACGCCAATTGTTTGCCCCATCCCTCACGAGGCAACGCCATGATTCTCTCCAGATAAGGATTCCCAAACAACACACTCTCCGTTCCTGGATTCACCAGAAAGGTGAGTGAGGCCTTGGGAAATCGCTTGCGCAGAATGGGGAGAAGAGGGGTGGATAACACGACATCCCCGATATACCGAAGCTTAATAAGAAGAATACGTTTCATGTGAATCGTGACTTCGAGATTTTCCTGAAAAGGTAATTCTACAGGGGAACAGTTCGGGTTACACTCCGAGCGGGCTTCATTTCATGAATCCGTCTGATGGAACGGAAGGGTTGCTTGCCAGTAAGGCCATAAGACCGACACGGTATAAATTCCCAGTACATATTCTCCAAATTCTTCCAGCCCCATGAAGAATAGCTGTGCCTCTTCCAACCCAAGGAAAGGAAGATAATAGCCATGCACTTTATCCAACACCACACAGAAAACCAGGAGAATCCCTCCCACCGTCAATTGCCCAATCCAGGGAGCACGACTATTCCAGTCTACAGTCAGTCGTGCCCAGATTCGAAAACAGAGGACTATTCCAATAACCATGACGGGAATAATCATACCCCCAATCACCAACAGTCGTTCCCACAGTGGAAAACGAGGGTTCCAATAATTCGCAGACTTATCTAAATTCCATCCGGTCGCCCAGACATGCGCATCCAACTCCCTCAGCCCAAAAAGAAGACAGAGAGCCGTGAGCCCCAACCACTCAATGCGATGGGGAGGATGACTGAGGCTCGCAGTAAGACACCACACCATGGCGACAAACCATACGCCCGCACTCATCATCTCAATCGGCCCATTTTCTGAGGCAATGACATCCCCCCACGCCGGCAAATTGGTAGACCATTTTGCCAGGAGCGTCATCGTCACACAAAAAAAGAGCGCCTCCATAAGATTCTTCCAACACAGCCGAGCCTGTCCTTGACGTGTATCCCGCAGGAGTGAGGGCTTGTCCGACGGCATTTGAGGAAATCCCTGGCTCATGTCACTCTGACTGACATCTCTAACAAAATCAGATAAAGCCAATGACAGCTTCCACCAAGAATCAGCGCCACGCCTCCAAAGAGTACCGCATGGAGCCTTCTGCTCAGGAACCACCCTGCACTTACACATCCCATGACGATAAAATAGAGTCCAAGAATGAGAAACCCAAGCCCAATATACCAAGTCACCAAGGCCATCCCCCCGAGGTCATAGATATACGGAAGACCCTCCTGATAATAGGGAACGCGAGGGAGCCCTACCGTTACCCCTACCGATATCAATAACATCCAAGCCGGCCAGGAGCGTATCCAATCTAACGCGTATTTCATAAAGCACCTTTTGTTAGCCAAGCACATCCCTATAGAGATTCAGCGTGTCCTGTGCCGCCCGCTCCCAGGTAAATTGCTTAACCCGCTCAACCCCCTTGTTGCGTAATTGCGTTTGTAATTCACGATCACTCACCAGCCGCTCTATTTCCATTCCCAATTGTTCCGGATCGTGAGGGTCGACATAAAGAGCGGCATCCCCGGCGACTTCCGGCAGAGCACTCCCCGTTCCGGTAATAATCGGGGCACCACAAGCCATGGCATCAAGAAGTGGAATGCCGAACCCTTCGTATAAGGACGGAAACACAAAGCCTTCGGCATGGGAATACAGTATCCGTAAATCTTCGCTGGACACATATCCTGGGCAACAGACCGAATCCGTGATCCCCAACTCTCTCGCCGTCTCCGTCAGGCTGGCGCCACGTGATTGGACCTCTCCGATGACGACCAGAGACAACGATGTGGCAAGCCGCGGAGATCGGGCAAACGCGTCAAACACGACGGTATGATTTTTCCGAGGTTCAGCCCCACCCACAAATAGCACAAACGGACGGGAAGGTATGTGTAGTCGTGCCTGGACATCCTGGAACTTCTGATGATCCCGTTCAGGAAACATGCCGGGAGAAGGCCCGTGATTAATCACCGCGATACGGTCAGGCGAAAGATGAAACATCTCTTGAAGTTCCCTGGAAGTAAAATGTGAGACCGCAACCACTCGAGAGACATGCCTGGCACGAAAACCCAGTTTCCAGGAGGAAAAAGCCTGCCCGAAAAGTTTTTTGGAGTACTCTGGATGACGTGGCAACCAGGCATCATGAATCGTGAGTATGGTATGAGGTTGGCCATAATCGGGAGCCTTGAAGTTGGTCCCATGAAAGATATCGAGCGGAGTCCGATCTTTCTCCCTTCGGCCAAATCCCCACGATGACTGGGAGCATTTCACGGAGACATGCGAAGGGAAATGAAGCGGGAAGGTTTGGGAAGAACCCCTCAATGAGACATAGGCCACCCAATCAATATCTTGAGCACAGGTAAACATGGCAGGGAAGAGACATCGGACATACTGTCCAATCCCGCTATAGGAGGCACGCATGGGCCCGGCATCAAACCCGACCCGCATCAGGCGTCGGAACCGTTTCGACTCATCGGACAAAGCCTTCTCGCCCTGAACTGATTTCCTGGTCGAGGCATCACGGCTCGCTACTTCGTTTCCTGAGAACATCCCTGTGCTTCGAGCTGTCTCATGTGCCAAAGCTTGGCATATTTCACAAAGGTATACATACTGGACAAGGCGCTCACCAAAAATCCCGCCATGCCATCACGATACGCTTTCCGAACAAAATAATATTTCGAAAACGTAAAGATCGGACGAAAAAGAAGATCAGTGCCACGCACATGGCGCTTGGTTCTGGCCCGGTCTTGAGCGGCCAATGTCGTGAAGTTCGGAAATTTTTCGAAATAATTGTGAAGCGTGGGCCTGGTCAGGTGCACCAATGGACACGAGAGACAGGCGGATTCTCCCGAAAATAGAAATTTATTGTGCGGCTCTGCGTCATCCAAATGGCCGATCCCACGGCGAAACAGCCGTAATTGATAATCGGGGTAACATCCTGCGTTTAATACCAGAGACCCAAAATAATAATTATGACGTGGAACATAATACGCCACGGGTCCATCCTTCGAACCGGAGGACAGCACGGCTTCTATCTCAGCCTGAAGTGCAGAGGGAATTCGTTCGTCGGAATCTAAGATAAAGACCCAATCGGTGGACGCCTGATCCATCGCATAATTTTTCTGATCCCCAAACCCTTGCCAGGGGCGTTGGAAAATCTTGTCCGTAAATGTTCTGGCAATATCCATGGTGCGATCCGTACTGAAGGAATCCACGACGACAATTTCATCCATCCATTTTGCACTCTCCAAGCAAGGCTGAAGATTTTTCTCTTCATTGAATGCCACGACGGCACAAGAGACCGTCTCCCGCTTGACCGACGTGGCACTCTCTTGGGCAGGACTATTCTGGTTCTTCATAATATGAGTCATTCCTTCGCCAATCGGCATGGTTCTTTCACTTCCGCAAACACTTCACTGGACTTCTGATACCCACACCGTCCCATACTGCTGGAAATATTGACAAAGCTCCTCAAACACTACCATCCCATCGGCAACCTCCATGCACATCGGATGGGCAAGGACCGTGGCCGTCCCTCCTTGCTCACATATACTCCGTATACTCGTCTTCACGCGTTCGGCCCATTCCGTGATAGGTACGCGGTGGGTCAGACGGTCCGGCTTGGTTTTTCCATGTTGATATTTTCCATGTAAGACATGTTCGTGATCAGGCAGAACATTCATCGGAACCGAACGATAGCCGGGACGCACCAATTCGGCAGATATTTTCGAATCAGATACCTCATCGGACACCACATGAATTCCACAGGATTCTAACAACTGATCGGTCTCGGCTGTCCGTATATAACTATGGTTTCGCCAGGTCTGTATTCGTTGACCCGTCACCTGATGAATGCTCGCAATGGTTTTCTGAATATCACGAAGTTGATGCGCCGTGGTTCCCCATGGCGTGCCATACACTTTCTTGAATATTCGAGATAACGGATCTCGAAAGGCCGCGAAGGTATGGCCACCAATTTCACAATGCGGCAGACCCGATAGGATTTTCACCCGGTCCGGTTCTTCCTGACAGGCTCTCCCAGTAAAAAACAGCGTGGCTTTCACGCCGTATTTCCCCGCAATATCACAATATTTCTCGGCTAACGCGACTTCTGTTTGAGAAGAAAATGGCGTATCGGTTCCCCGATACGAGCGTTGATGTACATCCCCTGTCAGACAAACCATTTTCTAGAATCCTTTGCAGCTCAACCCGGCCATTTCGCTAAGGCCCTCGACACCCGTTCAGCAACTCTTTACGGCAACGGAGGATTGTGATTGCATCAATCGCCGATACACCATCTCCGTCTGCGTCAGCATGTGTTCCATGGAATATCGTTCTTGAATGACCTGTCGCCCGGCCTTCCCCATTCGGGACGCGGCAAAGGGATCATGAAGAAGACAGGCAATTTTTTCGGCTAAGATCTCGGGGTCTTTTGGAGGGACCAACAGGCCGCTCAGACCATCCTGCACTACCTCGGGCACTCCTCCCACCGCAGAAGCGACCACCGGACGTTCCATGGCTAAGGCTTGGGTGAGAGATTGAGGAATACCTTCTTCAAAGGAAGGAATGACCACGACATCAAGTATCGCCAGCAGAGCCGGAACATCTTGCCGAAACCCCACGAGGTGGACAGATTGCTCCAAGCCAAGCTCTTGAATGCGATCCAACAGTGCCGGTCGTTCTCCGCCATCTCCGATGATGACGCACTCGACGGTGGAAAAACGTTTCTTGAGCCATCCGACCGCTTCGATCAAGACCATCATGCCTTTTTCGGGACGAAGAAAGGTGACCGCTCCCACCAGAGGACCTTGAATTCCAAGCCCCAAACTCTTTCGTAATGACGCATCGGGTGATTGGGGATGAAACCGCTCTAAATCAACTCCCGTGGGAATCGAAATGACCCGGGAAGGGCTCAGGCGGGTCCGTGTCATGAATCCCTGCCTGACTGCCTCACCGGTGGTGGTAACGACATGCGGCAATTTCCCATAAAGGAGCCGATGCCGCCACGTCCGTGAGACTGGCGTGCATTTATGGCGGGTCCGGACAATGATGGGGCGGCGGGATGAGATCCGTCCGGCAATTGCCGCCGTCCAACTATCAAGAGACCCGTGCGTATTCACCACATCAATTTCACAATGTTTCAAGATTCGCAAATATGAGGGAACCAACGTGATCCACCCCCGCTTACCGGACGTGGTCGTCTTGACCTGTAACCCTCGTTGTTCGACCAGGGCGGCCAACCGACTCCCATGCGGGGCAGCCACGAACACCGTATGGCCACGCTTCTCCATGCCTTTCGCTTCCTCCAACACCCGATATTCCTGCCCTCCCATGCCTGAAGAAGATTCCGTGTGAAGAATGCGCATGGGTCTTTGATGAGAAGAGAGAGTTGGGCTTACCTTCGGCATAGTCATTGGAGGATCAACGGGATCGCAGAAGAGGTCCATAGGGTCAACTTTTTTGCATTTCCCACAACTTAGCGTATTTCACAAAAGTGTAATAGGCATACAATATCGATAAAATCAGCCCAGGTTTTCGGTCCAACATCCCCCCCCGAAACACATACATTTTCAAAAAGGTAAAGAGGGGACGAAGCACCAACTGATGAGGGCGGAAGGTCCGGCCTTCACGATGCATGTCCTCGGCCCGCAAGCTGGAATACCGATCCATTTTTCGAAAGTAGTGATCGATATCCCGAAAGGGAATCTGCTCCAGACTGGCCTGAAGATATCCAAGTTTTCCCTTCAGCTCAAATCCTTCATGAACTAACTCCTCTCGATACTGCATATGTCCCTTATGAAAAAACTGGGGTTGCCGGTAATCAGGGTACCATCCACAATGTTTGATCCACCGCCCAAGGAAAAGATTTCTTCTTGGAATTTTATAGGCCTGTGCGGAAGGCCCCTCCAGAAGCAACCGTTCGATTTCTTCTTGCACCGTTGGCGTCACGCGTTCATCCGTATCCAGACTGAAGACCCAATCATGCGTGGCATGAGTGAG
>BQIZ01000198.1 GCA_021604365.1 Nitrospirales bacterium
AACTTCAACACCTCCTCAAATCCCACCCCCGGAAGGCCTGAAACCCTGGCGATGCCGGTGGAGACGTTTGTAATCCTTCCTATCTCGTGGGCCACCATGTCGGGTGTGAAGCTTTCGCATGCGTGGCTCATGCCAGTGAACGTGTTGTCGAAAAGACGGTGCAGGTTATCGAATGAGTTATCCATTGGCCTGTTGTTCGGGATTTGCTACGGCTTTGGTTTCCGCTTTTGGACGCACATTCAGAAGGTCGTCGACGTGTTTGTGAAGCGACCCGAGATAATGTCCGATGCTCCAGGCAATCTTGTGTCCATTTGCCGTGAGTTCGATGCCGCTGACCAGGCCCGGGGTTGTCTCGAATTGGACTTGGGTGTGAATGGCGAATACGTCTTTGACCACACCTTCAATTGCCTGCTTCTGAGGCGCAGGCAGCGGGAAGGTGCTGCGTACGATTGCTGGAGTGGACGCGGCTTTGAATGCCGACTCTAACTCCCCCCTCTCCACACTTTCCAGTTCATGCAATCGGCGGATGAAGGCGTCGGTCATCTGTTCCTCCAGACTCGTCGTGGCGAGGTCCGTTAATGCCTTTCGCGCGATGGCAAAGACTTCCTCCATGGCTCGACGGCTGAGTTCTTCCGTCAAGCTCTGGTGTTCGCTTCTCAAGGCCTCTTGCCACTTGGTGCGCAAGTCGTCCGACTCCTTCCGCGCTTCGTTGAGGAGCCGCTGACGCTCGACTGTGGCATCTTCCTCTGCCTTTGTCAGCAATGCCGTCCGCTGCTGCATAATCTCCTCGTTTTTACGCTGGAACTCGTCGCGTTCATGTTGGGCATCGGCTTTTTTCGCATCGGCGTCTGCGAGTTCATCTGCGATCCGTTTCTCCCTTGCGTCAAGAGCATTGAGGATAGGTTTGTACAGGAATCGCTTTAACAACCATACGAGTAGAAGGAAGTTGAGTGCCTGTGCGACAACCGTGAACCAGTCGATTAGCATGGTTTCACTTTCCTGTGGCCTGGGAGAGCACGTGGTTCCAGAACGGATTGGCGAAGATCAGAATCATCGAGACCACGAAGCAGTAAATGGCAGTGGATTCGATCATTGCCAGGCCCACAAAGAGCGTTCTGGTAATCGTGTTTGCCGCATCGGGTTGTTGGGCCAGAGAAGACAGGGCTGTTGATATCGCCCTTCCTTCCCCTAGTGCGGGTCCAATGCAGCCGACACCGGTAGTGAGGCCGGCTGTGACAATGGATGCCATCGCGATAAGAGTCATGCTGTCCATAGTGTCTCCTTTGGTTGTTGTGGCGTGTGGGTCACTCTTTCCCTCCAGATTCGGGTTGAGGTTCACGTCGACGCGTTTGTGTGGCGGCCGCAATGTAGACCGTGGCCAGGATACTGAATATATAGGCTTGGACCATCCCGGTGAGCAGACCGAGCAGGCTCATGACAATCGGGAAGATGAAGGGCGTGATGGTCAGGAGAATGGCGACGATCATGGCTCCGCTCATCATGTTGCCGAAGAGGCGAACGGCCAGGGCCAGCGTGCGGGAGAATTCGCTGATAATGTTAAATGGCAGCATGATGACGGTCGGTTTCAGGTAGGACTCGAGATATCCGCCAACTCCCTGCTCTTCAATACCGAAAAGGGGGACGGCCACAAAGACACACAATGCAAGAGCCACTGTGGTCGAGAGGGACCCTGTCGGAGGTTCGTACCCGGGAATGATCGTGCAGAGGCTGGCAATGGCGACGAATAGAAAGATTGTTCCCAGAAAGCTGAGGTACTTCCGTGGCTGACTCAGGCCCACCTCTTCAATTTGGTTCTCTATGGCCGTGACGATGATTTCCAGAAGATTCTGCCAACGCGACCGTGTCAGGCCGGTGGACAGGTGCCGTGTAATGACTGTTGATCCAATAGCCAATAGGAGCATCAATCCCCACGTGAACGCAATGGTGGCATTCAGCTTGATGAACCCGTATTGCCAGAAAATGATGTCGTCCGGGCTAAGGCGCATGGCTGGGCTCCTGTGCCGGCCTGCTTGGGTTTTCGGCTAGGCTGGTGACTCGCGTGACGATCGGACGGGCAATGGCAAATCCAACGAGGCATACCAGCAGCCTCTCCCATTGGCCGTCCGAGACCATGTAGAAACCGGCCAAGGTCATGCTCGTCCGCACCAGCAGGCTGCCGACGAACCAAAAGGCCGGTTGTGTGGATGACAGGCCTTTCCGAATCGTCCACCATAGGCCACCAAAAAACATCGCTCCGAGCAACATTCCCGTTATCAGCGCAGGCATCATCCTAAAGATGATAAAGATTTCATTCATCGTGATTCTCCTGTTCGACTCGTATTTCCTGGTCTTCCCTGGTCACCCAATGCCAGGCATTCACACAGCCGATGATTAAGCCGATGAAGAGCAGGGTGAGCGTCCATGAATGGGGTCCCGGATAATGTTTGTCCAGCCAGAGACCGAGCGACGCACCAAGTAGGGTCGGAATCGCCACCGACCAACCGACCAGCCCCATCATCCCCAACCCAAACCAGATGGTCCGCGTCGTGTGACGTTGCGCTTTGAGTTTGCGCGCAGCCTTCGTGCCGACCTGTCGGGCGAAGGTCGTCTCTTCTTTGAGAGGCTTCTCTTTCGGGTCCTCAGTCATGGCGAAAATCCGCGAAGCGGCGCACAAAGCTACTTTCAAGCTTGGCCATCACCGAGCGGAGGCTTTGCTCCTGTTCATCCAAGGTCAAAAATTCACGTTCCACAGCCTCGCGCAACTGACGGAGATTGGTTCCGGCAATGGCGTTGCGCACGGAAATCAGAACGTTGGGGCCGCTTTTGACCAGCACCCCTTCATCGAGTGCCACGTACATCTCTTCTTCGCTTTTTCTTTGGTAGATCAGAATTCCCGGCTCAAGTGCTGCCACGCAGTCAAGCCGTTGAGGCAAAATGCCAAACGCCCCCTGAGGGGTCTCTGCGACGATACGCGTCACCGTATTCTGCTCGGCGAAGATCCTGAACGGCAGAAGAATTTTCAGGGTCATGAGCGTTGATTGCATGATTGACCTTTGTTTGTGGTATTCACGATGGCTCCGACTACCGTTCGGACTTCCCGTTGGGGTTCGGGTCGCCCGTGGTTGTGTTGTTCGACTTCTGTTCGTCTTGAGCTGTGGGGTTACCTGATTTTGCTTTTTCCTGTGCTTGGTCAATGGCTCCAATCATGTATAGGGCATGCTCCGGATAATCTTTGAACTCGTCCCGTAGGATGCGTTCACACCCGTCCAGAGCGTCCTTGCGGCTGACGAGTTGTCCTTTGAGGCCTGAGAACTGTTCCGTCGTAAAAAACGGCTGAGTGAGAAACCGCTCCAGCCGTCTGGCCCGGGCGACGACCTTTCGGTCCGTATGGGACAGTTGTTCCAAGCCAAGCATCGCGATGATGTCCTTGAGTTCTGCATATTGCGCGAGTGTCCGCCTGACTTCCTGCGCGATGTGGTAATGCCGTTCGCCGATAGTGCCCGGCGTGGCCATTTTTGAATTCGACTGTAAGGGATCGATGGCCGGGTAGAGACCTTCACTCGCGCGTTTGCGGGACAGCACGATGGAGGCGGAAAGATGCGAGAAGGTGTGCACGGCGGCTGGATCGGTGAAATCGTCTGCCGGCACATATACGGCTTGAATCGACGTGATGGCCCCGGTATCGGTGTTGGCGATGCGTTCCTCCAACCGGGACAATTCGGTCCCCATAGTCGGCTGATAGCCCAGACGTGATGGCATTTGCCCCATCAACCCAGAGACTTCAGAGCCTGCCTGGATGAAACGAAAAATGTTATCGATGAGCAGGAGGACATCGCGATGCTCGTCATCCCGGAAATATTCCGCCATCGTCAGAGCTGCGTGGCCTATACGGAACCGGCTGCCTGGTGGTTCGTTCATCTGTCCAAACACCATGACCATGTTTGGCAGCACGCCAGCTTCCCTCATTTCACGGTAGAGTTCTTCTCCTTCGCGACAGCGTTCGCCGATCCCGCAAAAAATGCTCACCCCCTCGTGGTGCCCGATCATATTGTGAATCATTTCGGTGAGCAAGACGGTCTTGCCCACGCCTGCTCCGCCAAACAGGCCGGCCTTGCCTCCGCGCTCCAGAGGCAACAGTACGTCAATGACTTTGATGCCTGTCTCAAAAATCTCGGACTTGGTGGAGCGCCGGGCCAAGGATGGCGGGGCTCGATGGACCGTGCGATATTGCATGTCTGTTGGCGCCGGCTCCCGGTCGATAGTATTTCCGAACACGTCGAACATGCGGGAGAGAATGCCTTTACCGACAGGAGCCATTAGTGGCCCGCCGGTGTCTTCCACGACCATGCCGCGCGCGAGGCCTTGTGTGGGTGTCAGTGCAATTCCGCGCACGCGATGTGTGTCGAGTTGGGCCAATACCTCGATGGCGATTCGTCCATCCTGTCTGGTGCGTAACAATGAATAAATGGGCGGCAAATGGTCTTCGAACCGGATATCCACCACGCTGCCGCGCACCGAGACGACCGCGCCGAGATTGGAAGGTCTGGTTTTATGGTTCATGCGTGGGCTTCCTTGGATTTCCGGTACCACTGAAGCAGGGCCTTGGCCGAGCATTCGTGTTTCCATGAGGGATCCGGTCTTGTGCTTTTTCTCGTGGATGAGGAATGCGTCAACATGTTCTTCAATTCAACTCCTTAGCGGTCATATGAGTCAATATTCCCAGGCAAAGTCCGTTTGCTGTCTGTCGGGATTCTTTGCGCATTTTTCGGCTGATAATCAGGTCCGGATTTTATTGTGCGTCTGGCCTTCACCGGCTTTCATGAGAGCTATTCGAGTCATGACAGGTCCGATAATTTCGAAGATGATGGTTGATCCTATCGCAACCGGAAGAATCACTTCTTTAAGTTCCGGCAGATGCTGGCTGGCCAGAAGTGCCATGCCTAACGCCACTCCAGCCTGTGGCCAAAGGGCTATGCCCATCCACTTTCTCCAGATAGGAGGGACATCACTGATGGTGCCACCGACCCATGCGCCTCCCGTGAGACCGATCAGGCGCAAAAGAATATAGGCGATGCCCAGCCCGCTGGTTGCTTGCAAGGAGTCTAATTGAAGTGAGGCTCCTGCCAAAATAAAAAAAAGGATCATGAAGGGCCATTCGATTCCTTCGATAGCTGTAAAAGGACGTTTGTGATGGGTCGCTAAATTTGACACCGTGGCTCCCAGCATCATTCCCGCTAAAATAAATGACACATTCAGCAATACGGCCATTCCCCCGCACAAGAGGACGAGACCCAATGCTTCGACTTGAGTGGGTTCTCCTGGTTGAAGTCGTCCCGTTAAATAGGCCATAGGGATACCCAGAAGGAGCCCCAGCAGTAATGCTCCTCCAATTTCCCACATGCCGAGGAGAACGATGTCCCACCCCTCTCCCTTTCCGAAAATAGCCTGAGCTATCGCCAATAAAAAGCTGAACACGATGAGCCCCCAGGCATCATCGATGCCCACAACACTTTCCAGTGTTTGAGAAAATTCTCCCCGGCCTTTGACCTCACGGATCACATCGATAGTGGCCACAGGGTCGCTCGCAGGAGCAATACCTGCAAGAAGTAAAGCGATTTCAGGAGGGAATCCTATCAGGATAAGGCCCAGAAACATGGCTGCTGCAGCGCCCACGACTTCTCCCATGGAAATCCAGAGGACCGGTTTTCCCCTTTTTCGGAGGGATCGAAGCGTCATATGGTGGCCGACCAAAAATCCCACCATGGACAAGGCGATGTTAGTGAGAAGAGGAAACCACTCTTCCTGAAAGTCAGGCAGGATATTGAGCCCCGACGGACCAATGGCAAACCCGGCAAACAGTAACAAGGTGACTCTTGGAATAAACGTTCGGCGTCCCAATAGATCGGTGAGCAGCCCTAACAAAAATAAGGCGCCAAGCGTAATCAGTATTTTAGGGATTTCGTTCATCTCGTTTTTATTCAGGGAGGTTCAATTTTATCGAGGTGCAGATCTGGTAGGGTACCGGTGTATTGAGTGCTTTTGAAAAAGAGCGATCGTTCTTTAACCATCCAATGGCTTCAGGTCGGGGCCGAATGAACAAGTGAGCCTATCAGGAAGGTAAGTTGCGACGCGTTCTCTTTGTTTTTGACTTAACCGGTTCGGGAATCGCATCAACATCCGTAACGGATTGTCCTTGATGGTAAGGATGGGGAACGCATAGCACCGGACAAGCTACGGTGCGAACGACTTTTTCGGCCGTGCTGCCAAAAAAGATTCTGGTAATATCCCCTGTTTGCCCACCATAACTGCCCATGACGACAAGGTCGACATGTTCCATTCGTGTCATCCGTGCAATTTCCATAAAGGGCTTCCCTTCGCTGATTAAGCGTGAAATTTTTATCCCTTTGGCTTCAGGCAAAGCAAGGAGCCCCCGTGCGAGAAGGCGGGCCTGGTGGTGCAATCGTTTTTTCTGGGCTTTCTCCTCAGAAGGCAGGGCGAGCCCGAGAGCGTTCAGCGCATCCAGGGATTTGGTGTCGATGACATGAAGGAGAATAACCTGTGATTGAAAATTT
>BQIZ01000199.1 GCA_021604365.1 Nitrospirales bacterium
TTATCAACCGCCTTACACATATCATAAATGGTCAGAGCGGCCACGGACACTGCTGTCATGGCTTCCATTTCCACTCCGGTGTTTCCCGTGGTTTTCACCGTTGCGACAATGGTAATCGCGTACCTTCCATCAGGATTAGGCTGAGAACCCTCTTTGAAATCCACATCCACACCGGTCAGCAGAAGTGGATGACACATTGGGATCAGATCGGGAGTCCGTTTGGCCCCCATCACCCCGGCCACTTGGGCGACGGCCAGCACATCACCCTTCGCTATTCGACCCTCATGAATTTTCTCAAGGGTTTCCGGCAAGATAAACACCTTCCCCTGGGCCACCGCTACACGCTCGGTTGAACGCTTGTCGGTTACGTCTACCATTCGAGCCCGACCGGATTCATTAAAATGCGTAAGATTCGCCATAATCAAAAATAATCACAGATAAAAAAACCTCTTGAAAATCAGTAAATTATAAGGATAGAGGAAAAACGACGTCAAGCAAAACATCCCACTGAATTCTCCCTTGACACCCGACCTCATTCCACCTATAAACAGTCGGTAATACCATAATATTCAGAGATTTTTCCCATGGACCCCATCACCATTAAAGCCAATCCTACCCTCGCAAATAAAAAGCTAGGCCTACTGCTCTCAACCTCTCCTGAACATCCCAATGCGGAAACCGTCTATCACCTCGCCAAAACCGCCTTAGCCAATAAGGTAGATACTTATCTATATTTCATCGATGAGGGAGTCAAAAACCTAGAAGACCGCAGATTTTCCGAGTTGGCGAAGGATGGACTGAAGTTATTTGTATGCGCCTATGGATGCCAACAACACCACATCTCCACCGACGGATATGGAAAAGAAGTGACCTTTTGCGGCTTGGTGATTCTCTCAAACATCATTGACGGGTGCGACCGTTTTCTGGCCTTCAATTAACTTCTCGCCCCACGCCTCTCGTCTGGGTCAATACTACTCAATACTGACCTACAGACGATATTCGCCTCAAGAGAGCGCCAGAGCCAATTGTGTGCTGCTATTTTGTGGATGTTTTGCTGCATGTTCTTTAATCCATCCCATGATTGTCATCTTCCCTTTTTTATGGATATTACCAAATTTTCCATTTGAATCTAAACCAGCTAGACGGTACAGTACATAGCCATGCTAACTTCAACCCGCTATTTAATCCTTGAGACCGCCATTGACCTGTTGGGACGGGACGGGGCCAGTTCGTTGACACTGGAGCATGTCGCTCGGGAAGCTGGACTTAGCAAGGGTGGGTTACTCTATCATTTTGAGGGAAAAGAACAGTTACTGATAGGGCTCATAGATTTACTCATACAGGATTTAGATCGCAAACAAGTTGGAGATTTTCTCTCCAGCCCCATTGATGAAGAGCTTCCCTGGACAGCAAGCGAGACCGATTTTGCCGAAAGCCCTATAAGCCATCGCTCCCTGCAAGGGCATGAAGTTGCCTCAATTCTCATGGCCGCTCTTGCGATCAACCCCAATCTCCTTGAACCCATTCGAGAGCAGTACCAAAATTGGCAAAGCATTTTTCTGGCTAATACCGTTGATCCGACCCGCTCCCTCGTTGGACGGCTTGCTGCCGAAGGATTGTGGTTCAGAGAGGCTATGGGATTAGCCCCACCCACTCGCGAGCAACGAGCTGCGCTTGTTTTGGAGATCCAATCTCACACACAACCAGGAGAACCCATGAGAGAACCGTCCGCAAGTATCATACCCACACAGCCTAAAGACGCCTTCGCGGAACTTGCTTCTTTTAAGGCGAATGTAGAGGAACTCGAACAACAAGCGTATCAAACCACGCAAGCTTCTGCGCGTTCACTATTGGCGAAACAATATCCGCAAGGGTTTTGGCATGGCGATCTAACCGCCGACACAACATTGGAATCCGACTACGTGTTGCTTTTACTCTGGCTCTATCCGCCGAAAAACGGTGTGTGGGAGCCTCGAATTCAGACCAAAGTGAATGAGGCCATACGCACCATCCTTGACCGCCAACTTTCAGATGGGGGGTGGAATATCTACTCAGAGGGCCCAGCCGAAGTGAACGCCACAACCCGTGCGTACGTGGCACTTCGGGTTGGCGGCCATGATCCTGACCAACCACTTATGCAGCGGGCACGTGAATGTATTCTTGCCCTTGGCGGGCTTCAGGCAACCAACAGCTATACAAAAAATAATCTGAGCATGTTTGGTCTTTTCCCAAGAAAGTACACCCCCAGTGTGCCGCCTGAACTCGTCCTTATCCCTGGGAATGTCCTGTATGAAATTTCATCGTGGAGTCGGGCCATCGTCGTCCCCCTCTCCATTCTTCAAGCGTCCGGGGCACAACGTAGAGTGCCTGGGAATTGGACCGTTGACGAACTAATGGTGCCCAATCGGAAGCTGCGATTTCCGAAAAAAGATCCCTTTTCTCTCATGTTTCATCAAGTGGATAAGATTTTAAAAATCTGGGAAAAACGGGGATTTAAGGATATTCGCGCCAAGGCGATCCGCGAAGCAGAGAAGTGGATGCTGGATCACATGCGGTTCACGGATGGGTTGGGAGCGATTTTTCCGGGAATGATGTATGCCCTCATGGCGATGGATGCTCTTGGCTATGAGCGTGACCATCCCGACTTTATTGAAACCCTTGGCCAACTCGAAGGACTCATTCTTGAAAAGGAAGGTGCTCTGCAGTTTCAGCCAAGCTTATCACCGGTATGGGACACCGCCATCTCGATGTTTTCATTGGGAGAACTCGGCGTTGGGGAACCGCAGGCCATGCAGCGGGCGGCTGACTGGTTATTAAGCAAAGAGGTTCGCCGAAAGGGAGATTGGTCCGTAAAGCGTCCGGATTTACAGCCTGGAGGATGGCCCTTCCAATTTGCGAACGAACTCTACCCGGACATCGACGATACCGCCATGGTCCTGTTGGCACTTGAACATGCCAAGGCCTCGGATCCTGACCGGCAGACCCGCGCCGAAGGGCGTGCCATCAACTGGTTATTAGGGATGCAGTCCTCGGACGGAGGTTGGGCTGCCTTTGATGTCGATAATAATTGGGCTTTACTGAATAAGGTCCCCTTCGCAGACCACAATGCCATGCTTGATCCAAGCTGTCCGGACATTACGGGACGGGTGTTGGAGGCGCTCTGCAGGCGTGATTACACACACCAACATCCGGCAATCGCCCGTGCCGTCCAATTTCTTCTGGGCCACCAAAAAGCTAACGGGAGTTGGGATGGACGCTGGGGCGTAAATTATACCTATGGAACATTCCTCGCCGTGCGTGGCCTTCGCGCAAGTGGCTCCCCGACTGCAAACGCCGCAATCCAGCGTGCTGCCACCTGGGTGCGTTCAATCCAAAATCAGGATGGCGGGTGGGGGGAAAGCTGTGCCAGCTATAAAAAGCAGGAATTTGTTCCCGCATCAAGCACACCTTCACAAACAGCCTGGGGCTTACTCGCACTTGAAGCAGCTGGCGATCGGACTTCAAAAAATGTTCATCATGGAATCGACTGGCTACTGACACATCAGAATCAACAGGGAGGGTGGGACGAAGAACTTATGACAGGAACCGGCTTCCCTAATGTTTTCTATTTGAAATATCATTTGTACGCACATTACTTTCCCTTGTTGGCCCTTGCCACTTGGCAAGCTGGCTTAAAGAGTTCATGACCATGCATTTTTCTCGAACAAAATAGTCCGATTGTTGTAACCACGCAATATTCACACAAGGTTCCTTTTTTCGCAGAAACGCCACACAGGGGCTCAAAAATATCATTCTACGGTCTACTGCTCAGAGCAAGAGAGAATGGTCAAAAAGTCACACTCGACCATTCCTTCGACCTTGCTCGAGGTATATTGTTTTAGGATTCCCGTTACCGCTGGCTTTCGGGTTTCCAGCTCAGCCCGATATTCAGAATGCGTTGAATCAGCGCTTCATAGGAAATACCGGCTCGTTCAGCCGACTCCGCGAGATCTTCACCATAGGCCAGCTGGGCATTGGGATTAGCCTCCAGAATATACAGATGGTCATTGGGATCTAAACGAAAATCCATTCGTGCATAGCCGTTTAAGCCCAAAATATGAAAGACCCGCTTGGCCGTTTGTTGAATATGACGCACCAACTTAAGGCTTAACCCCTCGACCTCGCCCGATTGAATCCCATATTTTTTTTGATATTTCGTGCTCCATTTCACTCTGGCGGTCGCAATCGGCAGAGCATCAGGAGGAAGATTTTTCAGGTGGAGTTCCCAAACCGGCAGGGCTTGCAAGCGTCGATTACCTAACACACCCACGTATAATTCCCGTCCTTCAATATACCGCTCGACAATGACACTCGTGCCCACACTCTGATGCACAAACTCCACACGTTCTTTTAATTTGTCTTCGTCATGGACGATAGACGCTTGAGAAATTCCGAGGGATGCTTCCTCACTAATGGATTTGACAATGACCGGAAATGGAAACTCTTCTGCCCACTTGATCACCCGCCCGATTGGATAGACCACAAACTCCGGGCATCGGATGCCATGATAGGCCATAATTTTTTTTGACCAGCCTTTATCGCGAGTGAGCACGAGCCCCTTGGGATTACAACCGGTATAAGGAACTCCCAGGAGTTCCAAATAGGACACCACATTTTGATCGAACTCCGGATTGCCATTGAATTCTTCTAAAAGATTGAAGGCGATGTGAGGTTTCCAATCCGTTACCAGGTTATCAATGACGCTTAAATCGTCCCTCACGCCGACCGCCATCACTTCATGGCCAAGATCGCGTAGGGTGGAGACCACATCAAATTCGGTTTTCCATTCGACCTCGGCTAAATCGGCATGTTCCACATCGTCGGGGGGCACAAGATCTTGATGCATAAGGGCCATGACACGAAGTTTTCTCATAACACCACCCGATGGCGCCCACCATGCAAATAGTTCATCGTTTGCACCGTCAACAAAATGGTAAAATCCACTTTTGCCTGCTCTTCAGAAACGGCTAACCGTAAGTTCCGTTCTCGGCAATGCGCCATCATATCCTGCAAAACTTGATCAATGGTATATTGATACTCTCCCGTCCATGCAGCAACCTTCCGCCGGACTTCTTTTCTGAACTTCCTAATAAAATTCTCCGCGGACAGATTTGTCGATTGATCCGGATCCCCGGAAAAGAGACGCCGTAAGTCCCGATCATAAAAGTTTGGGTAGTCCAGCCCGTATCGTTCCCGCTTTCCCTGGTAATGTTCCCGGAGCGTTTTGTGAAGACGGTGAATCGGATCCACCTGCTCCCTGGTCGTCACAATTGGCGTAACCCCCACTAACTCCTTCATGAGCCCGTCCATGTATTCCAATTTTTTGAGTGCAGGCCATCCAGTATATCGTTCACGCCAATGTGAGTGCGGCGTGAGCCAGACCGCAAAGGTTTCGGCAAAATCCTCGTCCGGATGGCTCTGGGCATACCACATATCGAGATGCAACACAAAACTTTTACTGTAGGGCTTTGGCAAATAACAATCGGGATACGGAACCGAGGTGTGCCCGAACATCCGTTGACGGCTCCGCCGCCGCCGCAAGCGGTAGGCATTCTCAATCGCATGACCCGTTTCGTGTCGAAGAATGCGCATACACCATTCCGGGGTCCCGCCCTCCACTTCCAACATTTGATTGAGTTCCAGTTTTGCTAAACGCGGATGCCCCATATAAAACGGCACGGCAAGACCCGGCGTGCCATCAGGCGAATACCAATCGTCAGACAACCATATATGGGGACGAAACACTAACCCTTGATCTTTCAATTCGCGGTATAACTGACGGACGCATTGACCCAATTCAGTACCGGAAATTCGGATCTTTAAATCGGACATCCGGAGATTCAACAGTTGATCATCAGACCAGGAAACCCATTCAGGCTCTGCGGGCACATGGTGCTGAATATCTGGCAATAGACCCAAACTCACTCCTCCCATGTCAACATTGGGCTTTGATCATCATCTAATACACTCTCATTGGAATACGCCCGGAACCGATGACAAACCAGGACGCATCAACCGGCAGATACTGTGTAAATCTTCACTCCATTTCCGCTATAAGTCAAAAGCGAAACCATGGCTCACCAATTCTCACTTGCCCCCTTGAATTCCATAGCTTTTACCTTTTTGCCTATGGTAGATTGCCCCTCTTTTTGAGAAATCCTTCATTCAGTACCATGCAGTTTTTTATTCACACTCCGAGTCAGCGCGTCTGAAGAATCAGTGCTCAAGGCTTCATTCATTTTTTTGGTCTTCATTCATTTTTGGCCAAACGCCTGTAAGTTTCTTCCATGATGATTCTGATGACTTCTTAAGCCTGACCGGTAGAACCACAGGAGATTCATCTATGTATCGCTGTGAAAAATGCCAGGGAACGATGTTACTTGATCGGGAAGTCGACATGGAATCGGGAATGTCTCTTCTGGTCTTCTGGTGTATTAATTGTGGCCTACGGAAACAAGCCGAGCGAGCACCGATTCCCCTCATCGAAGTGTCCTAGCTTAG
>BQIZ01000200.1 GCA_021604365.1 Nitrospirales bacterium
AAGCGTTAGAGAAAGAGCGGAGAGCGATATATTTTCATTGTTTTGTTTCATATGAAGCTTGAATGGTTCTCCGAGGCATTTCGACCCACCCCTTTAAGAAAGACTATCAATCTTCCGAGGATTTTCAAGGAAGGGGTACAATGAATCTCACGACTGACAAATTGCCTTCGACGTATACGACGTCTATCACGGCGACAGTGGCCCGGACGATGATGCAGTGGCACTCGACATTCCTCAAACCCATTCTCCCAGCCGTCTTTTTTTTCGCCGGGGTGACCTATGATACCCTCACGCTCACACGCATCGATCGATTGTTGGATAATCTGATTATCCTCCTCTATATTACGCTTCTCGGTACGCTCATCATCCTCACCGGACGGTTTCAACTGGGACTGATTCCCTCAATACCGGACAAATCCGGATGGAATGTCCTTAGTCTGATGCATCTAGCCCGTCCGCACTTTGACAAAGGCCTGCAATTTTTATTAGGGGGACTGTTCAGTGCTTATGCCATCCTTTATTCCCAGAGTGCGTCATGGTCCACCTCCGCCATCTTTTTGGGGATCATTGTCGGATTGCTCATCGCTAATGAGTTTCTTTCCAGACGATATTCCAGTCTCAAAATGCTGGTGGGCCTCTTTTCGATCGTCACCTTAAGCTTTATGACCTTTTTCCTCCCCGTCCTGACGGGATGGATGAATGCCTGGGTTTTTTTAGCCGGTGCCGTCATCACCATTGCCATCGTGTGGAAAACCGTCCGCCTCACCCTCCTCGGCATTCCCAATCTTCCTACCAGAGCTTCCTTGATCATTTGCTTCCCGGCTTTTGCCCTGGTGGGAATGTGCACCGCGTTATATTTTTTAAATTGGATTCCTCCCATCCCCCTCTCACTGAAATCGGGAGGCATCTACCATCACATCGAAAAGCAGCAGGATCAGTACTTCCTCACCTATGAAGATGGTCCCTGGTACGCCGTGTGGAAACGGTCCGATGACCGTGTCGGAACAGACACACCCGTCTATACCTTTTCATCCGTGTTTGCTCCGATCACCTTGCACACCACCATCTATCACCATTGGGAATGGCGACCCCTCACAGAGTCAGCTGAGTTCATCACCACGGATCGCATTCCCATTTCCATCACCGGCGGAAGAGAACATGGGTATCGCATGTATACGATGAAACATCGCCTCCAACCCGGTGAATGGCGAGTGAATGTGGAAGCAGAAGACGGGAGACTCATCGGACGTATTGCGTTTTTTGCCGATTCCAATTATTCCCCATCCCATGAGCTGACGACCATCACACAGTGAAAACATTCATTCCTTCCTCGACCATGTTCATCACGTTTCGTTTCCTCACACCGTACTAATTTCTGATAGACACTCTGTGGTGTTTTCATCACGACGAAAAAAAAATTTAAAATTCCTGGAATTAATTGCTGAGACGTTGTAGTATAGATTCCATAACATCATGTACAACTATCGAACACATCTTGCTTACATCAATTCCCTCTCCAATTTCGCTCCAGAAAATCGCTTAGCATTGCCGAACGATTGTGCCGATAAAATTTTCGCGTGACGTCTTACACTAATACCGTGCTCAAGAGTTCCTATTCACAGACTCACTGCTATCGTAAGGGTGAGCTATCACTGCGGCTCTAACGTCGCATCTATGTTTGAAAGGAGGTGAGTGTTTTGGCCACAAAGAAAAAAGCTCCGGCTAAGAAAAAGGCTCCAGCTAAGAAAAAGGCTCCAGCCAAGAAAAAAGCTCCGGCTAAGAAAAAGGCTCCAGCCAAGAAAAAGGCTCCAGCCAAGAAAAAAGCTGCCACGAAGAAACGGTAATTTTTCAAGTGTGCGGACATGACGCCGGATGGGGCATGCCTCCATCCGGCGTTTTGCTGTGATCCATCTGTCCTCCCGTCCTTCAGAGCAGATGCTATCCCTTCGAGTTTTTTGTCGGTTCTTCTCCTCTTTATTAAATTCCACATTTTCTCCGTTTGACCTTTCTGCGGACCACCGCTCACCTCTAAAAGAACGAGCAGGCTTCAGCTCTTGACTCCACGAACTCCACCTGAAATGATCCTGATCTTCACAGGTATTGATTAAATTCACACAGATGTTTTGGTTTTTAGTTTCTTTAGAAGGGAATGTGATATGTCGCAACACTCCGGTAAATTATTCAGATTGATGGCTCTTTATGTATTCATGGGTGTTGGAGCAGTGCTCTTTTCTCATGTCTCCTGCTTCGCCTCGGATAAAGAACAAAAAGCACCACCCTCTTCACAGGCACCATCTGAGTCTTCAACACCCTTGCCCGGTCAACCACCACAAACTGAGGCCTCAAAAATGGCCTTAGACAAAAAGGGGCAGGAAGAATTGGATGAATTGAGGAAAAATCCAGAAGAATTTCGTACGTTGATGACCGGCGTGCAGATTTTTCTCGGACGTTTTGGATATGGAGTCGGACCCTATACAGGAACGCTCGACCAATCCACCAAACAAGCCTTGAAAGCTTATCAGGAAAAATCCGGGCTCTCTCAGACCGGGGACCTCGACTTTCCCACACTAAAACATCTCACCGAGGATGATCGCGTTTTGAATCGTGTAGTCCCATTCCTTCCCCCACAGACCTTTCACGATCAGGAATGGGGACAATGGGTGGAAGTCCAGGGTTCCTGGATGCTCAAGGAAGGCAATACCGACGATGTCCTGCAGACCTCTCGCATCACCTGCATGAAAGCATTTAAACGGTGTATTGACTCGACCGCATCTCTGGTCAATTCGAACGTGCCCCAACTCAAAGTGCACACTCATGTCTATGACATTCAGGAATGGGATGATGCCAACATTGTGTCGGCACCCTATGATGGCGAAGCCTGTGCCGTGAGTATATTACGAATTTCCCGGAATCCCCAACTTGTCACCCGTTTTCTTTCTCTGCAAGGCAAACCAGGACCGTGCGCGAAGGTGCAGGCCGAAGACCGACAATATGTCCTGGAAGATGGTCCAAAAATCTACCAGATTCTCCGGATGCAAAAGTCTGAGGCTATTCAACAAATTCTGCAAATCGCCAAGTAACCGGCTGTGATCCACGTTCAATCGTGATTCTCCCAGGTAGATAACACGGGATGTTGGGGAAACCTGGAGCCCAGGTATTCCCGATATCCCGTGCCCTCAGGAGGCTCCCTTAAAAAGTATGTCCTCGCCTGATTCGGAGGAAATTTTTCGGTTAGCCTTTGCCCCTAAACGCCCAGGAAAAGTACAGCCCAGCCACGGCAATCGTGAAGAGTTGAATGTTTTGGAGAATGGGACTGCGTTGGGCCCCCTCCATGGGTGGAGAAGTGATAAAGTGAAATCCTAAAAATTCCGGCGTCTGCTCCGGTGGCGTTTGCCAAGGAGGGAATAAGACAGCCAGGATGAGTAGCCCCACCATAATATAGAGAATACGAAGGTTAAGCGGCTCCTGCTTGGATTCCTCCACCTGTTTTCGATCCGCCCGACTCCCGCATTTGGGACAGAACCGTCCTTTGAGAGGAAGATCATAGCCACAAGAAGGACACGGCTTTGTTTCACTCACACAGCACCTGTTTTCTGTTAAGATGACACATGTTTCATGATTGCTGGGCTTCTCTATCTTGCCCAATTTCCATCAATTCGTCCAGGCGACACACGCAAAATGATTTGACTCAATTCCAAGGTCATTTTTATAATTTCCCAACAAATCACGATTCGTTCCCAACATCGACCCTCATTTGTTCCCTCAGATTGGTGCACGCTTCTCTCCTTATACATCCGTTCGCCCCCTTGGCCCATGCACCAACTCCACAATCATCCATGAACCACCTTTGTCAGGAGACACCGTGACACCCACTTCCTTTCGTGTCCTTTCCGTGATTGGCGCTGGAGCCTGGGGAACAGCATTGGCTCACCTCTTGGCCACCAAAGGATTCAGCATACGCTTATGGGCGCATGAACCTGAGGTGGCGGAGACCATCCAGCGCACCAGAGAAAATTCCTGGTATCTCCCGGAAGTAGTCCTACCCAATTCCATCCAGGCCACGATCAGTCTTCCGGATTGCGTGCAGGGCACGGATGTCATCCTGCTTGCAGCACCATCACATGCCATGGCCAACATGGTGAAACAACTCAACCTGTTATTAAAGGAACCCCTTCCCATCATCATCGCCACCAAAGGCATTGATGAAGGCACGTTACAATTAATGAGTCAGGTAGTCGAAAATCATCTCCCCGCATCCTGGCATCCGTTCATCACCATTCTTTCCGGGCCCAGCTTCGCATCGGAAGTGAGCCGATGGAAACCCACGACCATTTTACTGGCCGGGCGGGATTTCAATCTGGTGAATTGTCTGCAACAAGCCTTTATCACCCCACAGTTTCGCGTGTATGCCGGACGAGATATGATCGGTGCGCAACTGGGCGGAGCCTTAAAAAATGTCATGGCCATTGGAGCTGGGGTGGTCGATGGCTTGGACCTCGGATCTAACGCGAGAGCGGCCTTAATCACCAGAGGACTGGCTGAAATGATCCGTTTAGGCCGAGCCATGGGCGCTGATGTTTCTACCTTTTACGGACTATCGGGGTTAGGAGATCTGGTGCTCACCTGTACCGGGACGTTGAGCCGGAATTACCAGGTCGGCATGCAATTGGCCAAAGGGGCGAATATGACTACGGTGCGCTCAACCACCAGAACCGTGGCTGAAGGGGTTCCCACCAGCCGGGCCGCTATGGCCCTGGCTGAACGGTATCATGTGGATATGCCCATTGTGCGCGGCGTGTTCCAAATGCTGTTTGAAGGACGCAATCCCCGGCATATCGTGACCGATCTGATGTCCCGATTAGCCAAAGGCGAAACGGATGGCCTTTTTTCTGCCAGCACCGCAACCTTTGGCCCCAGAGCTCATTCATGAACCACGACCGGTTAGCGGCCTTGCTGCAACGGGTTCAAGGTGGACAAGTTTCTGTCCCCCAGGCTATTCGGCAACTCCGCACCCTCCCGTTTGAAGATCTCGGATTTGCCTCGGTGGATCATCACCGGTCGCTTCGACAAGGATTTCCGGAAGTGATCCTGTGCGAAGGGAAAACACCCGCACAAATTACCGCTATCGCTCGAAAATTATTAAAGGCCGGGGGACCGTTTCTCGCGACACGCGTTTCGCCTGCTAATGCGCGCAGCCTCAAGCGATTGGCCCGCAAGGCGGTGTATCATGAACTGGCCAGAATGGTCTCTCTTTCCGATCACAAGCGTGACAAGCAGGGGCTGATTCTTATTGTCACCGCCGGCACCTCCGACATCCCAGTGGCCGAGGAGGCCAAAGTCACCGCCGAAGTCATGGGAAGCCGGGTACACACACTCTATGATGTTGGGGTCGCAGGCTTACATCGGCTTTTGGATCGCCAGGAAAGCCTTCACCAGGCACGAGTCGTCGTCGTCGTCGCCGGAATGGATGGGGTCTTACCCAGTGTGGTGGGAGGGTTGGTTGATCGCCCGATTGTCGCCGTGCCCACCAGCCAAGGCTACGGGGCAAATTTTGGCGGGCTTGCCCCTCTCTTAACGATGCTGAATGCCTGCTCATCCGGAATCGGCGTGGTGAATATCGATAACGGGTTTGGAGCAGGCTGTCTCGCCCACCGCATCAACATTAACGGGCCAGCGGAAGCTCTTTCCCAGACGTAGGTAACTCAGGCATCGGCTCGTTCAAAGATTCCGATGTTAGCGACTCTTCGATGTCAGGGATTGTCCTCTCGTCTTTCTCATCCGGTTCACCGATTTGAACCTCGGTCTCGGAACCACCGACCTCTTCCGGCTGAAGAACACCCGCAGCATCCATGGGAGTGTCTTCCTCTGATAGCACCGGATCGTCGGAAGACTTCAAGCCTTCTTCCGTGTTTGGGCCATTCTCTTCAGAATTCTCTCCCTGACGAAGAATCTCAAGTTCTTCGGGAACATCCGGTTCCGGGGGAAGAGGAGGTAACACTTCACCCACATAGGCCAACGCTTCGAGTGTCCCGTGAACCCGACGTGAGACGATCCTCGTGCGGGGGCCATTCCCCTGATCCGCCATCAACTTAGCCTGGAGTTCATAAAAGTACGAGCCATCAGCCACGAGTTGATGGTATTGATCCTTCCCATCCCAGACCAACTCCACTGGAATGGTGAGATTCTTCCCTTTCGCCTCCAATTCGCCCACCAATAGACGATGTGCGATAAAACTCATGGAGCGCCGCGTCGGTGAGGTAATCATGGCCGACACTTCAAGCACATTGGCACCCCGTAACGATGATGGCAGCTTCACGAGCAAAGTCAGTTTCAACGGACTTTTCCCAAGGATAAAGGGATCAGGGGAAACCACCACATCAGAAATTTTCACGGGGGAAGTCGCCGATCCTCTTTTTCGTTTGGCATCAACCTGTTGGGAAAAGACTAAACTTACAATGAGACTAAAGCAAAAAATTTGCAGTGTTTTCAGAGAAATTTTAAATAAACGAGGCATC
>BQIZ01000201.1 GCA_021604365.1 Nitrospirales bacterium
GGTCAACAAAAATTGAGGGCAATTCCATTCCCATTTCAGTTCCCTACATGCCTGGGTCTCAATTTCTGGCCTACACCCTTCGTGAGCCGGTTGGAGTTGTCGGGCAAATCATTCCCTGGAATTTTCCTCTATTGATGGCGGCATGGAAGCTCGGCCCGGCTTTGGCCGTGGGATGCACCATTGTGATGAAACCGGCTGAACAAACTCCTTTGTCAGCGCTGCGGTTGGGAGAATTGTTTCTGGAGGCAGGGTTTCCCGAAGGAGTCGTGAACGTTGTTCCCGGCTATGGTGAAACCGCAGGTGCGGCCTTAGCTGCACATCCTGATGTGGATAAAATTGCGTTTACCGGATCGACCGAAGTCGGCAAACTTATTGTGAATGCCGCGACAGGAAATCTTAAAAAAGTCACGTTGGAACTCGGTGGCAAATCACCAAGTGTCGTCTTGCCGGACGCTGACCTGGAAATTGGAATACCTGGAGTCGCGAGTGCGATTTTCTTTAATCATGGGCAATGTTGCGCCGCAGGCTCACGGTTGTATGTGGAAAAAGGCATTTTTGATAAGGTCGTGGCAGGGGTTGCCGATCAAGCCAAACAAATTAAGATAGGCTCGGGATTAGATCTCACCACTCAAATGGGACCGTTGGTTTCTGATGAACAGCAACACCGTGTCCTGGGATATTTGGAGTCGGGATTTGCCGAAGGAGCTCAAGCGGTTGCGGGTGGGAAACGGTTTGGAGACAAAGGGTATTTTGTTGAACCGACCGTCTTGGTCAATACCAAATCAACCATGAAGGTTATTCAGGAAGAAATTTTTGGCCCTGTGGTTTGTGCTGAACCCTTCACAAATGTGGAAGATGTCATCGCCAAGGCCAATGATAATATCTATGGATTGGCGGCATCGGTATGGACTAAAGATTTGAGTAAGGGGCATCGCATTGCAGCACAATTGCGGGCCGGAACGGTTTGGATTAACTGTCATAACGTTTTTGATGCGTCACTTCCTTTTGGTGGGTACAAACAATCCGGCTGGGGACGCGAAATGGGCCACGAGGCATTGAATCTCTATACGGAAGTGAAATCCGTCTGTGCCAAACTTGCATGAGAAATGACAATATAATCCGTTTAAATTTCAGGCGAGTATTCCCCAAAACGATTGAGAAATTTTCTGTTTGAAGAATTGCGATTGATGAGGGAATGAGGGGGTGAATTAAAGCGGGAAGATTAGCTTGATCCTGGATCGCCACTGGGAAAAACAAATGGAGGCACGGAAAGTGCTATTAAGTATTAGAGAAGGGATTTGAGCTTTCACCATCTGTTGGGGCCTATCGATTGCTTTCTCAGGACGTCCATTCATGGCCAAGAGCCATTGGTAACCTTTCTGTGACAAATAATGAGGAAAAATAAAAAATGGTAAATTGCGAAAATCGGCTTTGTTGATGCTCTACGCTGCTTCACAGCGTGTATTGGTTTGGATGTGCTTGGAAAGAAATGAATCCCCAATATGGAGGAGAGAAGTTCGCTCTATTCATCATCGTCGTCTTCGTCTTCCGCGTCGATAGCCTCTTGGCGCATCTGTTCCTCCATGGCATTGTGGATGAGCATCCTCATGAACATGGAAATTACCGAGCCTTTTTCAAGAGTCCCACCTGGAGGAATTGCGATTTTTCCTTCGTCAACCATTCTGTCCAACCATTTCTTCTGATCCGGGGTTACATGAATCGGAATTTCCAAAAGGGGTATCTTTCCAAACATATCCATGAAAATGGTCTCCTTGTGTTTCAAAAGTCTGGTGAAATGTCGTACTCGTCTTCCCTGGTTGTCCTAAGCTTATAGGGAATTCAAGGGGGCGGCGTTGAGAATTCATATCGTTCTACAAGCCCTCCTCGATAAGACCATGTGCTCTTTGGCTTTGTCAATGAAAGAACCTGGTATCGTCAGTTTAGGGTAAGCCCTTTAGGCTTGGATGAGCAGCGTCTGGTTAATCGACCTGGGGGGGATCGTGAAAGGTGATGGGATAAACGCCATTTTTGTTGAGAGAAAACGATGGATAGATAGGGTGTGGAGATAGATGTCGGATTTCCTGCTCGCACCACTAAAAAATCAAGGAAGTTGGTTTTTAAGATAAGCCCAAGACGTCGGCCATGGAATAAAGACCAGATGGTTTATTGGCCACCCATTCCGCCGCGCGGAGCGCGCCTTGGGCAAAGGTATCGCGAGTGTGGGCTCGGTGGGTGATTTCAATGCGTTCTCCCGGTCCACCCAATAAAATGGTGTGGTCGCCAACGATATCCCCTGCGCGGATGGTTTGCATCCCAATTTCACGGGTTTTGCGTTCGCCGGTGATACCATGACGTGCAAAGACGCCAACTTCTTGTAAATCCCATTCCATCCCTTCCGCTAAAGCCTCAGCGAGTTTCAGAGCAGTTCCGCTGGGGGCGTCCTTTTTTTTATTGTGATGGGCTTCGATCACTTCAATGTTGTATTGCTCTCCTAAGGATCTGGCGATTATCCCGACCGTGCTGAGGAGCACATTAATGCCTACGCTCATGTTGGGGGAGAACACACAGGGGATTTTGGCAGCAAGCATTTTGAGTTTGGCCAATTCTTGTTCAGAAAAACCTGTGGTTCCAATGACCATGGATTTGGCGGCATTGACAATGTTTTGGAGATTGACCAGGCAAGATGAAGGAGCCGTGAAGTCGACGACCACATCTCCTTGAGAGAGGCAGGCCTGTAGGTCATCGGTGATCGGGATATTAATTCGTCCGATTTGAGAGACTTCGCCTGCATCTTTCCCAATAGCTGGATGTCCTTTTACTTCGACGGCGCCGGCAAGTTGGAGTCCAGGGGTGTCTTGAGTCAATGCAATTAACCGCATGCCCATTCGGCCGGCCGCGCCGGTAATGATTGTTCGAGTCATGTGTTCTTTTTCCTCAGAGCACTCCGGCTTGTTTTAAGGCTTCCTGGAGTGCTGGTCGAAATTCGGGGGAAAGCGGGGTCAGTGGCAGCCGAACTTCTTCCGACATGATTCCCATCATGGCTAGGGCCGCTTTCACGGGAATAGGATTAGTCTCCAAAAATAATGCCCCAAATAAGGGAGATAGTTTGAAGTGAAAGAGTCGGGCATTTTCATAGTCACCTTTTAGTGCAGCATTGACCATGTTGGCCATAGCGGTCGGGGCAACGTTTGCGGTGACGGTGATCACGCCTTTTCCGCCAAGGACCATCATGGGGAGTGTCAAGGGATCATCGCCGGAGAGCACAAGGAAGTCAGGGCGGGATCGTTGTATGATTTCGGATACTTGTTGGAGCGATCCACTGCCTTCCTTGATACCGATAATATTTGGGATCTCTGACAGACGGCTCACTGTGGTCGGCAACATATTGATGCTGGTCCTCCCTGGAATATTATAGAGGATTTGGGGAAAGTCCACGGCTTTGGCGATAGCGGAAAAATGACGATAGAGTCCTTCCTGTGGGGGTTTATTATAATACGGGGTGATGAGCAATGCCCCATCGGCACCGACGGCTTTTGCGTGCTTTGTAAAGGTAATCGCTTCATCGGTTGAGTTCGAGCCTGTTCCGGCAATGACAGGAACCCGCTTGTTGACTACTTCAACGGTGACCGACACGACCCGTTCATGCTCTTCAGGAGTCAACGTGGCCGATTCGCCCGTTGTCCCGCAAGGCACAATGCCATGGGTTCCTGAAGCAATTTGAGTTTCTATGAAATCGGCCATGGCCTTTTCATCAAATTTTCCCTTCGAGAATGGGGTGACAATGGCGACTATGGAACCACTGAACATAATGATTGCCTCAATATCTGGTGTAGTGAATTTGGTGTTCTTTAACTAGAAAAACCAAGAGCGCTTTGGTGAATCAACATAAGATGAAATCGAAAAATTAATTCGAGAAGGCATCTGAAATGGATTCACCCCGGACCAGGTCCTCGTAGCTTTCTCGTTTTCGAATGACCGTGATCTCCTTCCCTTTAACGAGTACCTCGGGAACGCGCGGCCGGGAATTATAATTTGAAGCCATTGTGAAACCATACGCTCCTGCACTCATGACGGCAAGGAGATCTCCGGGCTGAGACTGGGGAATTTTTCGATCTTTTGCTAGAAAGTCTCCTGATTCGCAAATGGGTCCCACGACATCAACGGTGTTGACCTCGGACGACTCTTTCTTTAATACCGGCTTAATATCGTGGTGGGCATCATATAAGCTTGGTCGTAGGAGATCATTCATTGCTGCATCGACAATGACGAAATGCTTGTCCGCGCTTTCTTTGTTGTACAGTACCTTGGTCACCAATATGCCAGCGTTCCCTACGATGGATCGGCCCGGCTCCATGATGATTTTGCATGAGACGGATTGAAGCAACGGGGAAATGGCCTCAGCCAGTTCTTTTGGATGAGGAGGCGTTTCGTCTGAGTAGGTAATGCCCAGTCCCCCGCCTATGTTGAGGTATTGAATCTGAAGGCCTTTAGCTTGGAGCGTCTGAATTAAAGCAATAGCCTTTTTTAAGGCATCCACAAATGGAGTGATCTGTGTTAATTGTGAGCCAATGTGTGAGTGCACACCGACGACCTCAATGTGAGGAAGGCTTTCTGCTGCGCCAAATTCGGCAAGAGCCCGGTCTGACCCAATCCCAAATTTACTTTTCTTTAGCCCGGTAGAAATATATGGATGGGTTTGGGGATCAATATCCGGATTGATGCGCAAGGCCACTTTGGCGCGCACGCCCATGGAGCCGGCCACTTCATTGATCTGTTGCAGTTCACCAGGAGATTCAACATTGAACATAAGAATTTCCGATTGCAATGCATATCGAATTTCCTCCTTAGATTTCCCGACCCCGGCAAAGACGATTTTGTTTGGTGCCATTCCAGCTGTTAATGCGCGAAAGAGTTCTCCTCCCGACACGATGTCTGCGCCACTCCCTTCCTTAGCAAGAAGTCGCAGGACGGTCAGGTTCGAATTCGATTTCATGGCAAAGGCTACGATATGCGGAATAGCCTTAAAAGCCTGATCGAAAGCCTGAAAATGACGAATTAAGGTCCGATGACTATAAATGTAACATGGAGTGCCGACCTGTTCAGTAATTTGTCGAATAGGGGCCTCTTCACAAAATAATTCGTCCCCTTGGTAGTGAAAATCATGCATGCTGGATATCCTCATCAAATAAGTCAAAATGATCGAGAGCGATTTCTGAAACAATTGCTTGAAAGGCTTTTGTTAAATTTCGATACCGTAACTTTGTGTGGGGGGGGGTGGCCCGGAGAATTTCTCCATCCAATAATATGTAAATAGCTTTTGGGGTCGCTTGTTTTAGGTTCTCAAAGTTAACCACGATATCCATTTTTGCTGCCCGTCCAGCCTGTTGAATCCGTTTCAGTAGTTCCTTGGCGTTCAGGTGGTCTAAGGTTCCCTCCAGGTCAATGAACAGGGCGGCAAAGGCATCGTGGCGACGAGCTTTCATTTTCAGGCAAAGCTCCTGGGGTTTGGAGTCAGGAGAGGGTTGGGGGTGGAGAGCGTTAGGAATGAGTTGCTGGGTTTCGGAGGTTGGCAGTTTGACTTGCAGGCTTTTTAAGACCTTAGCTAAAGGGGAAAGCGAGCCTTTGGGTGTGGTGCGGTATATCAATTTTCGAAATTCCCAATTCATTTCAAGCCTGGGGATCAGTCGTTGGCGGGTATGCCCCATGCGATTCCAGATACAGGACCATGAATAAAACTGGTGGTTGGCCCAGAAAAACCCTTCTTGTAATTGTTCGGCTGTCATGCGCTTGGGTCTGAAGACCACATGTTTCCCGTCATATTTGGACCAGTCCTGATCAATGAGCCGGTCTTCCTGTTTGAAGCGTTTAAACAGGGCCGTACCGGGAAGGGGAGTCAAAACATTAAAGTAGGCCAATTCGACTTTGTTTCGCATTAAAAATTCCACTGCGGTTTCGAATACGGATTCGTCATCATTGTCAAATCCAAACACGAGCCCGGGGTTCACCATGATGCCGTGGTCATGAAACATTTTAATTTGGTTTTCAAATTTCCGGACCTGATTGAATCCTTTGTTGGTTTCATCAAGCGAATCATCGGACAACGATTCCATCCCGACAAATACCGATACGCAACCACTATCGGCGGCCAATTTGACCATTTCAGGATCATCGCCAAGGAAGAGGGTGGATTGGCAGCCCCATTTAATATTGAGAGATTTCAGGGATTGCCATAACTCACGGCAATAGGCTCGATGACTGTTATGCAGGTCATCAACAAAAGCAACAATCGATCCTTCTTCCAGTCCTACCCAAATTTTCAGGGAAGTCGTTAAGGCATGGAACAGTGATCCGTGAGTCATCCGTTCGACAATGTCTGAACGCAGCCACTCTTTGGCTCGCTTCAGCTCTTCGATGACTTCGGGAACGGGTCGGCGTCGAGTGGTTTTGCCATTAAATGGTGAAACACTGCAAAATTCGCAATCAAAATGACATCC
>BQIZ01000202.1 GCA_021604365.1 Nitrospirales bacterium
TTCCACGCTTCCGGATTTCAAGCACTATATTGGTGGCTCCCAATCTTATCGTGATCCCCGTGAAGTCCATGTGCACACGAGGTTTCGGCATATTCTGGGGACCACCATTGCCAGACTGTTCCGTCAACTATTCATTTCCGAAATGCAATTAATGAGTGACTTTTGACTTAAGAGCTACAATACCGAGGAAAATCATCATCAATTTCTCCTGCAACAGCACCGAACCCAAAAAGAGAAAGATTGAGGGGGGTGGTCATACCGACCAAAACCCAAATCAATTAAATACTTCAGATTGCCATATTGTCTGTTGAAAGTTTTCCGTTCCAGGGACTCAATGAAGTGAAGAAAACCGGAAAGGATACAAGAAACAATTTTTTCATGCGGCATGAAACGTTGGCCTATTGGCTTTACCACTCATCCTTCAGCCTCACTTCTTTTTCTTTTTCTTTTTCCTTTTCATGTTATCGGCACACCTACTACCGAATGTAAGGACCAGAGCTAATATTAAAAATTAGAAGCCCCGCGTCCGGAAAAAAAAAGGCGAGGAAGGTAGTGATACCTTCCCCGCCTATTCTCAAGACGATTGGTCTTAAAACGAAATTATTTTAGTCTGACAACAATGGCTCCCATAAAATCACCCTTCTTCCAATCTTTTTTGGTAGTTTTGGGGTGCTTGTTATGGCAATCGGCACAACTGTCAGCGATAGCATAATCGGCCGACATACCGACGGTCACTCCACCATCTTCTCCCACGATCACTTTTTCTTTCCCCTTGGCTAATTCTGCTAACATTTCTTTTTCTTTTGCGCTCTTGGGTGCATTGGAAGCAAACAAGGGCTCAGTTCCCACCAAGGACAAATCAAATTCTTTTAACTCCTTTCCGAGCTCTTTCACGAATTGAGCTGGAAGCATCAGGGCGTGGTCATCCTTCACCCAGTTTTCATCAGGTTTCATGCCACCTTTGCTCGCATCGGCCACCACACCTTTGACGTACACCGTTCTGGCAGCTTTAGCGGTGGCCAGGATGTACTTCGCCGCCAAATCCTTGGCCGCATCTGCGGCTTGGCCCACCGGTACAACCAGGGCGAACCCAATCATGAAGACGACAAACATCATTGCGAATGCAGCCCATCTTCTCATAACAACCCTCCTCCTGTGAGTGTTGAATATATGATATGAACGGATTAGATGCCCTGGATCGGGACTGTAGGGTATCCGACATAACCAGGAACAGTCAATTAAATTCACGGAAGGAGTAAAGGCAGGAGTAAGGAGCGGAAGAAAATCCCAGAGGGATTTTCCCCTCGCTCCTTACCACTAATGATTTACTACCTACTGGTGTCTAAAATTCTTCGAAAAAATCATCCCCGGACTTTTTATGCCCGTTGGTCCCCGAACTCCCAACACCCACCGCGACCTCTTTTTTAGTGGGGGAATGCTTTCCCTGAGCTTTACCATTCATAGATGAGGCCACACGAGAATATTGAGACCCCGTTCCGCTGGTTGATTGAGTGTGAACAGATGAGCCGGTTTTCACCACAGGCTCAGAACGTTGCCCCGCGAACTCAGTCTGGACTTTGAAAAACTCGACCTGACGCAACAAATCCTCAGCTTGTTGCGCCATTGACTGGGATGCTGAAGTCGCCTGTTCCACTAAGGCTGCATTTTGCTGTGTGCCTTGGTCCATCTGCATCACCGCCTTATTCACTTGATCAATCCCCGCCGCCTGTTCCTGCGAAGCGGCACTGATTTCTGAAATAATGTCCGTGACCCGTTTGACTGAGTTCACAATCTCGGCCAGCGTCTGGCCCGAGCGATTGACCAACTCACTGCCACCGCCAACTTTTTGCACCGATTCGTTGATCAGCGTCTTAATCTCCTTGGCCGCTGTGGCTGAGCGTTGCGCCAGATTTCGTACTTCCGAGGCCACCACCGCAAAACCCCGTCCCTGCTCGCCTGCCCTTGCCGCTTCCACCGCGGCATTCAAAGCTAAGAGATTCGTTTGGAACGCGATTTCATCGATCACATTAATAATATCCGCGATCTTTTTGCTGCTCTTATTAATCTCATCCATGGCCTCTACGGCCTTGTCCGTGACCGCGCCACCCTTCTCCGCCACTTCTCGAGCGGCCACCGCCAACTGGTTCGCCTGTTTGGCATTATCCGCATTCTGTTTAATGGTAGAGGTCATCTCTTCCATGGACGCACTGGTTTCTTCTAGGGCTCCTGCTTGCGCCGAGGTTCGCCCGGCGAGATCGGAGGTTCCTGCATTAATCTCTGAAGTCCCCGTCGTAATACCGGAAACAGCGGTTTTTACAGACCCAATGACTTCACTCACCCGGTCAAACATCATATTAAACGATTCACTGGTCCGACCGATTTCATCCTGACTGTTCACGCTGGCCCGACCTGTGAGATCTCCTTCCTTGGCTCGCTCCGCCATGGACTCCAGACTCTTCATCGGCTTGACCACCAACTTCGCAATCATCAAATACAACAGCCCCATCATCAACACACCTACAGCCAGTATCCCCATATACATATTGCTGAGATTCCCTTGTAATTGTGCGGCGGGGCCATCCATGGGAATCTGTACCGACACAGCTCCTAACATTTCCCCGATTTTTTTACCCTCATGACAGCCTATACAGGCTTGGGCGGTCGCCAGATCCGGGGTCGCACGGCGGAACATCATTTTCCCATTCACGGTATCGTTTTTGGTAAATTCTTTTTGGCCCGCAGATAGGGCAGCTAGGGCTTCTTTCTCAAAGAGATCTTGCGGAGCATTTTTCGGATTCAGAGGCGAGAGACTCACGATCCTGGCATTAAAGACGCCTTCCTCAGCCAATAGTTCAGAGGTTTCACGGGCAAATGTGGCCGGAAAGGGGACCGTATCGGGAGCACTATGATCAACGCCCATATTCATCCCAGCCGCCTTGGCTTTTACCACAAACTCTTTGGTCACGTAGGCACGAGTGACCTCAATTTGTTTTTGAACAATAAACGCCTGATCGGACAAAACTCGTTCAAGATCGGAATGCAATTGCTGCCCAAGCAAATACGCTCCCCCTGCGAGTAAACTTGCAAAGACCACCATAATAGTCATCACCACTTTAGGTCCGATGCCTATTGAGTTCCATACTTTACCCATGCGACCTCCTATCTTATTTGATAAATAAACAAACTTGCCTGCTTCAATGTCCCGCGTAATGGGTGAACCGGGAGACGTAGGATGGATCCCCCCTACCAACCGGCCTGGATGCCCAAAAAGGCAACGCCATCGGCCTCCCACTTTTCTGCCATTTCATCGCTCAGCTCACGATTGACCCGTCACATCTGCTAAAACTCTTCAAAAAAATCATCCTGACGTTGACGGCGGTCATGGCCATTCGAACTGCCCACGCCAGCCGGTTGAGACTTCGCCGTGGCCTTTGGAGGGGAGACAGCCTTCACTGAGTGTAAAGGCTTACTCATAGGGGAGGACTTGTTGCCACTTGAAAGGGCAACCTTGGCTCCCGATCCGGATGGTGTCCCTGAAAACTTTTTCGGTTCTGTATCTTCTAATTTAAAAAAAGCGACTTGATTTAACAGTTCAGTCGCTTGGTGCTTCATGGACTGGGAAGCCGACGTAGCTTCCTCTACCAAGGCCGCATTCTGCTGGGTGCCCTGATCCATCTGCATCACCGACTTGTTCACCTGATCGATCCCCGCAGCTTGCTCCTGGGAGGCCGCACTGATTTCCGAAATAATATCCGTGACCCGTTTGACCGAATTCACAATCTCGCCCAGCGTCTGGCCCGAGCGATTCACTAGCTCGCTGCCGTCACCCACTTTTTGCACCGATTCATTGATCAGTGCCTTGATCTCCTTGGCAGCCGACGCCGAACGTTGTGCCAGATTCCGCACTTCGGAGGCCACCACCGCAAAACCCCTGCCTTGTTCACCTGCGCGTGCAGCTTCCACTGCGGCATTCAACGCCAGAAGATTTGTCTGAAACGCAATTTCGTCAATCACGTTAATAATATCCGCGATCTTCTTGCTGCTTTTATTAATCTCATCCATGGCCACCACAGCCTTGTCCGTGACCGCGCCACCCTTCTCTGCCACTCCCCGGGCGGCCACCGCTAATTGGTTGGCCTGCTTGGCGTTATCGGCATTTTGCTTGATGGTGGACGTCATCTCTTCCATCGACGCGCTGGTCTCCTCCAACGCGCCTGCCTGAGCCGAGGTGCGTTGCGAGAGATCTTCATTGCCTTGGGTGATTTCACCTGACGCGCTGGAGACATGTTCCGCAGCCTGGCGGACTTCCGATACCACCTTCACCAAATTATCCAACATGACATTCATCGCCTTGCCCATGGTTCCCAATTCATCATTGGACATCACGATGACACGCCGACTCAAATCTCCATCGGCCGCCCGTTGAGCCACTTCGCTTATTTGAACCAGGTTATTTGCACCACGACGCCCAACCCACAATCCGACGACTAAAATCAGAACCAGACAAATAATGGCGGTAATGGTTAAATTGCGATTAAATGCAATGGCCGCAGCAGTGGCTTCGGCCTTAGGAACTCTCACCAGGACAGACCAATTCATCCCCGGATAGCCTAAGGCGCCTTTCAGATGGGTATAGCCACCCATTTGCCAGATGTTCTTCCCATCATGGAGGGCTAATTGATAGCCTGTTTTTCCGGCAACGGCGAATTTTGCGGTTTCTACTCCATTGTCTGCCAGATTGAGTTTAAACAACGTCTTTTCAAAATCATGGGTCATGTCCTCTGTGCCTTGATTGGAGGGATCAAAATCCACGATGACCTGCCCCTTATCTCCGAGCAGAGAAATCTCCGACCCCGCCCATCCGGCTCCTTTCAGCTCTTGATAGGCGGATTGCACGATTTCTTCCACCAGAGAAAACTTGACCCGATTGGTCCAATACCCGATCAAATCGCCATCCACATATACCGGTGCAGAAAAACCCAAGGTTAACCCGTCATCTCCCAAATACACCGACTTCACATCTTCATCGACATGAACGTCTTCAATGAAGGTCCCGGTCGCTGTATCATTGCCGGGGCCCGTAAAGGGTTGTCTTGTGGTAAATTCTTTAGCTTCCACGGCCTTAAACCACGGAGCATCCGTATATTTTTTTGAATAAATTGCCGTGGTGTCGATTGGATTCCCTTTAGCATCCTTTGAGTTCACGGCCATGACATCTCCAACCGGGTCTACCAATATCGTCAGATAATAAATTCCGGAAGTCGCGACATATTGGTTCATGGCACTCGCTATCGCATTATTCTCCTTGCTGTACCAATGGTAGCGTTCACCCACGATCCTATTAAGACCAAAGGATTGAGGATCCCCATACCGTTCGAATAAATTACGGTCGATTTTATCTCCAATGGTCTCAGCCATCGCTTGCACGCGCAGTCCGGCGGCTGTTTCCATTTCCCCCGTAGCGGAAGCCCCTAAATACCCCACCGCGGCCATCGGCACTATGCCAAAGATGGCGAACAACACCACCAACTTGGTTGCGATTCCCAAACGGAAAATTTTGTTCACCATCCTGTTCATAAAAGCCTCGCTGATTTCCTTGAAATTGTTAAAGGCCTCTGGCCTCCTGGACCATCCATGGCCTATGTCGATTCGGGTCAGGCATGGACTTCAGCTTTTTCTTCCACATCTTGAATCTTCCCCACTACGGTGACTTCCTCCTCCGTGAGAACCCGATCAATGTCCAACAGAGTCACTAAGCGATCCTGGGCACTACCAATTCCGGCAATAAACGTGACATCGACTGAGGTACCCATGTCCGGAGGGGCCTGGATATCCTTGGCATTCATATCCAACACATCGGAAACCGCATCAACCAGAAACCCCATCACACGATTCCGGACATTGACGACAACAACCACGGTAAACGAAGTGGGTTCGGTCACCCCCATGCCGAATTTCATCCGAAGATCCACAATGGGTACAATGGTGCCACGAAGATTGAGCACCCCTTTGAGGAAATCCGGGGTATTGGGGATCCTGGTTACCGTGGTGTATCCCTTGATCTCCTGTACTTTCAGAATATCTACTCCGTAATATTCATCAGCCAGATTAAAGGTCAGATATTGTTGATCGTCGCTGGCATACGTCGTTCGAATCGAGCGTTGCTCCATCGGTTCAGCCGTTGCGGTGGTCATGGTTAGACTCCTTTGTTTTGTACGTCATGGTTTTGGCTCAACACATATATTAGTTTGTCTTGAAACGTGTGAAGTATAAGGCGCATAACAAACTTCACAACTTCAGTGCCCTTTGTCCTTTTCCCCTCACGGTCTCTTATGCCGCCGCGATGTGCCCAACCCTTGCCAATTTGGCTAACCCCGGCA
>BQIZ01000203.1 GCA_021604365.1 Nitrospirales bacterium
CATTCAGCATATTCTTGAAGGATTCGCAATCCTTTGGAAAATCCTTACTATAAGCCTTAGAGCACGGGGTGAAACCAATGGTTCCGAGGCTTTGGATGAGTAGAATGCATCCGGCAGAAAGACAATGTTCAGGCGTGTACATTATTGATTTATAAAGTGGGGAGTCGTGCCACCGGCCATCACTGGGGGGCCGCTGATTAACTACCGAAACATTGGATATCACTGACAAATTCCAGCGCCTCATAAAGACTACCTGGAAGCCGGCATTCGAACTATCCGATGGCTCAGGCGCCGATATCAGCGTGGCTGCCGTGGGATTGTCGGGATCCTTGTAGAGTGCAATGTTGTAGTCCGTAGCCTTGTCGCCTGAGCCGGTGACCACGCGCGTCTTGATGGGGATCAGTAGCGGCAGATTGGCCGCGGCAGGACTGCTGTCCGGATGATCAAACAGAAAAAAATGACTGTTTACCTCGTGCGATCCGGATCTGACTAAAATCTGATTTTTGCCCCAATTGACCAAGGGCCGGTCAACCTCGGCCCGGCGAACACCATTGCGGCCAGGCGCCATAAACCGCGAGGTGATGTCGACGCCATCCAACAATACCTGCATGGCCTTTGCCGCATGATGTGCAACGCGCACCTGGATGGTGATGGGTGCTGTGTTATACGCCGAGGCATTCGTCGGGGACATGATCATGATTGATTTCCGCTGCAATGTATCGTTACTGGATTCCGCCAGCAAAGTTGAGCTACTGATACATGCCAGAAGACACAAACACGTGAGAGAAAAGGACAACCGACGATTCTTCATATGATCCCCCAATATTGATCAGATGTCATGAATCGGTATATTTATTTTGCGCGTATGCGCATCAAGAACTAGCCTTCAGCACTCGATCGGGATCGTACCCCGTGGCCAACATAACGAAAGAAACGAACAGAATCAACAAATATAGGCCCTTCCTCGTCACGAATACAGATGACTGAAAGAAGAATAAAAAAAGACGGTACGTGTGAGGACAGAAACTTGATGACGGCAAGGCCAGCGTCAATGCGCTCAAGGTTCATCGAGTCCCAACGGGCAGGGCCATTGAATGTGATGTCATTCCATACGCACTAGCCGGGTTGCCGCTTCGAAAATGTTTGGCAGGCGGTCCTCACACGTGAGCACGAATAGCTATCAGGAACAACGCTTCCAGACTTTTTCAGCTCTTGAATTCAAGAAAGGGAAGTGAACTTCAATCCGGGAATACCCACAATAATCAACGGAATGAAGACGAGTCGAATAGCGTTCTTGGGCTCACCAAACAAGACAATCCCCAAAATGACCGTGCCGACTGCTCCGATTCCCGTCCATACGGCATTAGCCGTTCCCATCGGAATACCACGCAAAGCAAACGACATACATAGCGTACCAATACACATCGCCAAAACCATGCCTATACTCGGTCAGACCTTCGTAAACCCGTCTGTAAATTTCAGTAGGGTCGCCCAAACAATCTCAAAAAGTCCCGGGACTAACAAGAACGTCCATGTCAGACAGTCACCCTACTTATTCTTGTCATATTCAACTCAAGTGATATATCCAAGAAGAGAACCTGCAAGTTCCCACCAGACACCGGTTCTTTTGTCATCACCACGACCAACGCGTTTCAACAAGCCGCGGAGCCGACTTAGTCGTAGCAAGCCGAGTTCGAGCACCGAGTTCATGAGGCAAACTGACACGGCATAGCTGATGAACAGGACAAAGACGCGGCACCCAGGCCACTCCCAATGGCGATGGATCGGCGAGCAATTGGCTAACAGCGATGATACCGTACTCTTCGGCAGCAGGCCTTCGACCCCGTGTGAGACGGTCCGCAGGCTGGTGACGTGTGGCGCGAGTGTGAGAAGGTCGACGGATTGCCCTCGTCACTCCAACCCAGTGAGCAGATGCAAGTGCGAGCCGGGCTGGGAAGCGTAGCGTTCCGGTGACAAATGCGGATCAGCAAGCTCCATCGTAGCACGGCGTGTTGTCGTTATTTTCAATAATTTGAAAGTTGCCGCGCGTGTAGAACCAGTAGCGATAGGCGCCCAAGGCATCCGGATTGCCGGGATCCAACGGCTGGAACAGGCCAAACGTGTCCGGATAGTCATGGGTATTCGGATAGTGCATATCGCGGCCGGGACATGAACCATTTTGATCCTTGGCAAGCGTTAACGCCCAGATACCCCATTGGTAGTTCCAGGGGTATATACCGGCATCACCATCATGTTTGTCATCGTTTATACGGCCGTTCGGGTAGTAGAGCACCGCGTTATTTTTAGCGAACTGTTCCCAGACGCATTCAGAGTCACCATGGTCGAAATACGTATTTTGCACGTGCAGGTCATGGCCCGTGTACGGAAGGCGTTGAACGACGAAGTTGGTGGGGAGGAGCTGCGCGTACAGTTCGCGCTGGACCGCCCGATCATAGCCTTCCAAAAGCAACCCGGTAGCATTGTCGTCCCAGGGAACCTGATCGGCAAGCAGTGGCGCGGCCAGGGTCTTGAGCCGTCCCCAGTCGGTCACGACGCGATCGAATTCACTTCCAAGAGAGACGAGGGTGGCCGAGAACTGATTCGCCAATTGGTTCGCCAAATCCCCAGCCGCTATTTCCTGGTTCTCCTGGGCCTGTAGGGGCGTGCCGGCGGGCGAATTGGTATGAGACGCGGCTTGATTGGCAATTGCGGTGCCGACGGTCAGCGCGACCTCGGTGCCGGCCGCCACAATCCCCCCGCCGGGAATGGCATTGAGCAAGCTGGACCCAATACCGAAGACATCACTCAATATGCCTGTCCATGAGGCGGCATGCGCTTTGGTGGTGAGACCGACTTGCAGGTTATTTAAAATTGTGTCGCTAGCGTCTTGGAACAGCAGCGACACGTTGGCCTGCTGATCCTGGTACAGGCCGACAACATTGCTTTGAAAGAGGCGCGCCAGCGTGACGTATTGGAACTCGGTGGTGAGCTGCTGCACCATGGCATCGAAATCTGCCGCGCTGGAATTGGGGATTTTCGAAGAGTCGTACGCCAGATGACGCAGTTCCGCCAGCCAGATGCCTGGCGAGATATTGAGGTTGACATAGGCTGAACGAATATCGGTGCAACACAGCTGCCGGCTGATCCAATCGTAGGCCGCTTTCGACCCCGCCGGATCGGGTCCGGGGAACGGCCAGGGCGTAGGATTCAGTAACGACGCCGACAAGATATCCGCGATCTTCGTCTTGCTCAAGTTCAGGCGGTGTCCGAACGAGACCGGACTGTAAAACCCCTGAGAGTTCACCCGCAGGAAGCCTTCCATGTCCGCGCCATGGTTCATACCAATGGGAGGCGACCCTTCCGTTTCACGCGAAATCACCGAGCTCATCTCGGCGCCGACCTGGGCTAGACCCGTGTTCGTGCTTTCTCCTCCGACACCGTCGACAAACGACCCAACCAAGGTGTAGTCGTCATACCGGAATGGCGTAACCTGGGGGTTGTTCGCGAGGTAGAAGACCTGCTGTGTTCCGCCCAGAGCCTCCATCAACTGCGAGCCGTTGTACCACGTTGCACGCGCCCCACAGGGCCCGCTGGTACTACCGGGATAGCAAAAATACCTCGAATCGCCAAACGCGGCGACGAAGAAGAGATAGCCATAGGATTTGTATCCGGTGATCGAGTCATACAGCCCATTAACATGGCTCGCGTCGACTTTGCCAGGAAAAGTCTGGTTCTTCACCAAGCTCAAATCCTTGCTGTTTAAGATCAGCAGATGGAACCCACCTTGGCTGCCGCGAAGCGAACCCGACGCATACGATACGCCGTCCACGGTAGTGGTATGGGTCAGTCCGTCGGGACCATTGGGGATCGTGGCGGTCGAAAAACTGACGAGGCGGTCGTTTCGTGAAAAAGTGAAATTACGGTGATTGTCACGGATAAGAACACCGGCGATATCGCCGAGTTGTGACGGTGAGGCCCCCTTGGGTGCGGTGAACGACGTATTGGGAGAGCCGAGACTGTCACATGCCGGGCCGCCACCATAATTACTGCCGCTGCAGGTCAGACTTTCAAAAAAGCTGCCGGCCGAAGCGAAAATGGTGTGGTTGTTTATGGTGGGTGGGGTGTTGGAAATGGAAGAGAACGCGATGTGCGTCGAGTCCCCGTTGGCGTAGACAAGTCTGGAGGAAAGTCCTAGTGTGTGCAATTGGTTGCCGAAGGCTTCGCAATCCTTCGGGAATTTTTGAGCATTCGGCGCATAACATGGGGTGAAGCCAATGGTTCCAAGACTCTGGACGATTATAATGCAGCCAACTCCACCACAGTCATCAACGGCGTAAGCGAGCAACGCCCCAAAAATCCGTGAACTATAATACTGTCCGTCTTCCCTGGGTGGGTTCAGGCGGCCTACCGAAACATTGGACACCACCGACAAATCCGAGCGCTTCAGAAGGACCACCTGAAAACCGGCATTCGAACCGTCCTGAGGGGCAGGCGCCGGTATCAGCGTGGCTGCGGTGGGATCGTTGGGGTCTTTGTAGAGTGCAATGTTGTAGTCCGTGGCCTTGTCGCCTGAGCCGGTGACCACCCGCGTCTTGATCGGAATCAGCAGGGGCAGATTGGCCACGGCAGGACTACTGTCCAGATGATCATCCAGAAAAAAATGACTGTTGACCTGCTGCAATCCGGATTTGACCAAAATCTGGTTTTCACCCCAATTGACGAGGGGTCGATCGACCTCCGCCCGGCGAACGCCGCTGCCGTCGGCCGGCGTAAACCTCGAGGTGATGTCGACGCCATCCAGCAGTACCTGCATGGCCGCCGCTACGGTGCCGGATGCAACACGGACGTTGATCGTGACGGGTGTCGTCATCTGCGCCGAGGCATCCGTCGGGGACATGATCGTGATTAATTGAGCCGGGGAAGTCTCTGTGATGGATTTCGCCGGCAAAGAGGGGCTGCTCGTGCATGCCTGCAGCAGAAGACACAAACACGTGAGAGAAAAGGACAACCAACGATTCTTCATATGATCCCCCAAAATTGATCAGATGTCATGAATCGGTATATTTATTTTGCGCGCATGCGCATCGAGAACCAGCTTCAGCACTCGATCGGAATCGTACCCCGTGGCCAACTTAACGAAAGAAACGTACAGAATCAACAAATATCGGAACTTCCTCGTCACGAATACAGATGACTGAAAGGAGCATGAAAAAAGACGGTACGAATTAGGAAGTACATGGGATGGCGGCAAGGGCAGCGTCAATGCTTTCGAGATTCGTCGATTCCCAACGGACGGTGCCGTTGTGCGTGATGCCATTCCATACGCACTCGCCGGGTTGGCGCTTCGATGAGGTTTGGCAGACGGTCCTCACACAGAATACGTGAGCACGAAAAGCTATCAGGAAAAACGTTTCTAGACTTTTTCAACTCTTGAATTCAAGAGGTGGAAGTGAACCTCAATCCGGGCATACCCGAAATTTTTGACGACTGCACCCACCTATTAGCACGTTGCAGATCAGTGGCCTCGGGGGCGGTTCAAAAAAGCATGCCCTGAGCCTTTCGAAGGGTTCACCCAGCAAGGCCGCAGGCATTTTTTGCGCGCAGAGCGTACTTCCAGTACGTGAGCACGGAAAAATGGCGAGAACGCCGCTGGCGGCTTTTTTCAACAGCCCCGGGAACAGATTCGCCGTCACGCCTTGCTTGGCATGACGGCGAAAACGCATGAGAACGCACCCACTCTTTACTGCTATGCAAGGTCAAGTTAGGGCCCATGTGGGTCATTTTTAAGGTCTTCAATTTCCGTTCTTTTCTTTTCTCGCTTGGCATCCCATTTAAATTTCTTGAGACTGTAGGCGTAGACAGTCCCCTTCTCCGGCTCAAATTGCCGTGCCGTTTCGGACTGCACATCAGAATCCACGGTCAGCTTTGCGCCATTCCAAGTACCCTTAAAATTCCCTTTGTGTGTAATTCCCAAGCTCCTCGCCTCTGATCCCTTCATCACGATGATGACAGAATCGACAATACGATAACTGTTTTTTTGCTTGAGATCATTGATCTTGCCGGGTTTCTTGTTGAGGTCATTTTTGAACTTATTCTCGTTGTCGATTGCCATGTGCAGAAAAACATACTCACCATCAAAGACTTTCTTGACAAAGTCATCGCCTTTGAGCCCCCAGCCCAAAAGGGGAATCGAGAAATTCCCGAGGATATTGACGGCGGTGGAGCCACTTTGTTTCACCTCGAACCTCGAGACGGTAACTTGATTAATCAACCCTTTTAGCGTGCCCTTCTGATCGCAATAGTTGGCCGCAGTGATCGGAGTTTTTTTGTCGCACCAATCCCCGAGTTCGAGCTGTTGGGCCGAAC
>BQIZ01000204.1 GCA_021604365.1 Nitrospirales bacterium
CTGGGGGAATGGGGATACGATATCGTTACGGCAAGGAATGGATGGGAAGCTTTGGTTCTGGCGGGTCGGCGTCCGGTGGATGGAATTCTTGTAGATATGGACATGCCCATTATGGATGGGAGGACCATGCTTAGTGAATTACGCTGGTTGGGGCATCGGATGCCGGTGCTGATGATGTCAAATGAGTTGGACGAACAGGTACATCGTCAACTGTTGATGGAAGGCGCCCAGGGCTTCATTTTGAAGCCACCTCATCTCCAATCTCTCCGGCAAACTTGTAGACAGGTATTTTCAAAGTATGCAGTAGAGGAATATGCCGCCTCTTATTTCCCCCCTGGTTCTAACAAGAAATAAAAGAGTCTCGGTGACGTGTCCCAGTTCCATTGCTGCCTTCTATTTAGGGAGATGTCACTGGACCACTTGAGGCCCTGCTCTCAATGCCAAACGGTAAAGTTCAATTCCCTTCAGTCCGTGAATGGGTCCCACCCTCAAAATTGTATGATTTTCCCTAATGCTCCTGAGTACTTCATAGTTCAAACCTTCATGGAGGACAGTGGGTAGGGATAACGTTTCTCATTTATCTTATGAAATCTAAGGGGTTTTTCCGTTAAGACTCATCCCAGTTAATTGGTCTGCATTTTGCTTTTAATTAAATTAGGTTTGTAGTTTTTTCCTATAGTTCTTTTTAGTTAGTCCGATCATTTGTATCGGTTCATCCCACCCCCTTCACCCATGGTTTCCTGGCTGAAACCGGTTTGAAAGAGAGGCCCTTTCATGAACCACCTGTCTTCCTCCCCCCTATTGGCAAAAGACTTAATGGATCCCGAAGCCTTACCACTTTGCCGTGGGAAATTCGAAAACGATTTGGCACTGGAATTCCTCTCCGGTCAATATTGCGGATGGCCGGTCGTTGATTCCGAACAAAAAATTCTTGGGATCGTATCAGATGCCCGTCTGTTCGAGGCGGTTTCACGGTTGTATTCACTTGATGATCTTAGAGTTGAAGACACGATGACCACACCTGTATATGTGCATGAAAATGAATCCCTTGATAAGGTGTTGGATGTGATGACGCATCAACACGTTCAGAGAATGCCTGTCGTGCGCAACCAAAATCTTGTCGGAGTCATCTCCCGGGCAAGGGTGGTGCAGCATTGTCTTTCGTCACCATCGGCTTCTTCCCGATCGGTTCCTAGGTGCGCGTGGTGTGAACGGGAGCAGGATTCCTCTGCCGCGATGATTGGTACGAAAGAGGGGCGGAATTTGGCGTTGTTTTTATCTATAGACCAACTCAAATTTTCCGAGATCGATCTCGCGCATACTTATTGCCCTACTTGTGTCAAAACTCTTCGGGCAGTCAACACCGCATCTGGGAGTCTGTCCTTCGATAAGATGGAGAATCGGGAAATCCGACCATGCTTGTTGGTGGTCGATGATGATCCAACAGTGACCGGCCTATTAAGGCATGCGCTTCAGGAATGGGGATATGAGGTGCTTGTTGCGGGAAATGGATGGGAAGGGCTAGCCGTTGTGAGCCGCCAAACGGTGGATGGCATTTTGTTAGATATGGATATGCCCATTATGGATGGGCGGACCATGCTGGATGAATTACGATGGTTGGGACATCAAATGCCGGTGCTGATGATGTCAGGTTCCTCGGACGAACGAGCCCTCCGGCAACTGTTACAGGAAGGTACTCAAGGGTTTTTCGTGAAACCGTTTCATCTGAAATCTCTCAAGGAGGCCTGTCGCAAGATTCTTCAAAAGGATGAGTCCCAGGCATCCTCTCCTTACCATGTGGCCTGATATAGGCATGTATACCTGTTGCTGGAGGTAGCGGTGGAATCGGGCTGTGAGTTTGGAAAATATTTTGTGCAGGAGTGGGAGAGCCTTCATAAGGCAATGCCTTCGCGACTCAACAAGCTTCTTAAGCTCTGAATCACGGGGAAAACCTCCTGGTTCCAGTCAGCGCCCTGGCGATCAAAGGCCTTCTGTTCTTCCTCAACAATCCAACGATCTTGGGCAAAGATTCCATCGGTAAACCACACAATAAACGGCCACAAGAGGTGGATGAGGCCTGGAATTGAAGGTTTCCGGATCATCATCAACCCATAGGTGTGATTGATTCGTTGCGCATGATCAATGGGAACATACACATTCCAGAGATTTAATGCCGGGCGAGTACTCCCGGCTGTCCAAAACTTGAGCGTTTGGTAGGGATAGTTTGTACAAATGGTCATCAGATCATGTTTTGGGCCACCTGCTGATGGTTTGGTGCTCCCTAAAATGAATTTTTCTCCGAGTGGTTGTTTGCCTTTTATTCGAGAGAAGGTATAGTCGACTTCCACCGCATGCGGCCGCTCTCGTAGTTCCAGAAAGACCGTTCGGATCCCGCCCATCAGTCGACGGTGCAAAAACTGATGGTTCATATCCATGAGGTTCTCATGCATAAATGAGTAATGGCAGCCCACCTGACGGTCAAGGTATCGCGTTTTATATTGCGAATCCGCTGCTAAGGACACCTTCGGGAATTCAACTTCTTCAACTCTGCTCACCGAGCCCGGAAAAACAAACACCAGGCCATAGGCTTCCCGACAGGGATAACTTCTGACTCCTGCCGGTCGTGCTTGGTTCTTTTCTAAATATGGTACACCCATGCATCGCCCTGTCTGGTCAAAGGTCCAGGAATGATATCCACACTGAACATGTTCTCCATGCACCACTCCGCAATGGAGCGGTACCTGTCGATGGGCGCATCGGTCTTCAAGCGCATAGACCATTCCGGTTGCGGTTCTCACCAGCACGATCGGATAACCGGCAAAAAACACTCCAAGCATTTTCCCCTTTTTCAGATCTCTGGAGCGGGCGAGGGGATACCAATTGTCCGGGTGAAGACCGGTTTTCCTTAAATCGGATGTGAGAGGCGTTTGCCCAGACCGGGAGGCAGGGCATTCCAGGATAATAGGAGTGCCGCTTTCCTTCTGTCTGTCTATGGGTGTTTGCGATTGTTCAATCATGAATTTCTCCAAAAAGAAGGCACCGGTGATGGGAAATGTCTGGGGATCTTCAGTGATATAGGGAAATAACTGGTAGTGTCTGAGGTTTGGGTCAGGCATTAAGCGAGCTGAGGGATAAGAGGATAGGGACTCGAATAATTCCTTACAGGGGCAGAGTATAAATCGTGTGATCAAAAATATCGAGTCGGAGCGAATCATTTTCGAAAGCCTCCTGGGTCACTGGCAATTGCCATACCCGCACGCCATGTGTTTGGGGAAATATTGAATCGTTTAAGATATGATGAGAAAATCAGGAAATTCAGTTGAAATTCATTTATGGTATGGATTGAACAGCCGGAGTCGACATCAAAGGATGAAGTGTCGTGAAACCACCAGAACGTTCATGGTTAGGAACAGGATCAATCGGACGAGCGTTAATGGTTCTCACCACGGTCTTTATTTTAGCCTTGTTCGGCATCCTGCTCTATACAATTACCACAATTCAGAATCAAAGACTCGACAGTGTAACCGTGGATCTGGCTGGACGACAGCGGATGTTGTCTCAACGACTCATGAATGAAATTTTATTGACTTCGCAAGGGATTCCTGCTGATTACCGGTTTACCCAAAGGATGTTGACCCAAACTCTGGATGCGTTACTTGTCGGTGGACAAGCCGTAATAAACCCGGAAAGTGGCGAAAAGGTGGTACTCACTTCCCCTCCATCCCAGAAAATACTACAGGCATTAGGCGAGCAACAAACACTCATGGCCGAATTCATGCACCGGGCCGATACCTTTTTAAAAACGCAATCCGATCATCCCCGATATTCTTTTGAATTAGACGGGCTTCTGGCTGTCAATGTCCGGTTGATTGAGGCAGCCAACAAGGCCGTAAAGTTATACAGCAGAAATTCCCAGGAAAAGATCTCGAGCATGATCATTTGGGAATCTCTTATCGGTATCTTGGTGATACCATTTGGAATTCTCCTGACGAGACAGGTCAAACTGGCCAATCAGGAGCTTGAACATGAAATTCAGGAACGCTCCAGGATAGAAACGGCCCTGCGTTATCGAATCGAAATTGAAAATCTCGTGACCAATCTTTCAACCCAATTTATCAGTCTTGAAACACAAGATTTGGATGCGGGGATTAATCGGGCCCTGGAAGCCATTGGAACTTTCGGAGGTGTGGATCGAAGTTATGTGTTTGTAATTGTGGATGACGGAAAGACGATGAACAATACACATGAATGGTGCGAGACGGGTATCGAGCCTCAAATAACAAGACTTCAGGGGCTTCGAATTCAGGATTTACCCTGGTTTGCTGACCGTCTGACCTCCGGCCCGTTTTTTCAAATCTCAAGCGTGGCCAATCTTCCACTTGAGGCGAGTGCCGAAAAAGATGTATTTGAAAGGCAGCAAATTCAATCGCTGGTGATTGTGCCCATGGTATTACGTGGGAAATTGTTCGGGTTTCTTGGGCTTGATTCAGTGAGGCATGAAAAAACCTGGTCGGAAGAGGACATCAGGCTCCTCCAAATGGCAGGAGAAATATTTGTGAATGGGTTTGAACGACAAGAGGTAGAGGAAAATTTAAGGAAAAGTGAAGCCGCCAAAGTTGAGGCCTTCCGTCAAAGCGATGCCCTGAAAACAGCTCTGCTGTCCTTGGTTTCGCACGAACTACGAACTCCCCTTACTGCCATCAAGGCTTCCATTGCTGGATTGATTGAGCTTTCCAGGCAGGACGCGTCCAAGATGCAGCAGGAATTTCTCCAGGGCATCAATCAGGAAATCGATTTTTTAAATGGATTGGTTGAAAATCTTCTGGACATGTCAAAGGTTGAAGCGGGAACGCTGGCTCCCCATCGTGAATGGCATTTATTGGAAGATTTGGTCGAAGGTGCAATCAGGCGAGTGGAAATGTCATTGAAAAGTCGATCTCTTGAAGTGAACCTCGGGGAGAAAATCTCTCCTATTTTTGTGGATGGGATAGAAATTCAGCAAGTCCTGATCAACCTGTTAGATAATGCCACCAAATATTCTCCCGGAGGATCCTTGGTCAGCATTGTTGGGCGAATGACGCCGAACCAGGTGGAGGTAAGGGTCTCCAGCGAAGGAGAAGGTATCCCTCAGGAAGAATTAGTCAGTATTTTCGATCGATTTTACCGACTAAAGGGTCCGCGCACGCGACTCATTCGTGGTACCGGTCTCGGATTGGCGATCTGTAAAGGTATGGTCGAAGCCCATGGTGGTCGAATTTGGGCCGAATCTCAGAATCGAGTCGTGACAATTTGCTTTACGGTGCCGATCCCTGATGCACCCACGATGATCACTTTTGACGGAGAAGAGGGGTAAGCGGTCTACCTATGGCTTCTGGATCACGAATTTTAGCTGTTGATGATGAGCGGCAAATACGTCGTTCCTTGCAGATCAATCTTGAGGCAAAAGGATATGAGGTCCTGACGGCTGAAACCGGAGAAGAGGCCCTCCAAATTATGAGCCACCGTCTTCCGGACCTGGCTCTCGTTGATTTGCTGCTTCCCGGAATTGATGGAATCGAACTAACCCGGCATTTGTGTGAAACCTATCAAATCCCGATCATTATTCTTTCCGCGATTGGGGAAGAAGCGAAAAAAATTGAAGCTCTCGAAGTAGGTGCCGATGACTATGTGACCAAACCGTTTAGTATGGAAGAGCTGACGGCGAGAATCCGCTCAGTCCTTCGACGTTCTTCCTCAATTTCTGGTAACGATCCTGTGTTCACATTTGGGAATTTACAGATCGACTTTGAAAGTCGTAATGTCTCGATTCGGAACACGCCCGTCAAGTTAACCCCGACTGAATATGATCTGTTGAAGTTCCTCATTCAGAATTCCGGAAAAGTTTTGACGCATGGAACCATTCTCCGAGCGATTTGGGGGGCTGGATATAGTGAACAGGCTCAATATTTACGTGTTTTTATTGGAAACTTAAGAAAAAAATTGGAAAAAAACACGGCCCGTCCTCAGTATATTCTCACGGATCCCGGAGTCGGCTACCGATTTGCCACCGAATTTGTGGAAGATCAGAAACCCGTCTGACTTTCCGTTTTCATGTGAGGTGTTCCTTATCAGCCATTGTCCCTTGCTATTCCATCTCCTTTCACAGCCATCCCTCCTTTTCATTCCTCCTGTAATTCTCCATTTTTCTCCACATCGTCTTTTTTTTAGGGTCTTCGCGGATCACAGTGGGTCTTTTCCTTCACTCCGCGTTAACGGCGGCAGGAAGGCCGCGACGATTTTGAGTTTGAGATAGTCCTCATCACGGTAGCCGTAGGCTCGCCGCTGGAGGACGCGGAGCTTGTTGTTG
>BQIZ01000205.1 GCA_021604365.1 Nitrospirales bacterium
GAAGGCTTCCAGGCTGAAAACACCATTGCCTTCGTCAGCCTGTGCCGGGATGAACTGACATTGCCCTTCGTCGAGGACGTGAAAAAAACCTGGGGAGAAGCCTTTATTTTTTCCAGTCTGGGCGGCATGCTTTTTCTGGGGAAGACCGGATTTTTAGCGGCGCAACACCATGCGCCGAATGAAGATGGGCGAGAACGCTATGTGTATTTTGCCCTACCGCACATCGGCGTGGATGCAGAAGGGGAAATTGGTCGCCATGATCGTCCTGGGCGTTTGCAGCCGTCCCATGCCTGCGGGGCGCTGCACGGATTTCAAGCTGAACTGGCCAATCGGTGCGTCTCTTTGGGAATCGATCTTGATGACATCGAACAAAGCCTGCTGAAGCAACATCTCTTTCGCAAACTCACCTACGGTGACATTCCGGACCTGCTGAGTCTGACGAAAATCGCGTATGCCGTCATTCTTGAAGAACTTGAAAGAATGATCCAATTAACCGTAGATCCCGTGCGGAATGACTATGCAGTTCTAACGGGCATCCAAATTCATGGGCCCCAAGGCATGGAGTATATCTGGCCCGGAGAGACCTACTGGATTCGCGACGGAAATCGATATAGCTTTGTTGTGGATTAGGTATACCTAAGTACAAGTACTTTATTTGCGTATTTAGAATGGGGAACCCCATCGGGGAGCTATGACCCAAATTGTGTGATATAAACTTTCCCTGAAAAATCTCACCTACTTCATGATAAATCTCTTGCAAATAATTTGGTTTTAATTTAGAAGTACACTGCACGTGGAAAAGGCGTGAATAACTATTTCTTGAAGGAGGGTTCGACAAATGGAAGCTGTAATTGGCGGTGCGGTTGTTGGAGCAGTGGTAGGAGTAGCTGCCCCGTCCCTTCTCTCCGGAATCGGTGGAGCATTTCGTCCTTTAATTAAGGAAGTTTTAAAGGGGGGCATTGTAGCCTATGCCACCGTTTCGGAAATGGTTGCTGAGACCGGGGAACAATTCAATGATATTGTCGCTGAAGCAAAAGGAGAAATTGCCAAACCAGCGAAAGCCAAATCCTCAAAATGAAGCAGTGATAGGTCAGAACATGTCTCAGACCGATAAAGAAGATTCTGCCTCAACGGACAACCCTCAAGCCGAGAACGGTTCCACCGGAATTTCCGGAGCATTTCGCCCATTAGTCAAAGAGCTCGTCAAAGCCGGCCTTGTGGCTTTCGACACGGTCTCGGAGAAGACTTCGATGGTGACGAAACAATTTAATGAACTTTTGGATGAGGCACGTTCGGAAACTCTCAAAACACCCTCCCCTGACAGCACACAGGGAGAAACGGACCAAAAAGGCAGGAGAAGTAAACCCGGAAAAGCGAAGGATGGCCCAGGAAAAAGCTGATGCCAACCGACAAAAGAAACAAAAGGCAAAGGATGAAAAGAGATGAAGCAGGAGCGTGAAATTCAGATTGTTCATGCCCTGCCCGGTCGGGTGCGTCTTAAGCTTCACCGGCTGAAAAACAACATTGCCTACGCTGCTGGAATTCAACGCGACCTCCTTAAAATGTCAGGAATGAACCATGTGGCGGCGAATACCCGAACGAGCAGCCTCCCCATTGAATACAAACAAAATATTGTAGAAGTCCTAGGCCTCCATCCCTCTGTTTTTTCCTGCTTAGGCTTACCTCTCTCAATGTCAAAACACCGTCAGGAAAAGTTCTTGCTCCGAAAAAACGCACTACATCCTCAAAAACAGCACGAACAGACAAGGCAAAAACATCCAAAAAGGCTCCGCCAATGAAGCCTTTACAGAAAACACGAGGCAAGCCCTAGATCTAACAATAGTGGGTATACCAACCCGGTGGATTCATCCCACGAGATGAAATCGACTGAAAAATTGCGTCCGAGTTTCAATTGGTTTCCCTTTTATTTTCCATCTCTTCTGCAAAGGATTTATCATAATGAACACCCCCTCGGCTTCCATCGTTCACGCTCTCCCCGGTCGTCTTCGATTAAAATTGTCGGGATTTGAACAAAATATGGACTCTCGAGAGGGGATCGATCTCAAACTGTCCAAACTGGACGGGGTGGATGAAGTCACGAAAAATTCAGGGACAGGGGACCTCATTCTTCACTATGACCAATGTCAGGCTACCAATCCGAAATTCTTTCGCATGGTCGCGAAGACCCTCGGAGTCTCACCCAAGGATATTTGCATCGACAATTTTGACACGGCAATTGGGGAAGTAGAGCATGACGGGAGGAACGGGAATGGCGTGGAGCCAGCTTCCAACGGAAAACCTTTGGCATTACCTGCCACAATGCCCAACATCCTTGCCTCCATTGAAGTCATCCACTCACTTCCAGGACGAGTGCGTCTTCGTGTCCCTGCCTTGCAGATTCGTGCCCAGCTTGCCGAAGCCCTCCCTATCTTTTTACAAGACCAGGAAGGCATTCAGGAGGTCAGTGTCAACTCCAGCTGCTCTAGCGTCACGGTGACCTTTGACTCGATCACGTGGAATGGAGAAAAGTTATGTCACTTTCTCCGGGGCTTTCGGCATGAAGAGATTGAGGCATACCAGCCCAAACAGGTCATACAAGAACAGGCAGAGGATGCCGTCGATGAGGAGTCGGGCCCGGAACTGTGGTATTCAAGCACCGGAATTGCCATCGCTCTGTTCGTTGAACCCCTAGCTGCCATCGCTGTCCCCGTTTTCCTCCTGGCTGCGGCACTGCCTATGCTCAAACGAGCCTACCATTCGGTCGCGGTTGAGGGAAAACTTAATGTGGATGTTCTTGATGCTTCTGCGACCGCTCTGATGTCGGTACAAGGCGCCTTTCCCATGGCGACCGGTATGGTCTTTTTAATCAATGTGGCGGACTATATTCGTGACCTGACGGTGTTACAGTCCAAGAAAGCGATCGAAGAAGTTCTGGCCTACCAGAAAACCCGGGCTTGGGTCATTCGAGACGGGCAAACGATTCAGATTCCCGTCAGCGAGATTCAACGGGGAGAAACCGTGGTGGTCTACCCCGGGGAACGGATTTCCATAGATGGGACTGTCCAATCGGGGAAAGCCCTGGTCGATCAGGCCACCTTAACCGGCGAATCCATGCCGGTCGAAAAAAACACCGGCGATCCGGTCTATGCCGCCACAGTCCTCCGTGAAGGGGAACTGTATATTCAGGCTGAACAAATCGGCGATGAAACCGAGGCCGCCCGAATTGTGCGGTTGGTTGAAGGCGCTCCCGCCAGAGAGACCAAAATTCAAAACTACGCCGTGAAATGGGCCAATGACCTGGTTCCCTATAGTTTTGGCCTGGGCGCCGTCGGAGCCGTGATTGGCGGCGGTATTCCCGGCGCAGCCGCGGTGTTGATTGTGGACTATGGAACGGGAATCAGAATCGCGGCTCCCACGACAGTCCTGTGTTCCATGACCAAAGCAATCCGCCATGGCATTTTGATTAAAGGCGGGCGCCACATGGAAAATCTGGCTGAGGTGGACGCCGTGGTCTTTGATAAAACGGGCACCCTAACCATGGGACACCCCGACGTGGTGGATATTTGCCCACTTGGCTCATTCTCAGCAGATGAAGTCCTGAGCCTGGCAGCGGCTGCCGAGAATCGACTGACACACCCTGTAGCGCAAGCGATTGTCCGGGCAGCGCAGGAACGTGGACTGATCATCTCGGAGCGAACCACCTCCGACTACACACTGGGGCTGGGTGTTGAATCAATAGTGGACGGTCGGATCGTGCTGGTGGGGAATCACCGGTATATGACCGGGCAACGCATCCCTCTTTCGAAAAAGATCAAAAAACAAATCAGCGAATTGGAAGACCGTTCCGTCTCTCCCCTCTGTGTAGCCGTGGACGGGAAACTCGCAGGCTTGTTGTCCTATACCGACCCTATCAGGCCAGAGGCCACTGAAGTGATTCACGCTCTCAAGGAGCGCGGGATTAAAGAAATCGTCATGCTCACAGGGGACCATGAAAAAGTCGCGAAACGGGTGGCCCTGGATTTAGGGATTGACCGCTACATCGCCGAAGTCTTCCCCGGCCAAAAAGCGGATGTGGTGAAGGACCTTCAGCGACAGGGATACAAGGTGGCGGTCGTAGGAGATGGAATTAACGACTCACCGGCCCTTGCCTTTGCCGATGTCGGAATTGCCGTGGAGGGGGGAACCCAGGTGGCTCAGGATACGGCCCATGTGACCTTGTTACATGGAGGTCTGTGGAAAATTCCGGCAGCCATTGATATTAGCCGCGAAGCCATCAGCTTGATCCATCAGAACTGGAAAATAATTTCTATCCCGAATACCTTTGCACTGGGATTGGCCTGTATTGGAATTCTCGGACCCATCGGTGCCACCTTACTCAGTAATGGTTCGGCCATCATTGCCACCTTGAATGGCCTTCGACCAATTATGGGGAAGCCTGCCGAACCCCCACGGACCATGCGGGTTCTGGAATCACAGGTCAAAAAAAGCGACAGTTGGGAAATTGAGACAGCCGAAGAACGTCGTCCGGTTTCCAAGGAAGAACTCATAGAGCTTTCGGCGTAACGCAAAGGGTTCAGTCCTGAGGAATGCACCCGGTTTTTGTCAGCATTGCCGGTACAGGCTTCAGGACACAACGCACATCTATTCAAGAAGGGAGTAAGAATTAATGTTACCAATCATTGGTGGTATAGTCGTTGGTGCGATTACAGCGGTAGCAGCCCCATCACTTATTTCGGCAGTCACTTCGGGGGTGCGGTCCATGGCCAAGGGAGCCATGAAAGGAGGAATTGCAGCCTATTCAGCGGCATCAGAATATGTTTCTGAGTCCGGAGAACACTTTCAAGATCTGGTCGCTGAGGCCAAATCTGAAGTCAATCAGGAAAAGAAAACAACCGTCAAAGGTTAGATTGTTCCAATCTGGAATAAGAAAAGACACCTAAAAAAATCCAAAAACGAGGAGGATGCCATGGAGACAGGTGTGGCAGGTTTGGTCTGGGGTGCAATCGGATTCGCGGCTACGGCTGCGGTGGGGTATCTTTCGCCCTATATCATTTCCGGTCTTCAGCAAAGTGTTCGTCCGGTCATAAAAGGGATCGTCAAGGGAGGCTTGATTATGGAAGCCACCTATTCCGACATGGTCAGTGAGGTTCAGGCGGAATTGACACGTTCATCGTCATCATAATTCTATTCCATCCCTATAGGTCGAGTTCCGCAATATCTCGGCATTGAATGCTTCGCATGGTTTTACAACCCGCCCTGGTTTCGCTAGAATTCTATGGTGGATTGAAGCTAAAAGCTTTTTTATCAAAAGGAAATCGATATGCCAAAACGCGCAACCAGCACAACAGACACAGCATCATTGAGTGACTCAATCGCCGGAAGTGGCAAAGAGGCACTAGGAGGACTTGAGGGAGCCATTACCTCGATCACCGGTGGCATTTGGGAAATATTCCACGAACATCCCAATGTCGGTGGGACCTTAACCGGAGGTGTGGGACTGGCTGCGGCAATGACCTTTGGAGTCGGAGAGATAGCAGGAGCTATGGTCGCCGGCTATCTCGGTTACCGAATATTTGCCTATGGGGAATCGTTTACCGAGGCCATTGAGAAGACCATCCGGTTCAGGGAAGGCAAGCTCACAAAAAAAGATCTATAACAATCAACCAATTCGGTGTGAAGACCAAAGGCTTTTGGCCATTCCAGTCGGGCTTCATCCCTTCACCATCGTCTTTTCCGGGTTATTCAAACCAAGTTTTCCCTCCCTTCGGTCGTCATAGTAAATTTCGAAAGGATCTTAGTCATTTTCACAACATCAAATTCTTTGGTGAAGATACCATGCTGATCCATATTCTTCTTCATTTTCACAATTTTCCATGAGGTCGTTCGATGTAAGTCCGTGATGCCCCTTCAAGAAAAATAGTGACAAATAACATCATGGCAGTAAGGTGTGGTGTAATCAGAAAAATCAACGGCGCGCTCGGTGTAGGTTCGCCAAGGAATGGGAAAAGTGCTATTCTTGAACAGAGGGAATTGTCTAAATACATTTATTAAGTGAGAAGGATTGCGTGCGGGAACGACATCACCCCAAAAAGGAGGAATGAACGTGAAAAAGAAATTTTATAACTTTATGGGTTGGGTTTCGTTAATCGTAGGTGCAGCCTTGTTTATCATTCCGGGATTGCCTGGAACGCCGGTTCTGCTTCTTTCCAAATACTTCTTCTCCATCTAAAGTGAAAGAATGCAGGATTTTGTAT
>BQIZ01000206.1 GCA_021604365.1 Nitrospirales bacterium
AACAATGGAGAGTGAGATGGGATTTGAAAAAGAGTTTGAACAGTTTTGGACGAAGGGATACCTCATTGTTCCTGACATGTTCGACCAGGAAGAAATGCATATTCTGAAAAATATCATCGTGAATCATGAGGGGATGAAACAGCGCACTGAAGGTCTGGTGAATAAAATGTCTCAAGGAAAGCGCCCCTCATTTGAAACAATTTTTGTGTGGAATGATACGGCGGGGAATGATGTCTTTGCCAAAGCCACGCGCCGTTCGGCGATATTTGATCGGTTGGAATATTTTTTCAAGGATTCTATTTATGTGTATCATAATAAAATTGCCTTGAAATATCCTGGTATGGTCGGATTCCGCTATCATCAGGATTATGCCTATTGGTATGGAATGGGGAATTTGTATCCGGATATGGCTACGGTTCTCATTGCCGTTGATCCGATGACCAGAGAAAATGGGTGTTTGAAAATTCTCGAGGGGTCTCATAAGATGGGCAGGATTGACCATGTGTTTCATGATGGAGTGTCTGACAGCGGTGTTTGTCAAGACCGGTTGGCTGTGATTGAAACGCGGATACCGGAAGTATACGTGGAATTGAAGCGTGGAGATGTCGTGATGTTTCATTGTAATACTCTGCATGGTTCGAATGATAACTTGTCTCCTCATTCCAGAATCGCCTTAATCGGTTGTTATAACACCAAAGCAAATAATCCGTATAAGTCGGCAGGGGGCCATCCCTTCTATCAGGCTCAAAAGCGAGTGTTGGAAAAAATTACAGAACAGGATTCAAGAAGCCTTCCTGATTTTGATTTGCAATTTTCCTGATTTCATTCAGCGTTGGTATCGGATGAGGACTGATCCTTTACCATTAGTCAATAATTTCGGTACAGATAAGAATCGAATCTGAAATGGCCAATGTTGTCGGCTAGGGAGGTAATAACAAAATGAGACATTTAGGCAGTTTTGTCGTAATCAGTATAATTCTCATAGTGTTCGGATTCGAAAATTCGGCACTGGCTTATCTTGACCCCGGTACCGGAAGCATGGTGTTGCAGCTCTTGTTGGGTGGCATCGCCGGCGCCGTGGTGATTCTCAAATTGTACTGGAGCCGATTTGTTGGACTGTTTCGTGGAAATGCTCGAGAAGAATCCGAACATTCCTCTTCCGAAGATCAGAAGTAATGGGTGGTGTCCAACCTCTTTCAGGATCCTTCCGTGATCCCAGCGGGAGCGTGTATCAGTTTGAGGGGCGTATCTTTAGGACGGTCAATGGTTGTTTTTCTCAGGAATTCGATTTTGTCACTTCAACGGGATTATTCCAAAAGATGGCGACCGAAGGCTTGTTGCTTCCGTTTGAGGTCGTGTCTTCAGATGTTCTGAAGCTCTCAGATCCAAAGCCTCAGTATGTTTTGGAAGCTCCCATGCTCCCATTTATCTCCTATCCGTATGAATGGTCATTTCCAGCTCTGAAGGCTGCTGCTCTCCTACATCTACGAATTCATTTGCAATCATTGGAAGTCGGTGTCACGCTTTCCGATGCCTCGGCTTACAATATTCAATTTCAGGGAAATCAGCCTGTTTTTATTGATCACCTCTCCTTTAGGCGCTATCAATCCGGTGAAATGTGGGTTGGTCATCGTCAATTTTGCGAACAATTCCTGAACCCTCTGTTACTTCGGGCATTTTTTGGAATATCTCCTAACGCTTGGTATCGGGGAACGCAGGAAGGAATTACAACTGGAGAGATTCGAAGGCTACTGAAGTGGCGACACTACTGGAAGTGGAATGTCTTAACCCATGTCGTTCTGCAAGATCTTTTCCAAAAAACTTCCACCAAACGTACTAAAAGCTTACAAAATCATTCCTTAGCCAAAGCCTCGTTCCCTCTTTCTTCTTTCAAGGCGATGCTGGAAAAAATGTCTCATTGGATTAGCCAATTGGCACCTCTGAATAAGGGTGAAAGCACTTGGGGGGATTACGATAAGACCTGTAGTTATTCCTCAATGGAAACCAAATCTAAAAAACAATTCATTCTTGAATTTGCCCAAACGGTCCAGCCCACGCTTGTATGGGATTTGGGGTGTAATACGGGGGAATATTCGGAAGCGGCGCTGAATGGCGGGGCACGGAACGTCGTGGGGTTTGACTTTGATCAGGGAGCGTTGGATGGCAGTTACCATCGAGCCATCGAGAGGCGTCTTTCTTTTCAGGCTCTATTTATGGATGCGGCTAATCCGAGCCCGAATCAAGGGTGGAATGGTCTGGAACGAGAGAGCCTTCAGTCCAGGGCCTCGGCGGATGCTGTGTTCGCACTGGCTCTTGTTCATCACTTGGCTATTGCCAGGAATATTCCTTTGGTTCAGGTTGTTCATTGGCTGCTTACTCTTGCGCCACAGGGTGTCATCGAATTTGTTCCGAAAAATGATCCTATGGTGCAAGAGTTGTTAAGCCTGCGTCAGGATATTTTCCCTAATTACACCACTGAGCATTTTATGGCGCTTCTTAAAGAAAAGGCGGTAATCATTAAGAATGAAACCGTCTCAAAAAGCGGACGGCTGTTGGTGTGGTTTAAACGAAAGTAATTCAGGAACATATTTCTTGGTCAAATTTACCTAAGAGTTAGAACCATCATGAAAAATCCGGGATGTCGCTGAAAAACGCCTTGAACATTTCCGCACGCTTTCCTCAAAGTACACTTTTTATCTTCCCCATAAAAATCTGAATTTGGGTTTAATCTCTGTCATCAGTGACCTAAATGACCACTTCCCCAGATGAGCCAAATATAACTGGTAATCGTATGGTCTTTATTGGTTTTTTGCATCTCTTTGCTCTCGTTGGCTTCGCCGTCGCGCAGCCCCTCTATGATCTCCTTGGCCAGAATCCCGAGTTTTTTGTTTCTTATAAGGCCAGTCCTGGGCTTATCATCGGGATGGTCTTCGTCCTCTCGATAGGTGTGGCACTAGGCCTCGTGCTGCTTGAATTGGCTGCTTGGCTGGTTGGTGAGCGTGTTCGGAATAGCCTGCATTTGGTATTTGTCTTTGGCCTGGCGTTCCTTACAGCCCTGCCGCCGACGCAGCGATTGGTCGATGGGCCCGATCTCTTGATTGTCGGCTTTGCATTGCTGCTTGGCTTTTTATTTTCGGTCCTTTATGTTCGTGGGCAGGCAGTTCGTCTGTTTCTCACGGTTCTCTCACCCGTTGTGGTGGCATTTCCGCTGTGGTTTTTGTTGTTTACCCCCGTGGGTCGTCTTATTATGCCGGATGTCATTGAAGCACAAGCTGACATTGAGATTAACAATCCGGTCCCGGTTGTCCTTATTGTGCTGGATGAATTCAACATCACAGCGTTATTGGATGCCGAAGGTCGGATTGATCCGGTGCGTTTCCCGAACTTTGCCGCCTTGGCGTCCCAAAGTCAGTGGTTTGCCAATGCAGCTGCAACATATGTAGAAACCGCAGTTGCGGTGTCTGCTATTTTGACGGGGCGGAAACCGAGAGGCGATGTTCGGCTCAATCCAACGGCAACAGATCATCCTCAAAACCTGTTCACAATTCTAGGAGATCACTATCGTCTTAATGTATTTGAGCCAGTGACAAGATTATGCCCTTATGAACTATGCAAGGAGGAAGATGAGGCGGGTGCGTCCTTTCGTTACCAGTCGTTTTTTGCAGATCTGGTGGTGATATTTTTACATATTATTTCGCCGCCGAAATTAGGAAAACAATTACCGCCCCTCCATGCTCAATGGACGGGTTTCGGTGGGGAATTGTTGGAAAAGGGGCTTCTGGCGCAGACCGAGGGTGGTAGCCATCTCGATGCTCCTTCCGGGGGGAATACCTCGAGGGATATGCGCCTTACCTCTTTCCTTTCTCACATAAAAGACAGCTCCGACCCTTTCCTCCATTTCCTTCATGTCGTCCTACCTCATACGAAATATGAGTATCTGGTGTCCGGTCATCAATATGTAAGCAAAAGCGGACACATTTCTGCCGGTTGGATTGATGGCCCTGGTTGGGGGGGGAGGTGGATAGGGAAAGAACCGTTGATTCTCACGGCGTACCACCAATACCTTCAGCAAATTGGATATGTTGATCAGTTCCTAGGGAAATTGCGACGTTCACTTGAAACCGCAGATCTTTTCGATAAGTCGCTCATTATTGTGACAGCAGATCATGGTGTTTCCTTTCAACGGGGGCTATCTATGCGAGAAGTGCAAAAGGGAAATGAGAGCGACATTCTCAAGGTTCCCCTATTCGTCAAGCTGCCTGGGCAACGAGAGGGGACCATCAGTGAGCGACTTGTCAGTGGCCTTGATGTGTTGCCAACGATTGCCGATGTACTTGATTTAAAGATTCCCAAGGCTATAGATGGATTTTCCATGCTGGATAATGAAATCCCACCGAGGGACGAGATAGATTTGCTTGGAGTAGGAAAAATCAAAGCCCAGGATCTGAAGGGATTTCCTCGCCTCAAGTGGCAGGTCGAACATTTCGGAGAGCACACTCCACTTGACCGACTTGTGCCAAAAGGACCGGCTTCAAATTTAATCGGACAAGAACTTGGCAATTTGGTCATTGATCACTCTACTTCCCTAAAATATATAAATGAAAATCCTACTCAATTAGATCAGGTGAATCCTAAAAGCAGGTATCTGCCCGCTCTTTTTAGGGGACAAATTATTGGAACAAGTCGCCGAAGCTTACCGATTGCTATTTCTCTAAATGGCCGAATTTGGGCTACTACCCAGGTATCTTTATGGGATGGGAAACGGAATTTTTTTTCTATTTTATTTCCCCCGTCAGCTTTCCGGTCAGGCGAGAACAACATTAGTGTTTATCTGATTGGAGAAAATGATACGAAATTAACTCACATACCCCCGTTAATTCAGGGGACTTTGAGTCATGAGCCGCCAATTGTCAGTTTGCATCACGAAGCATCGGGGCAATTAAAACTTGTTTTCTCGGGTGAGCGAGAGACCCTGGTCGATGTGGGTGAAAAACATCTGACTGGTAATCTGGATCGAGTCATTCTTTCAGGGGAGTCATTTGTTGTGGAAGGATGGGCTGCTGATCTTGAAAAGAAGCAACCGGCTGAAGAGGTTTTCATCTTCACAGACGGAAAATTAGCGGCTAGCGCCGAAATTGGCATCGCGAGGCAAGATGTCGTTGAGGCTCATCAACAGAAGGCATTGTTCCACAGTGGGTTCAGGATTAAAATCCCGGTGAAGGTTCTCAAGCCTTTTCCAAGTGAAACCAAATTAATTGTTGTCTCATTAAGCAACCGGGCATGGCCATTCTCCTTTTCTCCCCAACAAATGGATTTTATCCGTTCCACGATTGAGAAAGAGGATTTTAACCAATGACCACGCCAATAATGGCCAATTACAGTCATTAGTCGTTACCAAATTAAGCTATGGCTTAAGCGGAGCACAATAAACAAAATTTATTATGTGAGGAACAGCTCGAGCTTTTGAGTTAGTGCGGTGCTTGGCAGCTGGCATTCGAGACCCTTTTAGGATTTTCAGGGAAGCGTCCTTACGTCGGAATGAGTGGGGCATGTTTTGTTGATTCCGCTGGTCTGCATTCCATGGAAGATAAACTTGCTTTTGTTCGTCTGATTCTGGGGAAGCCCGTTTCATAGATCATACTTCTAATAATTATTTAATCGAAAATGGGTATTCGCATTTAACTATAAGTTCCCGTCTCCTTGGCGGCGGGGTTGCGGTGGAAGCTTTGAAGCAAATGAAGCAGAACGTGGCCATTGTTATTGGATCGACAATTGTTGCGATTATCATAATAGAGGCCTTCCTGCGTGGGATTGGAATTCCAGCTACGCTGAACTCAGGGTGGGGGTGGGAGAATTCCGCGGGTAGAAAATTATCAAAATATGAGGCTTTGACAACCAATCAGTTTGGATATCGAGGACAAAATATTCACTATGAGACCGATGACTATGTGGTGTTGCTTGTGGGCGATAGTCAGGTCGAAGCGTATGCCGGACGGCCGGAACATATGCCTGAACAATTTCTTCAGGAATTCCTAACTAGTCAGTTGCATAAACCAGTCAAAGTGTTTTCCCTTGGTTCTTCAGGGTGGGGACAGGACCAACAGCTACTCGCCATACAAGAATATTTCAATGTGTATAGGGCAGACTTGGTTTTATTGTGGGCAACCCCGGGAAATGACTTTTGGGAAAATGCGTTTCCAGATAGAAGTGCGACTCAGCAGGCGGGACCCTTGAAGCCAACCT
>BQIZ01000207.1 GCA_021604365.1 Nitrospirales bacterium
TGCTCCATGTGTGGCCCGCATTTTTGTTCCATGAAAATTACCCAGGACGTGCGAGAGTATGCTGCGGAAAAACAATTGGCAGATGATGCCGCACTGAAACAAGGCATGCAGGAAAAATCAGAAGAGTTCCGAAAAACCGGTGGAGACTTATATCTGTAAAGCGGCAAAAGTCAATGGCCAAAGCAGCGGGTGACCAATTGGGTTTTGGTGATAGACAAAGACCAAACGTGATTGGCCATTATGTTCCATAAAAACGAAATATTATCTGGAGCTCCCCTATGAATCCTATCAACATTGCTCCTTTACGAGAACGGGACATCACCCGTCACATTGCCCGGGAGTACTACAAAGAATTCGATTCACTGATTGAAAGCGATATTATCATCGTCGGAGGAGGTCCGTCCGGACTCCTCTGCGCCAGAGATCTTGCCTCGACCGGCTTCCGGACGCTGCTCATCGAACAATCACTGGCTCTTGGTGGCGGCTTTTGGTCTGGTGGCTTTCTCATGAATAAGGCCACGATTTGCGAACCAGCGGATCGGATTCTTGAAGAATTAGGCATTCCCTTTAAGCCGATTAAAGACTGCCCGGGAATGACCATGGTTGATCCGCCTCATGTGACCAGCCGGCTCATTTCCGCTGCCTACGAAGCCGGCGTGAAGATTATGAATCTCACCAAAGTCGTCGATCTCATTCTTCGGCAAGATCAGCGAATCGAAGGTGTTGTGGTCAATAATTCCACCGTGGAAATGGCGGGGCATGATACCATTCACGTAGATCCCATTGCCCTTGAAAGTCAAATTGTGGTTGATGCCACCGGTCATGATGCCGTCGTGGTTAATCTACTCCACCAACGTAACTTATATCAGATGGTGCCTGGAAACGGGGCTATGTGGGTGGCGCGTTCCGAAGTATTAGTGGTAGAAAATACCCGTGAAATCTATCCAAATTGCTTTGTCGCTGGCTTGGCTGTTGCTGCAGTTGATGGCAGTCCACGCATGGGACCGGCGTTTGGGTCGATGTTACTTTCCGGCCGACGTGCAGCTGAGTTGGTTCAGGCTAAGCTCAAAGGCGAGTAATCACCTTTTTTCCTGAGAGACACAAAAAGGACTGTTCGCAACACAATTTCCTATGGATATTCAAGATTTTCTGGACCAGGGTGAGGGCCACGAAGAGGATAAGGTGACAGCCTGGAACCTATTCCAGCAGGCCTATGAACTCCAAATGAAAGGGCAACTGGAAGAAGCCGTGGATCTCTATAAACAATCCATCGACATTTTCCCGACCGCAGAAGCACATACGTTTTTAGGATGGGCCTATAGTTTCATGGGACAATTGCAGGAAGCCATTGAGGAATGCCAGGTGGCTATTCGTCAGGACCCTGAATTCGGAAATCCCTATAACGATATCGGAGCTTACCTTATTGAGCTCAACCAGCTGGACGAGGCTATTCCCTGGCTTGAAAAAGCGATGAAAGCCAAACGATATGAAAACCCCTCTTTTCCTCACATGAATCTCGGCCGTGTGTATGAACGACAAGGGGAATGGGACCAGGCAGTCGATTCCTACAAAAAATCTCTGGCTCTTAACCCTGAATACAAGACAGCAAAACAAGCGCTCATGCGCATTCTGACTCTCATGAACTAGCACAATGTAAAATGTAAAGGGCTTACCACATGCCAGACACCAAAACGATTCTTGTGGCGGTTAGTGACATCTTCTTCTACACCAAAATACGCGATGCCTTTTTACCGCAAGGCTATAAACTGGAACGCCTCCGCACTGGAGATGACTGGCAAACGAAAGCCCTTGCCAGCCAGCCGATGGGCATTATCGTTAACATGAATGATGACCGGCTCAATGCATCCGATATTGTGACATCGCTACGCGCTCTTCCTCAAACACAGGCATTACCCATCCTGGCTTTTGCCAATCATGAAGAAGTTCAAACATGGAAACTGGCGAAGGACCTTGGAATTCAAAAAATTGTCTCGCGCAATGAGTTTTCTGCGCGGACACTCGCGCTGTTTGAGGAAATCACGACGGCAGCGACATCATGAAGACCCTTGCCCTACATAAGCAGCATGAAGCCCTAGGCGCCACGTTTCAACCTTGTGGCGAATGGGAAGTCCCCCTTCATTACGGCAACTCTCTGTTAGAGTATGAGTCCATTCATCAGAGAGCCGGCCTTGCAGACCTATCCTTACGAGGAAAAATCATGGTCACGGGTGATGACCGAGTCTCATGGCTCCAAAGTATCATCAGCAACGATATTCTTCCTCTTAAGCCCGGTCAGGGTCGGTACTCGGCCTTCATGGATCATAAAGGAAAAATGCTCTCCTATTTTCGAGTATTTCTACAACCGGAGATGTTGATCATTGAGGATGTCGGAGAGGTGGATGACCTGACCTTTCAAGCCCTTCGAAAATTTCTACTCTATGGGACAAAAGCCAAACTCCACAATGGTCTGGAGAGTTGGGGGCTCCTCCTGGTTACCGGGCCGAATGGTCCGAATATCCTCACACAAGCCCTCGGCGTAGAAGTGGATTCCCTTCAGGTTTTAGATACCATTGCTTTCACCTTTGGTGACATGCAAGGAATTATCGCTCGAACGGAAGAAACCGGTGGGCAAGACTTTGAATTATTTGTCCAGGCCGAAGGCCTTCCCACGCTATGGTCTCATCTCTTAACGATAGGGAAAGAGGCCGGCCTTCAGCCGGTTGGAAGGAAGGCACTCGAGACCGCCAGAATTGAAGGGGGATTTCCTCGCCTTGGGCCAGACTTGAATGAAAAAATCGTTCCGCCGGAAGCGAATTTGGAGGGAATCGCCTTTAGCTTATCGAAGGGATGCTATCCCGGACAGGAAGTTGTAGCCAGAATGGATACCTACGGATCGGTCAAACGGCGAATGGTGGGGTTAGTTCTTGAAGTAGAACCCCCACAACTACCGGAAGCCGGGGCGAAAATTTTTAGTGGAACGCGGGAAGTGGGATGGGTATCAAGCTCCACCCACTCCCCTCGTATCAAAAAACCGATTGCGCTGGGATTTCCCCTACGAGATTTCACCCAACCCCAGACAAAACTGGAAATCGAGATCCAGGACCAACGCTTTCAGGCCTCAGTCTGTGCCTTGCCGTTTACCGCCCTTTAAGTGGGTACAAGATTCAAGAACGGTTATTCAGACCTCAGAAAAAATCCATCAGACTTTTTCTGGATGTCGGCTATGAGAGATTTTTTCGGCGAAAGACAATACGGCCGGACGTTGCTCGTCATTGAGCGCGAGAAGAATATGTGCCTCATCCCCATGCATTAACCGTAGACTCAGAAATGATTCTTCCGTGCGTTTTTCCTTGTTATCCCATGTCCCGTCGATCAATTGGATCTTATCTAAATCACAGCAAGAAAAAATGTCGTATCGAAAATACGAATCCCCGATAACCATATCAAAGAGAACATTGCCAGCGGTCATGACCATAACATTAAAACGCCCTTGATCTTCATACCCTTCCGGCAAAAATTCATTCACATACAAAAGGTTAATTTTCCGGCCTGTCAACGCCTGCTCAATCTTCTTGCCCAACGCCGGATAATCGATTTGAAGAGCCCGTTCTTCCTGACTCGTGGCGCGCAAGGCCATCTCTCTTGTTTGTTCAAATACATCTGTAGCAGTCAACACAGAACACGCTCCTTTCTTCAACAACACCGTCAATATATATCAAATGGTTCGCTTACTGGGTGCCTACGATACCCGCCACTTGACGGAGAAAGCAAGGGAACACCCCCATCTTCTCTATAATGGCATTCACGTAAAATACTTAATCGTCCTGGCGTGAATTGATTGCCTTCTCCCCTCGCGGTTGGGCATACTTCGACTGTTGAACACTGCCAGGCGAACTTAAAAGGAGGACCAGGATATGAATGCTGATACGTGTCTGATTGGGGGATGCACCGAACCCCTCTACGCCCCTGCCGGAACCCAATCGTTATGCAAGGAACACTTTTTACATTTCGTCACGTGGCGCAGGAAAAAAGGCGGACTGGGTATGTTTAAAAAATATTGCGCCCTGAACATGGAAGAACGAGATGTGATTGTTGAAGAATGGGCCAAATCAACGTTCAGTAGCTCTTCCTCCTGATCAAAACTCCATTTTCCATGCCACACCTGTTTGGCTATTATCCTGGCCTTGCACCTTCCCGATTGATCACAAAATGGAAGAGATTTACTAATAAATAGTAAATGGAATACCTCAGAAGTAACCCACCGCCACCGCCAATGGGCACTCAGATCTTATTCCATGAGCGGTGATCCGTGATGATGGATAATCTTCCATTCGTCTCCAATCCGCTCAAATAAATTGGTGGACACTACCTGGCTATTTTGTTCGTTCTCTCCCACCCGGCTGGTGATGTTTTCTGTACAAATAACCCAGGCAACATCGGCTGCAACTTGGACCTGAACTTCAGTCAATTCAAATTTCATCGAAAATGTATTATTGAAAATGACCACCCAGGAATCCCTAACTGCCGGCCACCCCACTCGGATACTCCACCCTGGATGAATACAGGTCACATACTCCTGATGAGCCCAAATAGAATCCATCAGGGCAACATCCAGCTGTTCAAACCCACGATAAAATAACTCATTCATCTGTGTGACTTCCTCGATCCGTTCCTCCAGCATAGTGCGCTCTCTTTCTTCGTTTCCACCTATTTTCAGATCATGTGACTTTCACTAATACGGCACAGGATTGTCGATCAACCAACCAGACCCCGAGCAAGATCAATCCTATCCCACTTATTTCTCTCATGCCAACCGGTTCTCCCAAAATCACTAGGGAAAAAAACAAGGCGGACACCGGAATAAGATTGCCAAAAATTCCTGCTCTGGAGGGGCCGATCCCCTTGACGCCATACAACCAGGCCTGTTGACCCAACGCCGTGGCAAATACCATGACATACAGGAGTGCCAGCCAACCAGACACGGGAACCGTCGCCAACCCCGCACCCAATACTTTGTAATTCATAGCCAACAACGGGATTTCAAAGATCAAAGAAATCAGAAGAGTGGTCCACGTCACGGTCAGCGGAGAGAACCGTTCCATGGTTTTGCGACAGCCAATCGTATAGAGGGCCCAACTGACTAACGCGCACACCACCAGACTCCCTCCGAGCCAGGGATTGGTACCCAATCCCTCCACCGCCTCGCGCCCGGAAATACTCAATACTCCAAAAAACGAGACCAGGCAACCAAACCAAATCACCCGGAGAGGTACATCCTTCAGGATTAACGAGGACAGAAAGGCTGTAATTGCCGGGCTCGCACCAATAATAATACCCGCGGCCCCTGCCCCAATAAATTGCAGGCCAAATAGCACGAACAGGTGATTTCCCAGGACTCCCAATCCCAACAGAAAAAAATTCCGCCAATCTCTCCGCGAAAAAGAAACGCTCCCTTCCTTCCACAGCCAAAGAGGAATAAGGATCATTAAGGCTCCTAATCCTCTAAAAACAGACGTCTCTACAGGGGAGAATGGACCTAACGCGACTTTTTGTGCAACCACCGATCCTCCCCAGACCATCGCGGCCGTCGTGAGGGCGGCATAGGCGGGAAACACTGAAGATCCGGAGCTCTTTGTTTTCATAGGGGGGCAGGTAAGAAAAGGTAAGAAAAATACGGAAGGCGTCAAACCCCAATTGGACTCCCAGGCATTACAGCCCCGATCTCGAAAATAACCTGAGATGAGCCTACCAAGGGTTCATCCACACAAACACAACTTCTCTAAATGCGATGGAACCTCTCTCGTCCGTTCTGAATGGCGCATCGGTGCTATAACAATCGTCCAAAGGTTCGTCAAGGTCAGACCAAATTACTGCCTTTCCTCAAAATATAGACACGTGTCCATAATTTGTATGGTTATTGGCCCCAACAATTTCTTAAAATGGTTTTTGAGTCTACCTAATTTTCCCGCAGGCCCGAATGGCTTATCAGATAGGTCTTCTGTCCGGTTGACGCAAATAAATTTACACCGTTAAAATCGCCAAAGAGTTGATACCGTGCGAGCCCTCATGCCAAGGGAATTTTCATTAAGAATCGTAGGCGTTGGCTTCCTACAATTGACATGACGGTTTACCTGTCCCCTAAGGAGGAATTATGTCGTTGCTAATCACAGAAGAGTGCATTAATTGTGGTGCCTGTCTCCCCGAATGTCCCAACGAAGCAATTTTTGAGA
>BQIZ01000208.1 GCA_021604365.1 Nitrospirales bacterium
CTCCGTCGCATGGTATCCGGTAGGGAAAATGTCCGAAAGCATGACATAGTCGGCTTCCTTTTCCTGTGCATCTTCAGGCAGACGCAAACAATTGAAATCACCGTAAGGAACACGCAGGTACTCCGCTTGTCCACCCGGATACGGTCCCATTCCCGCATAGCCATAAGCTCCCCCGGCTGTCCCTGGATTGACCGTCAGGCAGAACGCGGTCAAACCTCTCTCACAGTTTTTGCAAAATCCGCAACTTATATTGAAGGGTAGGCACACACGCTCGCCGACCTGGACCTGTGTGACCCCATTGCCGACCTCGATCACCTCGCCAAGGTTCTCGTGCCCGAACACCGTACCTGACTCGACTGCCGTCCGTCCCTCATACATGTGTAAATCAGATCCGCAAATATTGGTTGTCGTCATTTTCACGAGCACATCCGTCGGTCGCTCAATTTGCGCGTCGGGCACCTCTTTCACACTGACATCTTGGGGTCCGTTATACACGACTGCTTTCATGGCATAGTTCCTTCCTCTGTTTGTGCAAGATACCAACTTTTGTGAGAGGCAAAGCCGCTATCACACTGAATGGTATACAACATTATCAGTAGACCCACACCTGAAGTTGGTTCGAGTGGATGTCCATGGTATTTAAGAGGAAGCAGCATGAAGATGGCACTGAGAAGAACCCTGGCTGACAAAAAAAGGAATTCTTCTTCTACGTTTTCCACGATTCTTTAGTTTTTTGGATAAAATCCAGAATGAAATGAAAATTTTGGGCATTGTCCTCTGACGGACAGGAGTGAGAATATTCTGATCATACAAATGAAGGTCGTCCGTACACGCCTGGCAGGCGAACAGGGTGAGGACGGTTTATGAACTGGAATGCGGCATATGAAGAAGAGTCAACAACGTTAGGAGGCGTGAATGAAGGATCAACCATTTCTCACAGACGTGAAAACCTTACGCAAACGCGCAAGAGAACACATTGAAAAAGGAGCGGTGACCCCGGGTTATGCGGCCGACCGGGACACGGTCATTAAGCTACTCAACGAAGCCCTGGCAACTGAACTCGTCTGTGTCCTCAGATATAAGCGGCACTATTATATGGCATCGGGAATTCATGCTCAGAGTGTGGCGGCGGAGTTTCTTCAACATGCCAATGAAGAGCAAGGCCATGCCGACCAATTGGCGGAGCGAATAGTCCAACTGGGTGGCGAACCGAATCTCTCTCCGGATGGCATGCTGATGCGCAGTCATTCCGAATATGTGGAAGGAACATCTCTGGTCGACATGATCAGGGAAGATCTGGTGGCTGAACGCATTGCCATTGACAGCTATCGGGAAGTGATCAATTACTTAGGCACCAACGATTCAACATCCCGCCGAATGCTAGAGGGCATTTTGGCCATTGAAGAAGAGCATGCTGATGACCTCGTCTCCCTTCTGGAGGAAATGGGTAGCTAAAGATTGGCTATGAGAGAGACAAAGGACCGGGACATATGGATCGTGATCCTGATGGGTGTCTCAGGTTCAGGAAAGACGACCATTGGTCAACTCCTGGCCAAAGATCTCGGTTGGTCATTTTACGAAGGCGATGATTTCCATTCACAAAAGAATGTGGCCAAAATGCGTGATGGGCTTCCTTTGAATGACGAAGATCGGATTCCCTGGCTCCAGGCTTTGCATAACCTTGTTCTTGACCTGATCACGAAGTCACAGCGCGCCGTGATTACGTGTTCCGCTTTAAAGCAGGCCTACCGCGAGTGGTTTACAGATGGCCACCCCCAGGTGTCATTAATGTATTTGCGAGGCAATTACACACTGATCCATCGACGCCTGCAATCTCGCACCATGCACTTCATGAAAGCCGACCTGTTAGCCGGTCAGTTCAGGGCGCTCGAAGAGCCTCACGACGCTCCGTTCGTTGACATTTCTCAAACGCCTGAAGTGATTGTGGAGCAAATTAAAAGAATGCTGCCCTTACATCCGGCATGACATCTCTGCGATGTGATGGTGAGAACGGCCGAAAATGATAGGTGTACTGCGCCCGGATGCAGAGGTTTGGACCATGAGCGAGGTCAGTTCCCTATCACATCTATCAGAGCATTAGGACATTCTGGGGGATTGGTCTTTTTCCTTTTTCCACTTATACCAGATGGTTTCATTGCTCCCATGCGGATAGATTAATCGCTTCAGCACAATGTACGGTCGCCACAAATAGCGGCGGTATCGTCTATTTAAGTTCGACCGTTGGGCCAACTGCTGTTCCTTCTCGGATAACATCTGCGGTTGAAAGGTGTGTTTGTGTTTATACAGATGATAGAGATCCTCCCGAATCAACCGTTGGAAGATTTTCTCAGTCAGCGTACCGACCCATCCTTGTCGAACAGGTAGAGGCAGGCAAATTTGAAAATCGATGAGATAGGGCTTCCCCTCCATTGAACAAATGATATTCCCCCGTTTATTCAAATCCGCATAAAAAATGCGCCGCCGATGGACCGACTCAATAGTGACCCGTAATTGATCGAAAAAGTCAGGCGCCAGGGATGAGGCATACTTGGCAATGACGGGATCCCCCACCACCACGTGATATTGGTCCTGGATACGCCTTTCTATTTCATGAAGCGTGTGTCCTTCAATAAACCGATGAAAATATCCTCGTTTCCCATATCGCGGTCCTAACGCTGGAATGCCCGGAAGATCGGCCACCTTTTGATAGATTCGATATTCCCGCCTGGAGATCCAGCCCGTCAGGGGGCGAAACAGCCAGCCCAGCACAAATCGAAAGTCGCTCAGCTTGAGGACATACCCTTCATTCGCCTGGTTCTTATAGAGGAGGTTGCGAGAAAAAAAATCATCTTTCAGAATACGCTGAAAGGCATAGAGTTGCCCTTCAATCATAACGTGTGATGGATAGACAGGCATCAGGCTTCCCGCACTGACTTCGAACTCCCTGTTCCTTGCGAGATGAAGCAAGCCGGTGAAGATTTGCACAATGTATCGCAAATGACCAGGATTTTCATCCTTTGATTCACACAGCCTCCCCCACGCTTGTCCCATAAGAAATGGACCGGATAGCCCCTGATCAACGAGTCGTCTTTGTGAAACTGCTCATCAAACATCTTCCCCTCATCGGTGGTGCACTCCGATAGGCTCAAACCCAACACAGCAGACTATATCATGATAAATGGATAAGACCCGTCGTAGGAGCGGTCATTGCTCCATGCAACTGCTCCTTGCAACCACGGGCAGCTCGCTCAGACGCATGGTATGATGATCAGGGCTAGCCTTATTCGGATTCTCCAGGTATAAATAGAAAACCCACCTGATCCCGGCACATTCGAGCCTTCACGAGGCCCTGGTGCCATAGGTTGATTGCCTTCGGACCGCAGGTGGTGCCCATTCGATTGGGCATCAATACTCAACGTTTTTGAGCCGACAAAAAACATGCCCTATCAGCCCATTGAAAACTACGGCCTGATCGGAAACATGCAGACGACCGCCCTGGTCGGCATGAACGGGTCCATCGATTGGTTCTGCTTTCCGTATTTCGACTCTCCCAGCGTGTTCTGCGCCATTCTGGATGATGCCAAGGGTGGACGGTTCAAGGTTGCTCCTGTTCCGGACGGAGTCAAATCCAAACAATATTATTGGCCCGACACCAATGTCCTCGTGACCCGGTTTCATACTCCGGCAGGAGTCGGGCGGGTGATCGATTTTATGCCGGTCGGGTTTCGCACCACTGACTGCATCCGGGACGGGTTGATCCGCCGCGTGCAAGCCCTCAGAAAGTCGATGACCTTTCGTCTCGAATGCCGCCCGGCATTCAACTATGGTCGAGATACCCATACGCTCACGGTCACCAAGGATGGAGCTCGCTTTCAATCCTCCCGCCTGACACTTCGACTTGGATCCACCATTCCACTGACGCAGGATCGCGACATGATCATGACCGAGTTCACCCTTCAAGAAGGTGAGGAAGTCGATTTTTGTCTCCAAGAGATCGAATCCGGCCATACCCAGGCCACCTTTTCCTACCCAGAAACCCAAGCGGAAGAGTTATTTAAACACACGGTCGACTATTGGCGTCGCTGGCTATCCCAATGCACCTACACAGGTCGCTGGCGGGAAATGGTCCACCGCTCGGCGTTGGTTCTTAAATTATTGACGTTCCAGCCGACCGGGGCGATTGTCGCCGCGCCGACCTGCAGTCTTCCTGAAGAGATCGGCGGCGTTCGCAACTGGGATTACCGCTATACCTGGATCCGGGACGCCGCATTTACCTTATATGGCTTATTACGTATCGGTTTTACCGAGGAAGCCTCGGCTTTCATGCAGTGGCTGGAAGCCCGCTGTCATGAATTAAACCCTGACGGATCCTTACAACTGATGTACAGCATCGAGGGACACCACCAACTCACAGAGGACACATTGGATCATCTCGAGGGCTATCGGGGCTCACGACCCGTCCGGGTGGGGAATGGCGCCTACAACCAACTCCAACTCGATATTTACGGGGAATTAATGGATTCCGTGTACCTCTATAATAAATACGGGACACCCATTTCCTACGATCTCTGGAGACACCTTCGGCGCATGATCAACTGGGTATGCGACAACTGGCAACGCACGGACGAAGGCATCTGGGAAGTCCGGGGGGGCCAGCAACATTTTGTCTATTCCAAATTGATGTGCTGGGTGGCCGTGGACCGTGGGCTGCGCCTGGCCGAAAAACGGTCCTTCCCGGCCGACCGCGAGCGATGGTTAAAGACCCGGGATGCTATCTATGAAGAAATCATGGCCAAGGGATGGGACTCACAATGTCAGGCCTTTGTTCAACGATATGGAAGCACGTCGTTGGATGCCGCGAATTTAGTGATGCCTCTCGTGTTTTTTGTGTCACCTACCGACCCCCGTATGCTCAAGACCCTGGATGCCATCAACCGGAAGCCGGAACAAGGAGGCCTGGTCTCCAACGGACTGGTCTATCGGTATAATTTATCCGAAATTCAGGACGGGCTGGACGGAGAGGAAGGCACGTTCAATCTTTGTACGTTTTGGCTCGTCGAAGCCATGACTCGCGCAGGACAAGCGGATCGCAATCGCTTAGAAGAAGCCCGTCTTGTGTTTGAGCAAATGCTCGGTTATGCCAACCACCTGGGGCTTTATGCCGAAGAAACCGGCCATCACGGTGAGGCACTCGGCAATTTCCCGCAAGCCTTTACGCATCTCGCCCTCATCAGCGCCGCTTTTAATCTGGACCGGGCGCTAGGTAAGTAACCAGGTTCCCGCCTCCTTTTCACCCCCTCTCCGGATCTGACTCTGCGATCCGGGCAACCATTGCCGAGTCCCTCAACATAATCCCACATTTCATCGATGCATGTGATCATTGGATGCGGAAACCTCTATCGAAAGGATGATGGGATAGGAGTCGTTGTGGCTCAACGGCTCCAGTCATATCAACCAGCCTTCCTCAAGGTTCAACCCGCATAATTCGTTGGGATCATGCAGTCGAGACCGGCCGTATCATCTTTCAAGATGAGTTTCCTCAAGATATCACCGTCTTTCTCATTGAAGTCTTCGATACCACATTTGGAGAAAATCTGAACCAGCCTGCCGCCGCTTTCGTTGACAAGGTCTGCGCCGGGATCAGATCTCTCATTCATAAGTCGGGGCATTCCCCTCATCCGATTCAATAACCCTGACTCCGCCATGGGCTTTATTCGGAATACTCATAAGAATTTGAGATACACTTCCCGTCGTTTTTCACGAGCCCGTTCCAATCTATGGAAATCGTTTTGGTCCTCGCCTCAGAAGTTACGCAGCTCCCCAAACGACAGGCGTCCGGTTATGAGGGACACCCCATTCATTTGACGGGCTCAGGAAGAAACCTTTGCCATCCATGTCGAGGACCTGGTTCAGGGAGTAAGCTTCCGGTCAACCCTTTGGAACCTGGCGCAGCGCTATCGCCTTCGCGGACGGGTCTTGAATACCAGCGTGGGCATTCCAATTTTTGCGGCCGGCGCCAAACACCACATTGAACAATTTGTCTCGAAACTAACCACCCATCCCCCACACTTGGCCCGAATCACTGCCGTTTCCATGGGTGCGACACCCCCTTCACGATGTGAGCGAATCGGTTTTTCTGATTGCCCACAGCAGGGGCCCCGAGGGCCATACGGGGATTGTCCCCGACATCGCCACATGCCACGAATGCCTCCTGGACATTTTTGATC
>BQIZ01000209.1 GCA_021604365.1 Nitrospirales bacterium
ATTCAAGGGGTGATCGTCAAGGCTGACCTGACTCTGGGATCCAGAGTCGAGGCTGGAGAAGAATTGTTCACGGTCATCAATATGGATCACGTGTGGGTCGAAGCTCGGGTCTATGGGTCCGATGTTTCGAAAATTTCTCCACACGCCAGGGCTTCCTTTCAGCCTCAAGGCCTATCAAGGCTGATCTTACCTGACCAAGTCAACACCCACTTGGTCGCCATTGGCAATGTCATTGACCCTGAAACCAAAACGCTTCCGGTGATTTTTGAAGTGGAAAACCCCAACCATAGTCTGAAGGTGGGCATGCATGCAGACGTGTTTATTGAAACAGGAGACAAAGTGGAATCCGTCGCCATTCAGTCAACTGCCGTGCTGCACGAAAGCGGGAAAACGGTGGCTTTTGTCCAAACCGGTGGGGAGACATTCGAAAAACGGTTCATCACCACGGGCGTCACGACCAGCCTTGAAGATGACGAGGTGGTACAGATTCTAGAAGGCATTGAAGCTAATGAACGTGTGGTCACAAAGGGGGCCTATGCGATCAAGCTGGCGGCAGCGTCAGGCGAAATTCCAACTCATGCCCATTAAGGTGTTGAACTGACGAGTAACAATTATTGGTGATGTTTTACGTTTTACGGAAAAAACACATGGGAATGACATGATCGCACTTATTGAATGGTCATTAAAAAACAGACTGTTGGTGTTGGCTGTCTCCGTGGCCACGCTCGTGACCGGAGTCATTTTAGCCAGGAGCATGCCTGTGGACGTGTTCCCTAACCTGACCGCGCCCACCGTCACGATTCTGACTGAGGCCGCCTCACTCGCACCGGAGGAAGTGGAAACACTGGTGACCCTGCCTATCGAAACCGTCATGAACGGGGCAACGGGTGTGCGTCGTGTGCGCTCTGCTTCTTCGATTGGCTTTTCTATTGTCTGGATCGAATTTGACTGGGGCACCGATGTGTATCGGGCACGACAAATCGTCAGTGAAAAACTGCAACTGGTGGGAGACCGGCTACCTCCTGAAGTTCGGCAACCCGTCCTCGCGCCCATTTCTTCCATTATGGGCGAGATATTGTTTCTGGGGTTGCGAGGTCCCGATTTCCGGCAAGCCCGAACCATCGCCGATTGGGAGATTCGACGACGACTGCTGGCCATTCCTGGTGTCGCACAGGTGATCCCGATTGGAGGGAATGTCAAACAATATCAAGTGTTGGTTTCCCCGGAACACCTTCAGATTGCGCACCTCTCCCTTTCGGATATCGCGCGGGCGCTTGAACAGTCCAATACGAATGCGACGGGTGGGTTCCTCCTTTCATCGGGGCAGGAACATCTTGTGCGCGGCATCGGCCGCATTCATTCCCTGAATGATATCGAGCAGACAGTTGTGGACTTCAAAAATGAAGAGCCTATCCTCCTCGGACAAGTGGCAGATGTGAGGATTGGCAATGCCTTAAAGCGCGGGGAAGGCTCGGTTAATGGTGAACCGGCGGTGGTCATGGCCATTTTGAAACAGCCTGAAGCCAATACTCTGACCCTGACTCACCATATAGATCGCGTGCTCGATGAGATCGAGCCGCGTTTGCCGGAGGGATTTACCCTGGACCGGTCTCTCTTTCGACAATCAGATTTTATTCAGTTGGCCATACAGAACGTGGTGAGTGCGCTTCGAGATGGCGCTCTATTGGTTGTGATTGTTCTGTTCATCTTTTTGTTGAATATACGGGCCACCTTCATTTCCGTCATGGCCATTCCTCTCTCTTTAGCAGCCGCTCTCGTTGGGCTCAAGCTCGCCGGGGTGACCATCAACACCATGACCCTGGGAGGACTGACGATCGCGGTGGGTTTGTTGGCGGACGATGCCATTGTGTTTGTTGATAACATTGTGCGCCGCCTACGGAAGGAACGGGATAAAGCTCCGGACGAACAGCGTCCCCTGCTGAGTGTGGTTCAAGAAGCCTGCGCCGAAGTCACCCCTTCCATTGTATTTGCCACCTTCATCATCATGCTGGTGATGCTCCCGCTCTTTTTCCTCGGAGGAGTGGAGGGTCGATTACTTTGGCCCTTGGGCTATGCCTATCTTCTCGCGGTATTTGCGTCGCTTCTGGTGGCCGTGACCGTCACACCAGTCTTGAGCAAGCTGTTATTACAACAAGACCAGGAATCGTCGAACGAAGGGTGGGTGGTCAACAAGCTCCTTCACTATTATGGAAAAAGCCTGACAACAGTTTTGGGACATCCCAACGTGATGCAAGGGCTGGCCGTCCTTCTCCTGCTTGTGGCCATGGCCATTTTGCCCTGGCTCGGACGGACTTTTTTGCCCTCATTTAATGAGGGCACGCTCACCGTGAATATCGTGACGTTGCCTGGGACCTCGTTACCTGAATCGGATCGGATCGCTCGCTTGGTGGAAGAAACCTTGTTGGCGCATCCGGAAGTGGTCTCAACCGCGCGGCGAACCGGGCGAGCCGAACTTGATGAACATGCCGAAGAAGTGAATTCAAGCGAACTCGATGTCATGCTGCGGATGCGAGAGCGGAGTAAGGAGGCGTTTCTCGTGGCGGTGCGCGAGTCGTTTCGAATGATTCCAGGCATCACGGTCAATATTGGCCAGCCCATCTCGCACCGCATTGACCACATGTTGTCGGGAACCCGAAGTGCCATTGCCGTGAAGCTGTTTGGGCCGGACCTCTACACCTTGCGCCAATTGGCGAAAAAAGTCGAACAGGTCATGAAACCCATTCCGGGCGTGGTAGATCTGGCTGTGGATCAGCAAACTGATATCCCCTTGCTGACTGTCGCTTTAAATCGCAGAGCCCTGGCCTCGCACGGCTTAAGGGTGGGGGAAGTCAACGAGACCCTTCAGACAGCCCTGAAGGGTCGAACCGTTACTCAGGTCCTAGAGGGGCAACGTGCCGTGGATTTGATTGTCAGATATGACGACGAGTATCGAAAAAATCCTAGCGTTCTGGATTCAACGCTGATTGACACGCCAGGAGGCAACCGTGTCCCCCTCAGTATGTTGGCGACGATCTATGATGATTATGGCCCCAACAAAATTAACAGGGAAAATGTCCAGCGAAAAATGGTGGTGGCGTGTAACGTGGCGGAGCGAGACCTCGGAAGCGTGGTGGAGGACATCCAGCAGCGAATCACTGCTCAAGTCCATTTTCCACCTGGTTACTACATTACCTATGGTGGGCAGTTTGAAAGCCAGCAAGAAGCCACGCGGCTGATTCTTCTCATCAGTCTTGTGGTCTTAGTGGGGATGATCGTTTTACTGTATCAAGCCTTTTCCTCCCTCCGACTCGCCTTGCTGATCCTGATCAATCTTCCACTGGCGCTCGTTGGAGGGGTACTGTCTGTGGCCCTGACCGGCGGCGTGCTCAGCGTGGCATCCCTCGTGGGGTTCATCACGCTCTTTGGCATTGCCATTCGCAATGGCATTTTACTCATCGCCCGGTACCAGTCCCTGCTTGCAGAAGGTATCCCGTTACATCAGGTGGTGATGGAAGGCTCCCTTGACCGATTGACGCCAATTTTGATGACGGCCCTGGTGACCGTGTTTGCACTCATTCCCTTGGCTCTTGGACAAGGACAGCCGGGCAGCGAAATCCAAAGCCCTCTGGCAATTGTCATCCTCGGTGGGCTGCTCTCCGCCACATTTTTAAACTTGTATCTTCTTCCCGTTCTCTTTGTCCGTTACGGTGTAAAAAATTCTGTGTGTCATGGTGTGCATTTTCAAAAGACTCTCTAAGGAGGAGACATTCATGATAGGTCATCGAGCTTTAACGTTATGGTGCGCGTTAGGATTCCTTGGACTGTGTTTGACCGGGCTATCGCACGCCCAGGATACAGAAAAAAATCTTCGCGCCTATACGCTTGAGGAAATTGTTCAACTGACATTGAGCCACAATCCTCTCATGAAAAAAGGGGAAGCCTTTATTGAGAAGAAGCAAAGCCAACAAGTTATCGCTGGAGCATATCCAAACCCGAGCTTGAATGTTCAATCCGGTTATTCTGAATTCCGGGATTCTGCAGACTCCATTACAACGATTGAACGGTTTGTGACTCTCAGTCAGCCACTAGAATGGAGCCCTAAGCGGAATGCCCGGAAGCAGGCTGCTCTCGAAGGGCTTGGAGGTGCACAAAAAGCGTTTCAGGAAACACAGGTTCATTTGAAAGCGGCCGCAAGGCTGGCTTTTTATGAACTCTTTCTGGCGGAGAAGCGAGCAGAGTTGGCCTTTCAGAATCTGAAGGTCGTCGAAGAATTAAAGCAGGCGGTGAAAAGTCGTGTGGACACAGGGGACGCCCCCCCGTTCGAGGAAGTGAAGATTAACGTGGAGATATTAAAGGTCCAAAAAGAAATCACAGGTGCTCAAAGTGCTGTCCATGCATCAAGGGCGGCACTCGACTCCCTTACAGCAGGAACACTGGGATTACAATTTAGAATTCATGGGGGTTTTAAGGCCTGGCCTGAGAATTTGGATTTAAGGGGCCTTACTACCGAAGCATTAAACCAACATCCCACGCGAGCGAAATTCCAGAAACTTCTCAAACAGGCCCGGCAAAGCCTTATTGAGGAAAAGGAAGCCAGGGTACCGAATGTTATCCTTAGCGGTTCCTATCAGCGGGATGCCGGGCGGGAAGCCTTCCTAGGAGGGGTAACCGTGCCACTTCCGCTTTGGTATCAGCGCGACGGGGAAATTGCCGACGCGTTAAGTACACAACACGAAATCGAAGCAGACCTCTTGAAATGGAAGCAGGATACGATGAAAGAGGTAGCTGGGAGCTTTTATCAGTCGCAGGCCGCGGCTGCACAAATCAACACTTATAAAAATGGTCTGCTCAAACAAGCTGAAGAAGCCGTACGAATTGCCCAAGTCAGTTTCCAATATGGCCAGGCTAGTCTTCTTGAAGTTCTGGACGCGCAACGTATTTTATGGCAGACCATCCTCGGGTATACGCAAGCTCAATACGACCTCTCCATTGCCCTCACCCAACTTGAGCGATCGATTGGTGCGGAAATCTAACCGGTATTAGCCTTATGATAATAAGAGTCGTCGATCATGTCTCCTAAAAATACTCTGGGGGCCTTTTATGGTTTGGGCGCTGCCGTGCTATTCGGCCTGACGACGCCCATTCTCAAACTGTTCCTTCCTGTATATGACCTGCTCCCTGTGGCCGGTCTGTTATATGCGGGGGCGGGCCTCGGACTTGGTTGCTTAGAAATCTTTTTGAAATCCACGAGGCCTCCGGCGGCATCCCAGTCCGAAACGCCCCTTCAAACAGGCGATATCGGTCTGTTACTGGGAATCATTCTGGCTGGCGGAATTTTGGGCCCCATACTCATGCTCTATGGGCTTGAACGGATTCCTGCCGTGGCCGGATCGCTCTTGCTCAACCTGGAAGCTCCTCTCACCATACTTCTGGCCGTCACCCTTTTTCGCGAACATATGGGGAAACGAGAGGTGGGTGCCGCCATGTGCATTTTTGTCGGTGCTGGACTTCTCAGTTATGGATCTGGAGCTGTTTATGGTGATTGGATAGGCGTCATCAGCATGAGTGGGGCTTGTGTATGCTGGGCCGTGGATAACAATCTGACCCAGGGTCTTTCACTTCGAAGCCCGCTGGCTGTGGCGAGGATCAAGGGATTGAGCGCCGGAGGATTTTCGCTGGGACTGTCATGGCTGATGGGCTATGAATTTCCCGATATGACGGCCACTGGGATGATTTTGGTTGTAGGATTTGTGGGATATGGAATCAGTGTGGTGCTGGACATCTATGCCCTGCGCATTCTGGGCGCAGCCCGGGAAGCCGCGTTCTTCGCGACGGCTCCGTTTATCGGCGCCCTGGCGGCTGTGCCGATTCTCGGGGAACATTGGAGGGTTGCCGAGTATCTGGCAGGGGCGGCGATGGCCGTCGGGGTTGGTGTTCTCCTGCGAGAACATCATAACCACCTCCACGTCCATACAGGCATGGAGCATGATCATGCCCACAACCACCTCGATCCCCATCATCAACACAACCACGAAGAGGAGGTCGTGGGGTCCCATGCCCATTGGCATCAGCATCTGCCGTTGCAACATGATCATGGCCATGTGTCGGACCTGCATCATCGACACGAGCACAAGTAGAAAGCTGAAAAGGATTGCCTCTCGACATCGTTG
>BQIZ01000210.1 GCA_021604365.1 Nitrospirales bacterium
CAACAGGAGCAAGGCCCCTCCGACCGACCACACAATGTATTGCAGGATCCCCCACACACCACCAACCGCCTCGGTTAGCTCAAGGAGGGGAAGTTGAAGAATCGCGAGCATGTTATGAGACAGAATCAGATAGGCAATCCCGCTAACTCCTGCCAGCTTCAGCAATGATTTCAAAAGGTCGACGACCCCTTTCCAGGAAAAAATACGCTTCAACCCATTAGAGGGATTCAATTTCGACGGTTTGGGTTGCAAGGCCTTCTCAATCCAAAGCGGCCCGGTTTGCAAAACAATAGCGAGAAACGCAAACACACCAACCAAGAGTCCGAAGGGGATGAGAGGAACAAAGGCTTGATAGGCGATATTAAACAACAACACATGTGTGGACTGAGCATCTAACTGGAGCGTTCCGGCTTGCGCCAACCACTGTCGGTAATGATCAAAAAACTGGATAAACGCGTGAGGAGCCCAGAGAGAAATCATCCCAACTCCACCCAACAAAACAAACAAGGAGGGCAACTCCCTGGTCATCGGCACTTGACCCTTGCGACGGGCCTCCGCTAAACGTTTTGGGCTCGGTTGCTCTGATTTATCCGCCCCGTCTTTATTCTCAGCCATGGCCTAAGTCCTGTACTAAATCCCACAAGACTGTCTCCATGCCGACAATCCAGTTTTGAAAGACTAAGGCGATGAAGGGCAAACCCAGTCCTAACACCAACAAACCAACAGAAATCGTAATGGGAAAACTGGTGAGCATGACGTTCATCTGAGGAACCAGCCGGCCAAGAATCCCCATGATGGCATGGACCAGAAATGTTGCGGCCATGACCGGAAAGGCCAGTTTCAATCCCGTATCGTAGGTTCGCTGCATGACTCCGGTTACATCGCTCAACAGCGGGGCGCTTAAATGGGCGCCGAAGGGAGGAATCAATTGAAAACTACTGCCCAACGCCAATAACACCAAGTGATGTCCATCGACCTGAAAGTACAGAAGGGTTGCTAGAATGGTCAGTAATTGACCAAACACCGGTGTTTCCACTTGCGTGACAGGATCCAAGACCCCGGCCATGGCAAACCCCACCTGAAACCCCATCACACTCCCCGCCAGTTCCACCGCGGTCATAAGTAATCGCAATGCCAAACCTAAGACCAGTCCGACGAGCAATTCGGCAGCCAACGCGATCACCAGATTGGCAGGTTCCAACCAATTGGGAGGGAGGGCAAACGTCACGACCGGCATCAACAGGATGGAGATAATGACCGCCATCCCGACTTTGATGCGGTTCGGAACCGATTGGCCCCCCAGCAGCGGTAAGGCAGACAAAATGACGGCTGTACGGACGAGCACAACCACGAATTGCCACACTTGCTGAATCGCAAAATCCCATTGAAACACCGGTTACCGGACATCTTTCTCACACATGTGGCAGATCAACTCCCTCGGTTGAGCGATAGAATATTTCGGAAATTTTGCCATTGCATCCGCCTGCGAGTGTCTGAGGCCCACCGGAGAAAAGTAACAGAGTGTTCAAAATGGCCGTCCAGCAAGGCCGCAGCCGCTTGGACGAGCGGAGCGTACGGACGAGTACATGAGCACGGCCAGGGGGCGAGAACGCCGCTGGCGGCCTTTTTCAACACTCCGCTGATCATTGCGCAAACTCGGGTATCCGTGCCCAAATCCCTGTCATGAATCCCACAAGAATTTCCACCATCCAGGGAAAGGTAACCAAGAGCACCACAAACATGGTGGCAACCTTTGGCAAAAACGTAAGGGTCATCTCATTAATTTGGGTCATGGCTTGGAACGCACTCACGCAGAGTCCTACCACTAAACTGAGCCCCAACATTGGACCAGCCACAAGTAGTATGGTTTGAATCGCCTCCTGACCGATGCTCAAGACACTTTCCGTTGTCATCTCCTCAACCCTTTCAGACTGGCCATGAAATTTGAAAAGTTAGGCATGAAGAAAAAATCGTAGGGTGGCAAACCTAAGGAAATAGAAGAAAAACAATGACGGCATCCGATCACTCCCCACGCCTGACGCTTCACCTCCTACGGCCTTTCCTATTGAAAACTATTCATCAAGGCTCCCACGACCAAAAACCATCCATCAGCCAACACAAACAGCACTAACTTAAACGGCAACGAGATCATGATCGGTGGCAACATCATCATACCCATGGACATTAATATGCTGGCGACAATCATATCGATCACGAGAAAAGGCACATAGATCAGGAAACCGATTTGAAATGCCGTCCGCAATTCACTCGTGACAAATGCCGGCACCAGGACATGGAAGGGCACATCATCGGGCGTCTGAGGATGAGGAGCTTTCGCCATTTCCACAAACAAGGTTAAATCCTTTTCGCGCACTTGTTTCAGCATAAACATTCTTAGTGGAATTTTGGCCCGTTCAAGCGCCACTTCCTGAGTCACCGTTTGTTCCAATAGGGGATTAAGTGCCTCAACCCGAATTTGTTCCCACACCGGCATCATAATAAACAGGGTCAAAAACATGGCTAATCCAATCATCACCTGATTCGGTGGCGCATGCATGGTCCCCAACGCCTGCCGAAGAAGACCCAGAACAATCACCACGCGTGTAAATGCCGTCACCAGCATCAACAGGGCAGGCGCAAGCGTTAAGGCCGTCAAAAGAAAGAGAATGCGAAGCCCGAAGGTCCACGGTTCGGTCCCGTCCAATCCGGACACCTGTAAACTGATCGCCGGATCCTTCGTGACCTGGGCGAGAGCCGAAGTCGATGGTCCCACGACCAGACTCAGGACAAGCAGTCCCCAAAGGTCCCGTCGTTTACGAAACCCGCAATAGGGTTTGATCACGACTTTCCCTCCCCCCTCACCCTTGCGAGGCCTTTGGCCAATCGGATGAGCGGTTTGGATGTCACCGATCCCATTTCGGATTTTGCAAATGCCTGCCGGGTCCACTGGCCCAACCAGGCGCCTAACGGCCCGACGAGCGGATTCGCAATGGAGCGGAGCCGGTCAATCCGATCGGCCTCAGCCACGGTTGTCAGCAGCGTCATCTCCCGGGCCGTCGTCCCCAACACCAACACTTCTCCGGCCACTTCCACGAGCATGATGTGCTTTCCCGTCCCGACCCGAAGTCCGCCCAAAAGGCGCATCACCGGCTCACCACTCTTCCCGGGCAATTCTCCGAATGTGCGCCGAACCCAGGCTAATCCTCCAAGAAGAACCAGGACCACCAGGGCCAAGGTGCCCGCCATTTTGAGCGCTTCATGTGTGAGATCCATATTTTTTCGTGATGCGTCAGTCGTGATGCGTGAAACGGCCCCATCGCCCCTTCACGTGTTAATCCTTACACCTCATGTCCCTATCGAAGTTTATTCACCCGCTCAGAAGGGCTAATCACGTCCGTGAGACGGATGCCGAATTTCTCATTCACCATCACCACCTCACCACGCGCGACTAACCGTTCATTCACCAACACTTCCAAGGGTTCACCCGCGAGTTTATCCAATTCCACAATGGATCCCGGTCCTAACTGCAACAGGTCCTTAATCAGTATGCGTGTGTTGCCCAGTTGTGCCGAAAGCACCAAGGGAATATCTAAGATGCGATTTAAATTCGGATCGTGGGACGTCATCAATTCAGGCGCCTGGCTATTGCTACTCGCCACCTCCTGTTTTTTTGCCGCGGCGCTCTGTTCCTTCGCCGACGCTTCCTGGGCTAACGCCTCCATCATTTCTTTCTCAGCATCAAATGTATCCATGTCGATGTTGTCGTCTTCACTCATCGTTTATCTCCAGGTTTCCACGGTCAGTGACTGGCCGGCGCCTCATCGTGTTCACCAGCCATTACTCTCTCGCCAGAATGATGTCCTTAATCTGAAACGATTGCATGCCTTTGGTGGTTCCAGGAGAACCAAGAAACTTCGGGACTCCTTCCACTCTGGCCGTTAACAGTTGCGTAGTCCCTTGATTCAGCCCAATCACATCGCCTGGTGAAAATTGCATCAATTCCTCCACCGAGATTTCTGTTTCTCCCAAACAGACCGACATCGTGACATAAGCCTCCTTCAGCCTGGCCGAGAATCGTTTCACCCAACCATAATCCGTTTCAAACGAGTCTCCCTGGAAACTCACCTGTAGCCGTTCCCGGATCGGCTCCAACATCGTATAGGGAAGACAGAGATGGAGATCTCCCACCGAATTGCCTAATTCGATACCCAACGTGACCACAATCACGATATCCGCCGGCAACACAATGGCAGCCAACTGAGGATTCATTTCTACCCGAACCGCATTGATGAGGAGTTTTTGGACCGGATCCCAGGCTTTTTGGAGATTACCCAACCCCATCAGCATGACCTTCTTCATCACGCGCTGCTCTATGATGGTAAAATCCTGCCCTTCCGGCTTCACATGAGTCTGTCCGGCTCCACCGAAAAAATGATCCACAAGCAAATACACCGTCGCCGCATCCGTGGCGATCATCGCTAAACCGCGAAGAGGGTCCATGGAAATAATCTGGAGATAGGCCGGGACGGGAAGACGTTTGGTGAACTCCCCGAACTTCATCACCGTTTGGTTGGTGACCGTCACCTCAGCGGTTTTACGAAGCACATCGCTCAGAGAGATGCGGAAACCACGCGAGAATTGTTGGTGGATCACATCCAGGGTCGGCATTCGCCCGCGGACGACCCATTCCTGATTCCCCAAATCATACGAAACCGGTCCGTCATGTGGTCCGGCATCTACCGGGTCTTCAGATTCCGTCTCAACGTCCCCATCGGAAACCCCCCGAAGAAGGGCATCAACTTCATCCTGACTGAGAATTTTTTCCATGTTCCGACGTGGCACAAAGAAACAGCTCTGCTGTTTCTTCTCTCCTCTTTCTAACTCCCGGACCTTGAACGCTTACTTCTTTCTCCCCACGCCCTACTGAATAATAAAATCAGTAAAATATACATTGGCGACTTTCCCTTTACTCATGACGCCATTCACCCGCGTCATAATTTCTTCTCGAACCCGCCGCTTCCCGTTCACCGTTCTGAGTAATTGCGATTCTTTACTACTCAGTAACACCAACAGCGCATCACGAATGGCCGGAATTTTATTCTGATAATCCGTTTTTTCTTCAGCCCGGTCCAACTCAAGCTTGATACTTACTTTTAAAAATCTCAGCTCTTCACGATCTGCTAAATTCAGAAGAAAAGGTTCTAGTTCCATCACCGGCCCTGGCTCTTCATGACCAGTCTCGGCTTTGGCATGCTCATCGTGCTCGGCTGACTTTTCCTCTGTGCCTCCCATGAAATACCAGGCTGCACCTCCTCCTCCACCCAGAAGAAGAACGCCTGCGATAATGATAAGCATCATTTTTTTCCCCGCCCCAGCTTTCACGGGGGCTTCCTCTTTGGCATCGTCATCAGCCATACATCAACCTCACACGCTAAAAAGTTTTGTGAGTCATCACATTCCTCTTTCCAAATCAGCAACCTTTGTGCCACTCCATTTTTCTACGTATGCAGCCTGAAGCTAATCCTGTAACGCACTGAATTCGCATAGATTTCTTCCGTGGTCCTGCCTGACATCTCATTTGCCCGGCAACCAGATGAGGCTGACCTTTTCGTCATTTTCCTGGCATTTCGGGGGAAGCTTTGACAGGTTCATTTATGGAACGTGAGAGGTGAGGCGTAGGAGGCAAGGGGAAGAAACGGATTTTTTGCTGTCCGCCTCACGGTTCCTGAGGCATGTTTTTTCAACAATCTATTAGGAAAAAAAACCCCCAGACAGGAATACCTGCCTGGGGGCTGAACCACCTGTTACCAGACGACGAACTACCGGGCCAGATTCACCAGTTCTCCGAGTAGATCGTTGGTGGTGGTGATGATTCGTGAATTCGCCTGGAAGCCCCGCTGCATGGTAATCATATTGACTAACTCTTCACCCAAATCCACATTGGAGGCTTCGAGGGTACTTGCGGATACTTTGCCAAAAGCGCCCGTGCCTGGCACCCCGTCCAAGGGAGTGCCGGAATCACCGGATTGAATAAACAAATTCCGTCCAATCGGTTGCAGTCCATCCGGGTTGATAAATCGAGTTAATCGCACCTGTCCCAACGTCCGGGTGGTCCCATTATCAAATCGGCCC
>BQIZ01000211.1 GCA_021604365.1 Nitrospirales bacterium
TATATTCAAGAGTTTCGTCAGGTGCTCGATGCCTACGGGCTTGAATACGGCATGTTTGGGCACGTTGATGTCGGCTGTTTGCACGTGCGGCCAGCTCTCGATTTGAAGGACGAAGCCGATGAAACGCTCATCCGGGTAATCACCGATCAGGTGAAAGACCTGGTGTTGAAATATGGCGGTGTGGTGTGGGGCGAGCACGGCAAAGGGCTACGCGGCGAGTATATGCCCGAGTTTTTCGGCCTGGAGTTGTACGACGACCTGCGACGCATTAAACAGCTTTTCGATCCGGCCAATAAGCTGAATCCCGGAAAACTCGTCACGCCGATCGATCATCCCGCAAGCGTGAAAAAACTCGATGGCGTGCCGCTGCGAGGCCACCGGGATCGGCAAATCCCGGAAGCCGTGCGGGAAGGATTTCCTTCCTCGATTCACTGTAATGGCAACGGCGCGTGCTTTAATTTTGATCTCGATGACGTGATGTGCCCGTCGTACAAATTTACCCGTAACCGTATTCACTCCCCGAAAGGCCGAGCCGGGATGATGCGCGAGTGGCTGCGGCAATTGTCGCGCACCCGCTATGATCTCCAAGCCGAAGATGGGTCGCGCGGGCACCTTGCACTTCCTACGTCGACGGACTCTGATTTTTCACTCGAAGTCTACGAGGCGATGGACGGCTGTCTCTCCTGTAAAGCCTGTACTTCGATGTGTCCCATTAAAGTGGATATTCCCGATCTCAAAGCCAAATTTCTCAACCGGTTCTATACGCGCTATCAACGCCCACTTAAGGATAAGCTAATTGCGTTTAGCGAGCGCACCCATCACCGGCTTCTCGCGGCCCCGTTTCTCTACAACGCGGTCGTGAAGTTACCCTTTTTTGAGCCGCTCATGCGATATTGGGTCGGACTCGTGGATTCGCCGCAGCTCAATTCACCCACGTATACGGCATTGTTGGACAAGGCTGGGATTCACGTGCTGCATCAAATTGAGCCAGCGTCGCTCCAGCACCGCGATCTCTCCAAAACCGTCTTTATCCTGCCGGATGCGATCACCGCCTTTTATGAAGCCGGGACCTTTGTTGATTGCGTGGCGTTATTCAAAAAAATCGGTTTCGAGCCCATCGTGACCCCGTTTATCGAAAACGGCAAAGGGCAGCACGTGAAAGGCTTTTTGCAGGACTTTCAGCATACCGCCCGTCACGCGACCCAGCAGCTTGAGAAGCTCGCGTCGATGGGGCGTCCGATCATTGGGATCGATCCGGCGATGACCCTGACCTACCGGGAAGAATATCGCACCTATCTCGACCGGCCAGGCGTCGACGTCTGGTTGCCGCAGGAATGGCTGGCCACTGTGCTGCCCTATCTCGCCACGTCACTGACTCAACTCACCTCACCCACGATCGCGTTTATGGGGCACTGCAGCGAGAAAACCTCGATTCAGGCGTCGGGTCGGCAGTGGCAAGCGGTCTTTAAGGCGTTTGGTCTTGACCTAGAGATTGTGAAAGCGGGATGTTGCGGGATGGCGGGTGCGTTTGGGCACGAAACCGCGCACTACGACGAATCGAAGGGCATCTACGAGCAGTCCTGGAAATTAAAACTGGCCGACTCCCACCGGCCAATCGTGGCGACTGGCGCCTCTTGTCGATCTCAAGTGCGACGTTTTGAGGGGAGTAAGATTGCTCATCCCTTGCAGTTCTTGTCTCGCCTCCTGGGGTGATAGACTGCTACTGAATAGGAATTATAAAAGCCATTTTTGCCTGACCAGGAAAGTACCCAAGACCTCGTTAACGGATCAATCCCCTGCGTTTGCTGTCCCACAGGTGAGAATTCATCTTGCGAGTAGGGTCTGACCGGCCCATTTTTCTAGAATCGAGACGGGATGTCGCTTCCTTATAGGGGCTGTTGAAAAAAGCGGCCAGCGGCGTTCTCGCCATTTTTCCGTGCTCACGTACCGGAAGTACGCTCTGCGCGGAAAAATGGCTGGGGCCTTGCTGGACGAACCCTTCGAAAGGCTCAGGGCATGCTTTTTTGAACCGCCCCGAGGCCTCTGATAGGCAACGTGCCTGTGGGTCAATATGCCCTTGGAAATAAGTATTATTCAACCCTCGCTTGTAGGGTGGGGAATTCGGCAAAAAGATCGAACAATGCAAGACACTGAATGGGAGGCCGGTTGGAGATTAACAAGAAAAAGGCAATAACTCAGGCCTGACCTCGATTTTAAAGGGCGCTCCTTCCGGTCAGATGAATGGTGTCGTCGCATCATCGTATCCAACTAGGGAGCTGGAGTAATTGCACTTATTGTATGAATCCGAGGACTTAGCATAGAACAACAGAAGTAATCTCTAATTTGGGTGTTCACAATACAGCACGATTTCAACTTTGGGCATCATGCGAAAAGGTCTGATGCCTATTAAGCCGATTGTGATCCGTTTGTTGTGTGTCGCTTTTGAGCCCGCTAAGGATCAAGTCTTTCTTCAATATTGCGATCTTTCATGCATCTCATACCCAAAGACTAACCGTTTTTTCGGGGCCGATGGACACTTAAATTTTGACATTTTAGTTTAGAAATTCATTGTCTGATGGAAGATTTCTTCATGTCTGTGTCAAAGACTCGACTGAAGAAACGTGAGATATGTCTTTTAACAAATGTATCCTTTTGTGACTTAATCGTATCTCATTAGATAATCCCCCCTTTCCAATTCCGGTAATACGAGATTGCTGTTCTTCAAAAAATTAAATGAACTGCCCAGATAACCTCAAGAATTAGGTCGAGAAAGAGGCACAGAGCTTGCGTGACTATAAAGCGTATCTCAATGCTAACAGGGAGGTTGTCATGAAAATGAATATATCAAAGCTTCTAAGGTGGCATCTTGTTCTTATGATCATGGTGAGTTTTATGGGTCTTACCCAGGTTGGTGCAGAGACTCTGTCCCCTCAATCCTATCAACCCACGTATTTAGTGATTCTCCAACCTGATACGCCGGAAAAAGAATTTGAACAGTGGGTTCAAAAGGAAGTCTTCCCCAAACTTGAAATTTTTCAACGGAATGTTTGGGGCGTAACCCACGAACTGTTTAAAACCAAGGGCCAGGAAGGGAACCCTCGCTACCTCTGGAGACCGAACATTCAATTTGTTGGAACACCCACACATGATTTGTATGACCGATTGTCTGCAGAAATGACCAAGTTGTTAGGTGAAAAAGCCCACATTCTGCCAAAATTCTCCTTCGTATCGGATCAACCAGGAAATGGAGAAGGAAAAAATCATACGCACCTGGTAGTCAGGAAAACACCGTATTACCTAACTAGTCCTCAGCAAGGCCTGCCTCCTGATGGTGAATGGGAACCTGGAACACAAGTGGCCCTCCTGGAGGAGTCGGGTAGTTTCCATCTCGTGCGTGACAAAAATGGGGTTCAAGGCTTTGTCCAGGCAGATGATATTCAGCCACTTGGGACACACGGGCCTCAAGTTTCTGCCCATATGAACGCGCTACAACAACAAGACGCCCCCTCACGAATACGCGCGGCCCAAGCCTTGGGCGGAATCGGCCACCCTGCGACTCCAGCCGTTCCCCTATTACAGAAAGTTGCAGAAAAGGATGTTGATGAATATGTCCGCCACTTTGCTAAAGAGGCTGTTGGCATGATTCAACAACCCGATCCTTTAGAACTCGGCATCCATGGTATGTTAGTGGTGAGTCATCGTTCCCCAGATGGGACCTCCCCAATTTATCTTAGTCATCTACCAATGTATGTGGCCCCTCATCGATTCCAGGGTATTTGGGAAGTATCCTTAGACAAAGAAGGTGAAGACAGCTATCGCCATGCCCAGATGTTAGATAATCGGGGAGGGAAGCCTCTCTACCCCTATTTCACCCTGGTTCCAACCGAACAATTTGTCCTACGGGAATTAAACAATACTCGCACAACCTTTCAAGCCAAATTATTCGGGGGACATTTTGAACGGTCATCTGGCAAGTTTCTGAAAGTCGTAAACGTGACGATTAAAAAGCCGGTGTATTGGAGCAAATTACATCCAAAGGGGAAACGGCCCTTTTCCTCAGAGTTTATCGCATTTGGTCAACAGTCGGACGATGAAAATAATCCTGTAGGAACCGCCTTTTTTTCCCATAAAATCACCATTCCAGAAAATTATGACCAAATCCTGAATGTGCGCGTGATGACTGCCCCAAGTTCACTGCCGATTAACCCGGTCTTACAAGATGGGACAATCGTCACGGCCAAGGGACGCGATGATACCAACGCACGAAAGTTTGCTTCGAGTGACAAACATTCACCTGCATTTACGAAACACATTTCCGCAGGTTCATCAGATACGGAAGCCCATCAATATGTCTTAGGCATACTAGGTCAGTACTACTTAGAAGAAGAGGAATTACGTGAAAATCATCTGGCCGAAAATATGCCATAAGCGATACCAGGGCGGTTATTTCTTTTTATCTGTCCGGCCGTGGGCAAAGTATGATCAAGGTTTCCGTCATCGTTCCCATTTATAATTCAGAGCGATACATCAAGAGGTGTATCGAAGGACTGCTCCAGCAAAACTATCCTCGAGAACCATATGAAATTCTCATGATCGATAATAATTCTACGGATACCTCCGTTGAAACAGTGCGGCAATATCCCGGCATTCAATTGCTGCACGAATCGATGCAGGGCTCGTATGCCGCGAGGAATCGAGGGCTTCAAGAAGCGAAAGGCGAAGTCATGGCCTTTATCGATGCGGATTGTGTCCCCTCTCATGACTGGTTGCACGGAATCATGCTGGCCATGGAGCAGCCGGATCTCAATATTGTTCTTGGTCGGAGGGCATTTGCCGGAAACTCTATTATGCTGTCTATGTTTGCAGCCTATGAGGATGAAAAGCACAAGTATGTGTTTAATAGCGACAAGCCGGAAATCTATTACGGTCATACGAATAATATGGCGGTGAAGAAAAACCTTTTCGATGAACTTGGGCCTTTCCAGGAGCGGCTTCGGGGGAGCGATACAATTTTCGTTCGACACGCTGTCAATACATATTCTTGTAACGTCGTTCGATATTATCCGCAGATTCTAGTCCGGCATTTGGAAATTAATAATCTACGTCAACTGTTCCGAAAATTTTCTATTTACGGGCGTAACAAAAGAGGCACTGGACATGTCGTGCGGCAAGAAACGTTAACCACTAAGGACAGGTTTCATGTATTTCGCAACGTGGTTCGCAATCAAGGGTACTCTTGGATAGAATCCATCATGCTCATGGGGGTTCTGGGGATGGGTGTTGTGTACTGGGTCTTGGGGAATTTCAAACTCTCCGGAAGTGAGCGAGATTCAGTAGAATAAAGAAAATGGGATCTCTGACGATGGCGAAAAGGCCTGATTCCCCGCGAGAACGGCAGTTTCGATTACTACAAATTTCACCAATCTTTCGACTCTGTAAGAGAATTAGCCCCGTTGTTCCTGGGGGTGTGATATATTTGAAATAATCCCTCCTGCAAGCTTGCAGAGGAATGATGTGTGCACCGATGCGGCGGGATCGAGGGCCGAGGCCATAGACTTAGTACCCTCTTCAGATCTACCCCCGCCTGCACCAAGCGGGTGGCAACGGTGGCATTGCCAAATGGATAATACACATATTCATAACTCAGTAATCCTTCAGCATTCTTGTTCCTGGCCTCAAATACAACATCCGCTCAATTCGATTTGGGAAGATCATTTTTCAGGATGGATCACTCCCCAATCCCAGGTTAATCCATGAGTCAGAACGAACTCGAACAATGGATTCTCGATCTTCCCAAAGTCGAACTTCACCTTCATATCGAAGGGACGCTCGAACCGGAGTTGATGTTCGATCTCGGTAAGCGTAACGACCTTTCTCTTCCCTTTGCGACAAGTGAGGAGCTGAAGCGGGCGTACAACTTTCAAGATCTGCAGTCCTTCTTACATATTTACTATGAAGGCTCACGGGTTTTACGACAGGAACGTGATTTCTTTGATCTGACCTGGGCCTACTTGAAACGCGTGGTGAAGGAACATGTCCGCCACGTGGAAATCTTTTTTGATCCCCAGGCGCATATGAACCGTGGGGTAGA
>BQIZ01000212.1 GCA_021604365.1 Nitrospirales bacterium
GTCTTGCCCGCCCCCAGGAAGCCGGACACCACCAATGCCGGAACCCCAAGATCAGGTCCAGCAGTTTTAGTTTCTGCAACAGTTTCTGGCTTTTCATTGTTCATGGAGGAAATGCTCATGAGGACAAGGACGGGAACACAAGGCTGATAAAAAAAAGGATTGATTACTTCTGGCTGATTTCATACACCAAGAGGACGGAACCACGTATGGAGATTTCTCCTGCCGACACCGAGGCATCTCCGCCGCTATCCATGGCCATCGCCATGCGATATCGACCCTCAGGAGGGGATGGGGAAATTCCACCCTCCGAGACATTGATCATACGAACCAACTTGAGATTCAAAGCCTGAGCCAACGCTTCAGCCTTGGCTTGGGCTTTGGCAGAAGCCTGTTTCAAGACTTCAAGCTTTGTGGGTTCTTCGTTTTGCAAGCCCCAGGCGATGCCTGAAAACTTGTTGGCCCCAACGTGTAAGACCCGGTCAACGACCTTCCCCACAATCTCCAGGTTACGCACCTCCACATTGACCTGGTGGACGACACGATAGCCAATGATCCGGGGAACATTGTTCTCTAAGGTTCCATCCGCTTGACGTCGCGGAGGTGGCGGATATTCAGGAATCACATTCAGGGACGTGGTTTGAATAAACTCAGAGGGGATGTTAAACCGTCGGCATTCCTCCAAGACCTTCGCCACACGCTCCTGGTTTCCTTGTTGAACATCGGACAATTTTTCCCCGACTGTTTCAACCGCAAAACTTAATACCGCTTTATCGGGAGGCACATTGATCGCTCCCTCTGCGGAAACGGTTAATCGTGGAAGATCCTCATCATTCGTTTCGGACCACCCGGATACCGGGAGCAACAGCACAACCCCCAGCACCATACCCTCCAATATTTTTGTGGCATTCATAGCCCTAAACATTGACAAACCCCCTGTAGGTTTTTGAGAATGACCCCTATTATGACCGACACGGATTCCATGCCTCCCTTGACGCCTTCTACATCAGATCTGCCGGACCGTCTCTGCACCTGGTGTCAAACCTCTATGCTGAAACGTCTCGTTGGCGATGGTCGCTTTATCCACTATACCTGTCCGAAATGTATTTTCCAGCATACGTCTAAAGTCGCCGCGCCCCAGTCCTAGCCTCACTGTGCTTGGCTTTATTTTGCTCCTGATCAAAACAAATTAGACACAATACGCGTGCCTCCCACCCAGGTGCCGATGAGACTTCCAAGCGTGGGCAGGAGAAACGCTAAGAACACACGCAGGAGTCGACTCTTCCACCACTTGCGTGGAATGGCGATATCCTCTGCTACGGTTTGAAACTCCCGCACCAGAGGCGGTTGCAAGTAGGCCTGGACAAACGCCGTCACATACCCGACTCCAATAACCGGGGTGAGGCTGGTAAACGGTGCCGAGAAAAATGCGGCGACGATGGTGAGCGGATGAGCCATGGCCAACAAACCGCCAATCCCGCTGGGAATACCATTGGCCAAAATCCAAAACAATAAATTGTCTCCGGCAGCGCTCAATCCCTTTTGCCATCCAATCCAGGCAATTGACCCCACAATCAGCACCGGGATACTCCAACCCACGGCTTTCCATGCAGGAGAGACGGGCGGGATACTTTCCAGCTCCTCCAAGACCACCGTCTCCCGTTCGTTCAATGTCCGGCAAATGCCCTCCACATGCCCGGCGCCAACCACGGCAACAATCCGGGTCCCTGGCGCATCGACAATTTTTTTGGCTAAATAGTGGTCCCGTTCGTCAATGAGCACCGTTTTGAGCGTCGGCACTTCTTTTCCTAAATCCTTCATCATTTCTGAAAGCACATCCTGCTTTTTGAGATTCCGAATCTCCTCTTCGGAGACTTCAGTGGTGTCGAAGATACTCAGCATGAGGGAGGACATTAAGAGACTTTTTCGCCAAATTGGGGTGTTGCGCCAGGCCCGACGCATCGTCACCCGCACGTCCCGGTCAGCAAGGGTCACGGGAATGCCATGTTTGTCGGCCATACGAATGGCCTCCAGCATTTCTGTGCCTGGAATAACGCCCAATTTATCTCCCAGTCGCTTTTGAAAGGAAGACAAAATAAGATTGACCATCAGCGTGCTGAGCTGCTGCTTGCGGATGATTTCTTTGATGTCTAACGATTCCCACCGGTTGGGATGTGAGATGGCTTCAAAACGCTTGTCATCCAATTCTACGCAGACACGATCAGGGTGCTCCTGTTCAATTACCAGTTTGACTAAATCCACTGATTCTTGTGACACATGCGCCGTGCCAATCAGGATCACGGTCTTCCCATACACGGACAGACACAGGACATCCGCCTCATACTGGCCCGTCAAGCCTGTGGATAATTCAGGCACAATAGAAGGGGATGGAAAATCTGGATTTTTCATGGGCACACCATGACATATCCGGCAAGGAACTTGTCAAGCTTCATAGCAATCGATCACAATACTCTCGGTAATATTGACTTCCACTCCCGTAAAAGTCTCTTTCAGCACGCCGACAAGGAGGTTTGAGTGCCATCCGAATCTAAACGGCCCGTTCGACGTTCCCCCGTCTGGATGTGGATCAGTGCCGACGGAGGACGATGGCGGATTAACCATACGCCAAACGGGGTGTGGTCCTGTCAAATCGGTCTCGGTGGGAAACGCGTGGGATCTTGGAAAACCGGACTTCCTCCTAGTCTGGACTCCTGGCCGAAGGGCACCAATCAGGAATAGGCACGTCCTTTTCCCTGGAGTGCTCTTGTAAACCTTACAAGTCAAACAGGAAATTCACATTATCCCCGCCAAAGGCTTTGACGGTTCCCTCAATCACTTTCTCGTTCTCTGAATAGACCCATACCGCAACATCCGCTAATCCGGTCAGTTGCTTCATCTGTTCCATGAGGACCAGGACAATTTTCCGCCCTCGTTCGCGATCGGCCGACAAGCGATGAAACAGCCCTTGGGTCACATGCAGTTGAAGCAGATGGCCCTTCACGATCACATTCGTAATCTCTGGATTTTTACCCATTTGCGTTTTAATGGCTTCGATGATCTCTTCATTCGTTTTTTGCGGTGTCATGTATGGTTAGCTCCGATTTGAATATGGTTCGAATAGTATTGGGCGAAGAGACGGATTTAGATGAGCGGTTGCGTCGCCTGCTCCAACCAGGCGCGCGTATCGGTATCCACAAGGGATTGGAGATCCGCCCACACGCGAGCATGATAGGTATCGACCCATTGACGTTCTTTGAGCGATAACAGTTCCGTGGCAATGAGGGTTTGCTCAAATGGCACGATCGTCAGCGTATCAAAGCCAAAGAACGACCGCGTTGAGTTATTGAAGGACTCATCTTTCACCACCGTCACGAGGTTTTCCAGGCGAATCCCATAGGCCCCGGTTTTGTAATAGCCCGGTTCATTTGACACAATCATTCCAGGCTTCAGGGCAACCGCATTGGCAGCTTTCCCAATCCGTTGCGGGCCTTCATGGACCCCTAAAAAACTTCCGACCCCGTGGCCTGTCCCATGATCGTAATCCAACCCCATTGTCCATAGGGGCGCCCGCGCCAACGCATCTAATTGGCTGCCTGTGGTGCCTTCAGGAAATCTGGCTGTGGCCAGAGCAATATGGCCTTGTAACACGCGAGTATAACGATCACGATGTTCGTCCGAAGGGCGTCCAATCGCGAGCGTTCGTGTGATATCCGTCGTTCCGTCCAAATACTGCCCTCCGGAATCCACCAGATATAAGGTCCCGGGCTCCAGGCACCGATTCGTCTCCCGGGTCGAATGATAATGCACAATGGCGCCATTTGACCCTGCACCCGAGATAGTGGGGAAGCTGCAATCCTCCCACATCGCCTGCTTTCGGCGACAGGCATCGAGATAGTCCACGGCTTCTAACTCGGTCACCTGTCCCTTGGATCCCTCCCTGGCCAGCCAAGCCAGAAATTGACACATGGCCACCCCATCGCGTTGATGCGCCGCATACGCCCCGGCAATTTCCACAGGGTTTTTGCATGCCTTTGGCAGCACACAGGGATCATCTTTTTGTAAGAGAACTGCCCCGCTCTGAGTTAATGTGGCGAAAATCCAGGAATTGGTCTTGGCCGGATCACACAGCACTCGATTCCCATGGGTTCCCAACTGTTGTAAGGCGGCTTCAAATTCTTCCGGCAGTGCCAAGGAAATGTCCTGACCCAAATGCGCTTGTAAGCCCGGGGTGATTTTTTTCGGATCGACAAATAGGGCGACCCGCCCGGTGGCGTATAGAATAGCCCGGCACAATGGCAGTGGAGTATGGGGCACATCCGATCCGCGAATGTTCAACAACCAGGCAATTGAATCGGGCGCGGTGATGATGGCCGCATCAATCCGGTCTTCCGAGAACCTCGCGCCAAATTTCTCACGCTTAGCCTGGGAGCTTTGCCCGGAAAACTCCGGGAGATGAGGCTTGATTACACCTGAGGGTTCTTGAGGCCGGTCATGCCAGACGGCATCGATAGGATTCGACGCACAGGGGACGAGGTGTGCACCCACTCGTTCGGTTGCCGCCTGAAACCGTTCGAGGTCCTGCGGAGTATGAAGCCAGGGGTCATAGCCGATTCGATCCGTTGATGTCGCCCGAAGTGATAACCATTCATGTGGTGAAGTGTCTCCACTATTGTGAAGCGAAAAGCTTTTCTCATCAACCTGGTCAGCCACCTGAAGTGTATACCGACCATCCACAAACATTGCGGCTTCATCCCGCAGGACAATCGCCGTCCCCGCCGAACCCGTAAAGCCGGTCAACCAGGCAAGCCGCTCGGCGCATGGAGGCAGATATTCATTCTGATATTCATCCGTATGGGGAACCACAAAACCCGTTAATTGTTGACGGAGCAGCTCCGCTCGTAGCGCGAGAAGATGTTCATATGCCATCACAACATTCCTATTATTCTCAGAGTTCAGGTTCTACATCCTCCCTTTAGCAAGTCCACGCGAGGATAACACATTCACCATGGTCTGCCGATTGTATAGGCACACATTCCCGGAATACACCACACCTGTGCACATCCCGAATCGTCTCGGATGTGCGCCGGGTCGACGTGCCCGCGCCTGAGTAGGGAAATTTGACTTACCTCATTTTAAACGATGAAAAAGGGAAGCGCACCCGGAATTTTATTGGGAATGTTGAATAATACTGTTCTCCATGGGCCAAAATCCCCATGGCAACTTTGAAGGCCAGAGGCCTCGGGTCGGTTCAAAAAAGGATGCCCTGAGCCTTTCGAAGGGTTCGTCCAGTCCTGTCCTGAGTTATGTCGAAGGGAAGACCACAGCCATTTTTGCGCGCGGAGCGTACGCGGAGTAGGTGAGCACGGGAAAATGGCGAAAACGCAGTTGGCGGCTTTTTTCAACTAACCCCTATTGGATGGCTTGCAAGGCAGTCTCTTCGGTGGGATACGTCGGAATCAGGTCGGAAAAATTTGCGTCTTCTAATAAGGTTTTTACGGGCTGTTGAGGTTCCACAACGCTCATGGCCATATGATTCTCATTCAAGTCCAGGTAGGCGAGCACCAACCCACCCAAGGCAATGCTGTCCATGAACGTGACGCCCTGCATATTGAAAATGATATGCTTGGCACCAGAGAACCTGGCCGCCTTCACCATCCCCTGGAAGACTTTCCTGGAGTACACGGTCACTCGTCCCGAAATCATCAAGACCAGCGTTGTATCTTGCATTCGTTCGGCTACATACATCATGGCACCAAAAGGTTTCTTTGTTCTTTTCGGCAATTTCCAGCGATTCTTGCTGAATGCCCCAGATTTCCTCATGATGTCGAGGATCTTGTGCATAGACAGGTAGACAGTCTCTTGATGGAAAGAGCAAGATGGCAGATCCTGAGACGCCCACTGAAAGAGAACAACATGCCGAAATGACCAAGAAACTAAGAAAAAATCTGAACATTGCGCCTGAGCCGAAGGAAATAGATCGGAGTGAGAAATGAGGAAGCCACCTGGTGTCAGTGGGGGATCTTCCTCC
>BQIZ01000213.1 GCA_021604365.1 Nitrospirales bacterium
AACAGGTGACAAGGGCAAACTATCCGTGAGGGTAGGGCGCAAAGCCAAGAAACCCTGAGAGCGTGGTTGTTTTAGGGTTCGTCTGGTTACCGAACTGTGTTGGTAGGTCCATGCGTTCGTTCATGCGCCCATTCCCTGGAATCGGGCGCTTTTTTTTGGTCACAAGGAAAGGCCGAAATATGGACGATGACGCGCAACATTTCATAGAGCCAGCAGTTGGCATTAAAGAGCTCGACTCGTCTTGTCCCGGCTCAGTTAGTCAGGACAAAGCGGAACATAAAGAAGCGCAGGACCGGCTTGATCAGGAACATGTTACTCGGGTTTTATTGGAGTTTCTCCCGATCATTCGCCGGATGGCTGGAGTTATGGCGTTCAAGAATCCCTTTTCCCTGGATGTCGAGGATTTGACGAGCGCTGGGGCAATGGGTCTGTTGTCCGCGTTAAAGCGCTATGATCCAACACGGGATATCAAGTTTAGAACATTTGCCGAATATCGCATCCGTGGCATGATGTTAGATGAAATTCGGGCAATGGATTGGGTTCCTCGGTCTGTTCGATTTCGCCGAGATCAAGTGCGACAAATTGTTGAAGAACATCTTCAGAAAAACGGGATGCCACCGACTTCACAGGAATTGGCTACGCTATTGGGCGTTCCCATTGATGAAATAGAGGGAGTGGGAGGGTGTGATCCTCGTTTAATTAGTCTGGACGAGCCGGTTGGGCAAGGAGAGGATGAATGTACGCTTCGTGATGTTTTGCCAGATGTTAACCATCTGGACCCTTTTGTGGCCTGTGCGGATGCAGAAATGAAGGCGGCATTATCAGCGGCGCTTGAGACATTATCGGCACGCCAGCAAGAAGTACTTCAATCCTATTATCACACCGGATTAACGATGAAGGAAATTGGTCACCAAATGGGTCTTACCGAATCTGGCGTCTGTCGGGTGCATTCCGGTGCACTCCGACATTTACGCATAGAGTTGAAACGTATTGAGGATGGGGGATGCAGTGCGACTCGACCTAAGAATTTACGAAAAACGCGTGTAGGGAATGACTAGTTAAATGGTGTGCTTATTGAAGAATTCATGTCCGCCAATTTTGGCCACTTTGCGGTTGACCTGAGCCCAATGGGGAGTTTTGACCAGTTGGGGATTGTAAAACAGCACAGCCCCATCCACTACCTTCCGACCGTCTTGCACAAGCCTCCAAGCTAACAAACTTTCTTGCATCTTTCGATTAGTTTGGTCAAATTTCACTTCTTCTGGATTCCGGCCCATCCATGGTTCAAACTGTTTGGCACGCAGAACCGTGCCCTTGACCGTGCCATCGCTGTGGTATTTGTGAGTCATCCGATTCCGAATGACAGCCGCGACGCCTAACTTTCCAGCAAAACTTTCCCCACGGGCTTCCAGGTAGATAGTTAGGGCGGCTAATGTGTCGTCGCTGTGGGAATTCTTCGGGTAAGTCATTTTTATAGGCAATGGTGAGCCAAGCGTAGAAGACGAAAGAACCAAAGCGATATCAGTCGAATTTACGTGAGTAGGTAAAACCGGGATTAAACATAAAAAGAAGGTTTCTAGGCCAATGATGAGAATAAAAGGTAAAAGTCTTTTGTTTTGTTTCATTTTATCCCTTTTAGTGGTGATGGGTTTAAAGTTTTTGCGTGTTGTTTTTTTTAATAAAGGAGCCAAGTTCAATGTAATGCTTTTTGGATAAGATCTTTCGCAAGGTATGTGCCATTGACGTTTTAGATTGTTCAATGGCTCGTTTTTATGGGAGTCTTGTGTTGTAGTGGGGAGTTTGGTGCTAGGCTTTTTGGGTTTTTATAAATAACAAGTGGCCTTCCTACAGCATTATGTCGTAGTTTTGGGACATCAAAGACAAGGGGAAACGGTTTTTTTTAATAGGCATTGGAACCAGGGAGATTTCGGGATTCTCGTACTGATTAAAAATCCGACAATCTTAAAACTGGGTAATTGAATCAGCGGAAAATGGGTTGAACAACCTGGGAATCTATCGAAAATGGTGCATATTGCACGATTTTAGTGATGGAGGAGATCATGAGGACTTTGTCGGCGAGCGAAAGAGCGTGGGAAATGATGGTGTGTTTCGGAGTGGGAGTATTTTTTCTGGTTACGTTACCGGTTTCCAAAGGTTGGGCTCAGTCAGACCAGATTCCTATCCTGACTATTACACCTCTCGCGGATGCTAAAGTATATTTGATGGCCGGAGATTACCGGCGAGCGGTGGAAGCTTGTCAAATAAATATTGACCGCAATCCCTCGGTTGAAGCGTACGTTTATTTGGCCTACGTTTATCAGGCAATTGATGGTTATTTAGGATCATTAGCGAAGCTGGAGGATTATGTGAAAGTAGAGCAATTGGCGCTGAATTTGACCACACGGGACATTCTTGATCTCATTGATCCGCCCAATATCATGCCTCGTATGGCGCAAGAGCTTATTCATGAAGGCATTCGTCAGCAATTTGACATGACAGCGGCTATGGCTAATCGATTGAGTCGGACACGGACGGATGAGTTGTGGGCAGAACAAGCCCGGTGGCGTGAATTGAAGCCAAATTCATGGTGGACAGGCACACCGGATGAATGGCAGTGGTGAATTCGGTTCCTGTCTTCTCTGTGAGTGTTAGAGATCCCGCAAATCATAGGGGGTAGCCCTCTTTATCTACCTAAGCCTGTAAGAGTGAGTTGACAGTCCGACAAGAGCAGTTTTAGGATGCCAGCATAGCTGGGCATTTTGTCGTATTTATCCAAGGAGGCAGTCAGTGTCTGATTTAGTGGCCAAAGCGGATGCAACGAACTGGGATGGGGAGGTGCTGAAATCTTCAGAGGTTGTTATGGTAGATTTCTGGGCGGTCTGGTGTGGACCCTGTCAAATGGTGGCCCCAATCGTCGATGAGCTCGCACAGGAATATCAAGGCAAGCTTAAAGTCATGAAGCTCAACACCGATGATGCCCCAGAAGTTGCGGGACAATATCAAATCATGAGCATCCCCAGTATCCTCTTTTTCAAGGGTGGCCAGGTTGTCGAAAAAATTGTTGGAGCAAGACCAAAGCAACAATTTAAACAAATCATTGACTCGCTTCTGGCTCAATCTACTTCCCCTGCCTGATCAACGGGGCCGATGACTCGGTGTTATGCTGACCGAGCTGCGTATTTCCAATTTTGCTCTTATTGATCAACTTCATCTGGAGCTCCCGCCTGGATTTCTAGTCCTGACGGGTGAGACCGGAGCTGGAAAATCTCTTCTCATTGATGCCCTGGTATTACTTGCTGGCGGGCGAGCTTCTGCTGAGCATATTCGGTTTGGTGCTGACGAAGCCCTGTTAGAAGCCTGTTTTATTCTTCCCCCGACTCATCATCTCACGATCAGGTTACAACGGGACGGATACCTCCTACCGGATCAACAGGACCTTATCGTTCGTCGGTTGTTATCGCGGTCCGGAAAGAACCGCAATTTCCTCAATGGGCAACTCGCCCCTCTTCAAACGATTCAAGACATCGGTCCCCAGTTGGTAGATATCCATGGCCAACATGACCAGCAATCACTGCTATCCCCTAAGACCCAGCTCAAATTGCTGGATGCGTTTGGGAATCTTGAGGATGTCGTAGGTCGCTATCAACAGATGCACCGAGAATGGTTTGAGAAAAAGGCGGCTCTGGATAAATACGTGGTGAAGGTACGGGATCAAGCCAATAGGCAGGATATCCTTCAATACCAATATGACGAGTTGGTCAAGATGCAGTTGCAGTCTGGAGAAGAAGAGTCTCTAAGCCAGGAATACCATCGGTTGAAACATAGCGGTCGATTAGGAGAGCTATCGAACCAAGCTTTTACTGCGTTACATGAGGGAGAGCGATCCGTTCTGGATCACCTGGGTGAGGTGACCGAGTGGGTACAAGAACTTGCGAAAATAGATTCGCAAGGTGAAACATGGGTCCCATTGTTGGAAGCAGCGACCGTGGCGTTGCGGGAGGTGACGGATAATCTTCGGGATTATCGGAATCAGATAGAGTATGACCCGGAGCGAATGGATCTGATTGATAGTCGGTTGGCCGGTCTTCAGCGGCTTAAAAAGAAATATGGAAAGCCGATCGAAGATTTAGTGGAACTTACCAAAATCCTGAAGCAGGACTTGGCGTTACTCCAAAATGGAGAAGAGCAAGTGGCGCAATTGCAAGCAGAAGTGACTAGTCGACATGAATCGGTGAAGGCCTCGGCTGAAGAATTATCGAACCGGCGGAAAACAGTTGCGAAGCATTTGGTCAAGGAAATCAAGCAGGAATTAGCGACTCTGAAAATGTCGACAATGGCGGTGCAGGTTAATATTGAGATGGCCAATGGGGATAACGGAATTGGTTTGACAGGAATGGATCGTGTTGAGATGCTCCTGGCTCCCAATCCGGGAGAACCGCTCATGCCATTGGGCCGAATTGCCTCGGGTGGAGAATTGTCTCGAATCATGTTGGCCTTAAAAACCGTGTTTGCGGAAAATGATCAGACTCCGGTTGTTATTTTCGATGAAATTGACAGTGGTATAGGCGGGGAAGCGGGAATGATCATGGGGAGTCGTTTGCGTCAATTGGCTCAATTTCATCAAGTATGTTGTATCACCCATCTCCCGCAGATTGCCTCGCAGGCTCATGCACAGTTTGTGGTGGAGAAAACAACGCTAGATGACCGAACGCTGACGAAAGTACGAGAAGTCACTGGAGTACATCGGGAAACTGAAATCGCTCGCATGTTGGGTGGTGGCACGCTGACCCCAACCATCAGAAAAACCGCCGGTGAAATGCTGGATCGAGGAAGCAGCCCTCACGTGGGCGCCGGTCTCCAAAAGCCAAAAAAGAAACCTGCCAAGACCTAATCTAATTTCGAATGAGCCGGTACATTCAGGTAGGCATTCATGAACGGGTGGATGGCTTATTCTCTGTCTGAGAGAGTTGTTACCTTCGGGTTTCCCAAAAACACCACGACCATTCGTTGTGAAGCTAACGCATAGACTTAGCCAAAAGTCCCGTCGGCAAAATGGATGAAAAGTGGTTCGTTGGGAAGATGCAATCGATAAAAAGATGAACAACATGCCCTAGGACATCAACTGCGGCGGTCCTCTTAGTATCGTCGACCTCGATCCGTTCAGCCGGGAAATTCTGGTCTTTCATCCAGGTAAAGCGTGTTCACTCGATGCCTTGGATGCAGGGTAGGATGTAACGCCACACGTCGACAAGTGTGGGATGGGGCGGAAGTTAATGATGTAGTATCGTTTCGTGAGAATGTGGTGAAAGTCATGTTAAACTATGGTCAATGACGGTTTTGAAAAAATGGATCAGCGTAAAGTTTGGAGCGTTGAGGAATGAAGGAGATTGCAGATGCTCGATCCAACGGTAAATGACATTGATCAACTGTTGACTGAGACGATTCAGGCTCTCAAGCTTGAGGAGGTTACGCATCACTATAGAGATCAAGGTGAGTTTGTGGCCTTGGAGCATTTCATGCCCACTCAGGTTATTCAGGAGTTTATGCGGGAAGTAGAGCGCGTGCGGCCCCAGATCAATCGAAACTTTATACCAGGGCATAAAAAGGGGGGAAGTGTCAGCTTTTATCTTCTTCAGCAATCTGCTCCCGCAATTCTTGCGTTTTATCAGCATCAGGGATGGATCAACCTCCTGAGCCAGATTGCCGGAGTTCCGTTAATGCTGTGTCCGGAAGAGGATCCCCATTCCTGTGCGCTGTATTTTTATACCGAGGCGGGAGACCATATTGGGTATCATTATGACACCTCATATTACAAAGGCAAACGATTTACGGTATTACTGGGTTTACAGGATCAATCGAGCAGTCGACTGGTCTGCCGTCTCCATACCAAGGAACAGGGTCGAGAGGTTAAAGAACTATCCCTCAGGACTGACCCCGGCACATATATTTTCTTTAATGGCGATAAATTGCATCATGCCGTGACGCCG
>BQIZ01000214.1 GCA_021604365.1 Nitrospirales bacterium
TGAATGCCGTAACTCATGCCCCGATTGTAGGGACTCTGGTTAAAAAAATTGGGGGGATTGCTCCTCAACGAGAGATGCCTCGCTATGCCAAGGAATCCTTTACTGCCTGGTTCCATAAGCGGTCCTCTCCTTCTTCTCCAGAAACCAAAGTGGTGTTATGGCCTGACACCTTTAATAATTATTTTTTCCCACACACACTGAAAGCGGCTGTCGAGGTGTTGGAGAAGATGGGTTTTGAGGTCACCATCCCCACCCGACCTCTCTGTTGCGGACGTCCCTTATATGATTTCGGCATGTTGAAAACCGCCAAACGATTGCTGCGTCAAATCATAGATTCCCTGGGTACGGAACTCGCTGCCGGCGTCCCCGTCATTGGCCTCGAACCCAGTTGCGTGGCGGTGTTTCGCGATGAACTTCTGAAGTTGTTTCCTAATGATGAACAGGCAAAACGGTTAGCCGGCTTAACGTGTACGCTTGGAGAGTTTCTTGATACACAGGCAGGACCCATTACCTGGCCTCAGCTCCATGAACGAGCCATTGTGCATGGCCACTGTCATCAAAAGGCCGTCATGGGGATGAAGAGTGAAATAAAAGTTCTAAGGGACATCGGATTGGATTGCACGCTTCTCGATTCCGGATGTTGCGGTATGGCGGGATCATTCGGATTCAAAGAAGAGCATTATGAAATGTCACTGGCAATTGGAGAACAGAGTCTTCTCCCGAAGATTCGGGAGGCGGCGGCACAACATGAATTCGTCATTGCCGATGGATTCAGTTGCCGCGAACAAATCGTGCAAACCACCGGACGGAAGGCACTCCATACGGCCGAAGTCCTTCAAAAAGCCATAAAAGGTGCTGAATAAGTTTCAGACTCTTCCGAAAGGCGGGAAGAGGAACCCGTGGCGGAAACCATTTCTTTCGAAAAAGTCGGCTCCTGGCCTGCTCAAAAAGGAGGTACCCATGCTCACCATAGGTTTCATATTACTCATCATCGCAGGACTGTGTGCGTTAATTGGATTTGGAGCTTTTACAACCCCTGTTGTGGGACCGGCGCGTGTGGCCTTTTATTTTTTGTTGATTCTGTCTCTGGCGACGATCTTCTATGGAGTGGTTCAAACAGAAGTGCATGTTGATCCACAGGTCCCGACTCAAGAGCGGAACTAATCGTCTCGGAAAAAGTTAAGGCCGTGCTTTTCATTCTGATCCATATGGAGAAATCCGAGGCGGAAGAATTTCTCTCCGTTTTAAAGAAGCTTCGACCAGAAGACCACGACACTATTCCCTCCCAGCTTCGGCCCATGGCGATCACGGTATATGCCAAAGTTATAACTATAATTGATCTCTATTTGTGAACCCCATGGAGCCCCGCTGACGATTCCGCCTCCCACCGCCGGCAGCATATCAACCTGATTACGAATAGAACCATCTCCGGTGAAACGAGCTCGTTCGATCGCGGACCAGGTTCCTCGAATATACGGATACAAAAAAAACAACGCCTCATACCGGTAGGTGAGATTTGCAATCGCGTATTTACGGGGAAACAATTCATTGAAGGCCACGCCCGGAATGAGAGGACGAGAGAGCGCCTCCCATTCATACCCCGTGGGACGCCCAGGCAACCGGAAGGTGGAAAACCGGTCAAGGTTCTTCCCGATTCCGCCATACATCGTGACAATCAACCTGTGCCGCTCTGTCGGTACCAAAGGGACCTTTCCCGCCAAGGCAGCATAGAAGCTGGCCAGCATATATGTGCGGTCATCATGGTTACCCGGGGTTTCAATTGCCGGATCTCCCCACTGACGCCAATGGGCGCGATGTCCATAGAGGGCATCACCTCCGAATGCGAATCCATGATGAAGCAACTCCATAAGATTTCGTTCGAACTGATCTATCCGAAGCCGGGCATGGACTCGGCCTTCATACGTATTCTGGGGCACAACGAAATTATTGGACGTTTTTGAACTCCGATCGAACCAACGATAACCCGGTTCATATGTCAAAGAAACTTCAAACACATTATCCTGAAACCCAGGAGATACTGAGGTGCGATACCCGAGCCCGATCCCGGCAAAGAAATAATTCCATTCCAGTTCCACGTCCTTGATAGCCTGTCCTTCGACATATTCGTATCGGCCGAATGGAATGATCACATTTTCAAATGTCATGGCGGCAAACCATGGGCTGGTGGATGACAGGCCACGCTGATACTGCATGTCATTGAATACGCCTGAGAACGTCCCCCGAAACCGCTGGTTTTCATCATCCCAATTGCGCCAGACAAACAACGCGCCGAATGGGAGAAGTTCCAACCGTTTGGGACCGTCCGGAATCCAATTCATTCCGATATTGATCGCCGTCACATGCCGTCGATCCCGTGGAGGGACATAAATTTCCTGTCCAAAAATTTCTGTCTGATGGGGTTCTCCGGCAAGCGGCGTGTCGGATCCTTCCCCCTTAGCGTACCGAGGGGAAATCACCATCACACTGAACACCAAACCCAACAAGCAAATATGAACAAGGATTGAGCGTACCACACGCTCACGCCACCCTGGTCGCCTGAAAATATTCCTGTGACCGTGGATCGGAATGGAGCCCGTGGGGGACAGGTCGCTCATGGGGAAATCAGGAAATGCTAGGGAGGAGTCGGAAGAGATTTTGGGGACACTACCTTGGAAAGTGCATAGGTCAGCATGATTGTGAGAAATGCTCCGAGGACCGCCACCGTCATATCTTTTTGCGCATCCCATTCGTCACCCTGAGTGCCGAGATAAGCCTCCCCCAATTCCGGACGAACGAGAAGAGCCACCCACGATTCGAGAATTTCAAAGAATCCACTGAGAGCCAATATTCCGCTAATGGGGAGATAATAAGCCCAAAATCCCCGCACATTGACCTGGCGAAGGAATAACTCCCTTAAAGGATAGGCCAGGAGCAGCCCGAATGAAAAATGCGCGATCCGGTCAAAATGATTGCGCTCGAATCCCCACCACTCCTGCATCCAAAAGCCCAGTGGAACTTTGGAATAGGTATAATGGGCTCCGATCGCATGAAGGGTCATAAACACCGTGAGGAAAAGATAGGAAAGATCCGATAAGGGAAACCATCGATAGGTCGCGACAAGAACAATGACCAGTCCTATCGCTAAAATATTTTCGAGAAACCAATCATGGCGGTCGATCGGTTCTATGGCGAGAAATATCCAAAGCACCACATACCAGGCCATTAACCCGTGAAGGAGAGTCTGGTCCTTAAACGGCTTCTGATTATTGACGTTCGTCGCAGTGGTCAGTTGCATGAGGGAGTTTCACCGGCCTTTCCCGGGTAATTGCGAAACAGGTCCCCGTTATCTTCCGCGCACCTACCAGTATCACCAGAGAGGCTAATGCCCCATATAATGTCGCGGCCATATCCTTCTGCGGATCCCAGATATCTCCCTGGGCACCCAGATAGGCCAGACCTAATTCGGGATGGGCGATTCTGGTCACCCAGGATTCGAGAATCTCCCACAATCCCCCCAGCCCCACCAGGGTGATCAGGACCATGCCGGAGCGGAGCCATGCAGCCATACCGGAAATCCGGGAGAAGAGTTCATGCAAAGGCAGGGCGAATAGCAAGCCGAAACAAAAATGCACAATCCGATCGAAATGGTTCCGGGGCAATTCGAAGAACTCTTCCAGCCAGAGGCCGAACGGCACTTGTGCGTAAGTATAGTGGGAACCTATCGTATGTAACGTCAAAAACACCGTGAGGAGAACATATGAAGCGCTTGAAAATGGCCACCGGCGATGTGTAATGGTTAACACACCGACGAAGAGAAGCGGGAGGATATTAGCAAAGGCCCAACTTTGAGGATCAACGGGAGCCAATCCCATGACCACGAAAAACCCCAAATACCAGACCAATAAACCGTACCCCACCAGATGCTTCAAATCAACTCTCCCTGAGAGCGTTCGGAACGAGCCATTCCGCCGGCCAATATAATGGCTCCCTTGAATCCCTACATGACAAGTCAACGGGAGAAAATCCGTACATGAACTGAGGCTTGAGCCCAAGGATGACTACCTGCCGTGACAAAGCCTATTGGCCATTTTTCCCTTTGATGGACCCTTCCGACGTTCTCAGGTGAGAGACAACCTTCCACATCCCCCATCTCACGAACAGGACAGACCCGTTCCGCTATCGGGTGGGCTCGGCAGTCGGGGGCTGGGAAGAGGACCCTTCCGCTTTCGCAGGGGTGCCTTTTATGAATCGATTGCATCCACTATTGCCGGAAACCAACAATCGATACGGTTGTAAGTTTTCATCGATACACAGTCCCATTGTAGCATCTTCAATTTTTGCCGTTGGTTCAATTTGCCACCATTGGCAGCTTTTGCATAACCCCCATTTATCCGCCATCTTCTTCCTCCATTCCGGTCATACCTATCCGTCTCCGGGGCATACCCATATCTTTTCCCTTAGACCTTTTGTTCCTTGACCTGCTTGAATTCTTCACCCATATGGTCGGCCTGTTGCTGTGTAAGAATTCCCTGAGCGTTCTTAAAAATTTCGCCTTCTTCCTCTTGTATATGATGTTGCACATCTTCTTTCAGTTTGGTGACCTTCTTCAACCAATTCTCATCAGTGTGATCCATGGCCTCGATCTCATTCAGCAACGTGGTCGCTTTTTCGTGCTCTGTGATGGCATGGTCGATTTTTTGTTTCGTCTCCTCCTTTTTTTGAAGGGGAATATAGAAGACCTGTTCTTCCGCTTCGCTATGCGCCTCCAAGGCGTCCTTAAGTTTGAGAAACAGTTTTTCCCGGGAATCACTGCTCTTCTCCGCGGCTTCGATTTGGCTGAATAGTTGTTTCGCTTCTTGATGGTCTTCCCTGAGCGCATGATAGATATCCATTCTATCCTCCACTAGTGAATGATAAGTTCTTCTCCCGCATTATAAAAATAATGTTCCCTAGTACACCACGGTGCGGTTTATGAGAGGTATGGACGAATTGATGAAGGGGCTCGCAAAAATGTCCACATACATCCGGCTGACCTGGTGTGATCATCATAACCACGCTGCTGCATAACTGAAGCTATCGAGAGGCACTGCATAACAGGAAAAACTCACATTCAATCGGAGCCAGTAGTCACGAGGCGCCTTTTAAGGTACGTGGAGACGAGGGGCTCATCCTGACAATTCAATCATAAATACGACCATAGAAGGACTCTAACTTATTCTATCCAGGGATATTGACAGTTCAGAAGGTTCCGAGGATCCGTTATAAATAAGACAATCGTATTCTGGCTCATGAAGGTGATCAACCAAGAATTCAGAATTTGACCACCAAACAATTTTTCAAGATACCTTACAATTTCTCAAGTGATTGCACATGAAAAATAATATCGGGGCCATTGAACAAGTTCTCTCAGTTGGAATCGGAAGCAGTTTGATTGCTTTCGGACTCACGCAGAGAGGGAAGGGTGGTATTCTTCCCATCCTGGCCGGTGGAAGCCTACTCATGCATGGCTTATCAAATCATAGTCGTCTCTATGAGGCCCTCGGAATAGACGAATCCTATGGAACTTCAATTCGACATCCTTTGAATAGAACCGTGCATTTTCGAAAATCTATTTGCATTAATCGTTCGGCGGCGGACATCTATGCCTTTTGGCGTACCTTGAACAATCTTCCCAGGTTCATGCAGAACATCGTGGCTGTGGAGGTGCTCGACGACACACGTTCGCGTTGGCATGCACGTGGACCTTTCAATAAAGAAGTGTATTGGGAAGCCGAGATTCTTGAAGAGCGCCAAAACGAGATGCTGACATGGCGCACAATAGAAACGGAATCCAACCTTGAACACGAGGGAGTCTTGTCCCTGCGACGCGCTGGAGGAAATCGCGGAACGATTCTTTC
>BQIZ01000215.1 GCA_021604365.1 Nitrospirales bacterium
CATGGCCAAACAAAAAACAGACCCCTCCAGCAAAGTCCTCAGTACCAACCGGAAGGCCTTCTATGACTACATGATAGAAGAAAAGCTCGAAGCCGGCATCGTCCTGGTCGGGACCGAAGTCAAAGCCTTACGGGAGGGGCGATTGAATCTGAAGGAGAGTTACGCCGCAATCATCAATGGGAAGGCCATTCTGCATAACTGCCACATCGGCACCTACAGCCACGGCAATCAAATGAATCACGAGCCGTTACGCGCAAGAACCTTGCTGCTGCACAAGAAAGAGATCGAGCGATTGGCGGGAAAAGTCCAACAGAAAGGACTCACCCTCGTCCCGCTTCGGCTCTATTTTAATGACAGAGGACGGGTCAAGTTGGAAATCGCCCTTGGGCGCGGGAAGAAAAACTATGACCGGCGGGAGACCATCAAAAAGCGGGAAGCCGGCCGCGAAATCGACCGCGCCATGAAAGAGTCACGCTCCTAGAAGTCTGTCGGGTTTGGGGCAGAAAACATGTTGGCCAATGTACTTTTCCCAACTCCTCCCCCTCCCAAAATATGAACAACCGCTGTCCATTTTTTTATCCAATATAGTATGCGGAGAAAATATTTTTATAGATTTTGAAGATTTAATGACATCGGCTACCAGGGAGCCAGCCGTGACTGCTGTAGAAACAGGCTCTACCTATGGCATAAATCAATCTCCTTTGAGCAGGGGGAATTTTCATAGATTATATGGCAATGAGAAATTAAGGAAAAAGGGAATGTAAACATTTGTTAATTAGGGCGAAACGTAACCAAAGTAGATCTTCAAGAATCGTTTAAACAGATTCTCCGTTCGATGATTAAACCGATATTCAATTTCCTTTAAGTACATTGGAAAATGATATTTGGAGACGCCACGATAATGATACAGAATATGTTTGGCGTAACTCCAAAATCCTTCAATCCCATTAATATGATTCTTGATACGTTGGCGGCTGACAAATGCCTTGGAGTGATTGATCGTATGATGTTTCCCGTACCGTTTCAAGGATTGATAGCCGCGAAAGGCGTCCGTGTAATAGACCGAGCCCTTCCGCGTCTTGGCTTGAATATGCCGCATGAGTTCGTCAGCACTGACGGATTCGACAACCTTGGTATAGACACGACTTTCCCGCTCCAGGAGCCCAAACACGACGCTTTTTCCGGCCGCCGCTCGCCCTCGTTTTCCTTTGCGGTTGCCCCCAAAGTAGGCTTCGTCCAGTTCGATCTCACCTTTGAGCTTTCCCCCTTCCAATTCGGCCAAATGGAACAATGCTTCTCGGAGTCTCTGATAGACGCGCGTGACCACTTTGACGTCCACGCTCAAGTCTCGCGCCAACCGATAGGCGGGCTGGAGCTGATAGAAGCCTTGTAGGATCGCAATTTCTCGGCGCAATCGACTCAGACTTTTGCTTTTCCCACAGAGTTGGCATTTCACATACCCTCGGCTGGTGTGCAGGACCTGAAACGACCCACAAAAAATACACTTGCGGCCCCGCAAAAAGTTGGCTGCACAACTGAAAACCGTGTTTCGTCCAGTGCCCATGAGCCTGTTCTAGCACACACCGGTTACGAAACGCCCTAATTACCAAACTTTTAATTATCAAATTCTTGCCGTAATTCCTGTTCAATTTCTCGTCGAATTGCGGGGCTTTCCTTAGTAATAAAGCTATTCACTTCTATCCATTTTTCCGTTGAGTCTTTCCCTGGAGTTTGTCTGTCAATGCCTTCATCCGCACGGTGTACAAAAACCGCAAAGGTTGTAACAGCATCGATGCATCGGTCTCTTAAACTCGCAATCTTTTTTGCGAGTTCCTCGGAGAAAAACATACGGTTTGGCTCAAAACAATTGTTTAACTCTTTCCAGCATTCCACGCAGGCTTGTCCGGTTTCCGTTCTTTGATCACTAACCACTTCTCCCCAAAGCGATACATACTGCGCAACCGCCTGCTCAAGCATCCATAATTTTTCGCAGACATCACGAAGCACAATGATTTTTCGTTCATAGACATATTTAAATTTCGTCGCCTTATAATCCAATTTGGCTTGAATTTCACCTTTGGCCTTCGCCAAATCAAGTTCAACTTTCTGTTTCACCCACCCTTCGAAGATAGTTTTAAAAATGAAGAATAGAATTCCTGAGGACACTAGCACCGCACTCACTGTTGCGAGGAGAAATTCTAACCAATCAAATGCCATAGTCAAATTCTAGTCTTATCCAGAGATTTGTAAGGTGGGCCAATAATTTGAGCAAAAATATATCGTATGGAAAATTAATATGATTTTGAAAATAGAAATAACACTTTTATCTTGAGAAGGCCTTTATTTTAGTTTTGAGATAAGACTCTCAAGTTGTTTAAGTAGCGCTCCAGTTTCCTTAAGGGCCTGGGTGTGAGGAGGATTATCTTCATCTTCATTGTTATGTTGTGGGGGTTTATACAGGTCTCCGATGATGCTTGTGATGAATTTTGCAAATTCGGGATTTTCCTTTAGCTCAGGGTCCTTTGATATGGCTTCGACCAGTTTTCGGTATGCGTCGAAAGAAGCTGCTACTGTTCCCTTGAAGGCATACGATTCCTGTAATCGTTTTGCTTTTGAAAATTGTACTGTTGCAAACCACACAAAGAATGCGATTGGAATTCCAACCGCCAGCCGAACGAGAAAGTAATTCCAGTTAAGAGGGTTCACTGTTTCATTTGTAGTAGGATCTGGGATCGTACTCCCCGCAAGCCAGAGCGCAAAGCCAATCGCGAACACATAGGACAAAACAGCAAGGGCACCCCAGCCATACATACCCCACAATAGCTGAGTTCCTCTGTCACCAAATGCCTTTGCAAGAGCTCCGCTTGATACAAGTTGAAATTGCTCTTCAATGCGCTTCTTAACATCGTCTAGATTCTCTTGGCGTGCGTGAATGTCGTCGTCGTATGTCGTGAGTCTTGTAGTGGTTGAATCACGAAGGGCGTCTATTTCCTTACGCTTTGCCCCAATCTCATTGTGCCAATTTGTTAATTCAGCCTCAATCGTTCGGGTAGTTGTCTCGAGGTTCTGCATAATTGCCAATATTTGTCCTGCCTGGGATGCGTGTTCAGTTGCCTTTGCCTCCTGTGCCAAAACGGTCTTCTCATGAGCTTCTACAGCGGCAAGAATTTTGCTAATTTTTTCTGATTCCTCTGCTGTCTTGGCTTTGAGGGAAGAAACCTCCTCTGCAGCTATACCTACCTGCTCTCGGATTTCGAGTCCTTTTTCCAGCTCTTTGATATGCTTTTTTGAAGTCTCCAACGCGGAATCAAGTTTTCCGGCCGAATTCATTAAAACAGCTTCTGTCGCTCTGGGATCAATTAGACGCATTGTCCATAATTTACGGTGAAGTGCGTCCACATGATTCGTGAAGTTTGCGTGGCTGGAGGCTATGTCTTGGGTCATTGGCGGTAGCGTATTAGCGACATTTAAGATGAGCTTTTTAAGTTCTGTGAGATCAAGGATTGGAACAGTTCGTAGAGCTTCATTTTCGAACGCGCTTTCCAAGGAGTGGGCACAGATTTTCAGATGGTCAAGGCTCTCATGTGCTTGGTCAATTTCGCTTTCCTCAATAACCTTGGAAAGATTAGCCAAATGCGACTCCAATCCCTTTACTTGGATCTTAATCTCTTCGATGAGCGGGGTGACGCGATTTTCCAAAACTAATCCTCTAAATTACGGTTTCATGAATGGCTTTTGGAATAAGTGGAAAGACTTTGTAATTGTAAGTGTAGCGTTCGGTTTAAGCAAAATCTCATTTTACTGTGATTATGTATCTTGTGAAAATGAGTGATAATATTATTTATGAAAAATAATTTGTGAATTTTCCCCACATTTCCTAGTTTGATTCCCGATCTCACCAATTCCGAATTTTATATTTTGTAAGATGGCTCCCAACTCCTTTCTTTAAGGCGTGGGTACCTTATTTAAATCTATTTTTCGTGTAGCACGGAACAAATATTGCCCGTGGGTTTTATGAATTTCCTTTTAATCCATGTCAAAATAATAGCTTTTATTCGAAATAAACAAAATCCCTGCTTGTTGGCCTTCCTATGTCCTAGACAATGGCGAGGGAGAATAATCCAATAATTGCGACGCTACACTTCCTTTTTCCTGACGCCTGCTCCCTGGCCTCTGGGGCGGACGCTCTCAATATTTGGCAGGCCTTGTTAGAGCCCTTCAAAAACTCAGGGCAGGCTCCGCGAGTTGGCCTGCCTCCTGAGACTTGCGTCCGCCCTATCCGATGTGGCCAGGGAGGGCCTCATTGGTTTTGGCTACTTTTGCCGAAACAAAAGTGGCTCGGCTGCCGGGCCGAAAACCGGCAACACTCGTATAGGTCAATCATTCCAGTTGATAAAATTTTTTGCTCGAACACGTCGGAAAATATCATGAGCTTTTCGTTGCCAACCAGGTAGTGAGCTTCTACACTCCCTGGTATGTCCACCATTACAGATCAGCTCTCTTCACCGGATCCGGCGGCGCCGGTCTTTCGGCCTGGAGATTTCAAAGGCCGTGAGGGATTAGTCGGGAATGTGTTGCGGCGGTTGGAATTATGGGAATCCATGAGCATTAGTGGGGGTCTTAAATTAGGAAAAATCCTCATTGCTGGTTCCCCTTCTAACGGTGGAAAATAAAAAGTTACTCCCTTAAGCCTAGTCTGCCAGCACATCGAACGTGAGTGACTTAGGCTTCTTCCCAACAATGCGCTCATCAACGAGCTGATACTCGCTGTAACTGCCTGGCCGGGTAATATCCCCCGGAAAATAGACCTGATCGCCAACGGCTTAACAGGTCACCTCCGGCCCGACGGGAAAGACTTCCTCGGCGGTATCCCACCCCAAGAGGCGCGGGGGTTCTTCGATGCCATCTTTTGGAGATCGGATTTTCGTATCGACAGGGTTGACGGAAACTTCCCGAACACAGAAAGTATACTAATCAGAGGGATGACATACGAACACCACAATTGATGAAAAGCCTGCTCGGTGGAAGATGCCGAGTATTGAATGGCAGGAACTAATAGTGGATACGGGCAGATCAACCTCCCTATCAACAGATGACGGATTGTTCGGATTGAATTTCACTCTCCGTGTTTCATTTTGCAGCATATCGGTACGACTCCGGCCATAGACTCTTTCCAACAGCATCAACGCCTTCAGCATCTAAGTATTTCAGCAGATGCCCCCGAGTGTCTGTCGTATTAAATTTAATCAATAGGAGGAAGTTGTATAATTGTTAATATCCGCGTTTGATATCCACCACATTCAACATGCGCTCACCACGTACATATCGACGTAAATTCTCCCGCACTAGCAGCCAAACGCGATGCATTCGCTGATCGCTGCGGCCACTGATATGCGGCGTAATCACCACATTCGGTAATCGCCATAATTCGCTATCTTTAGGCAGCGGTTCTGGATCAGTCACATCCAGTCCCGCTGCAGCGATATCACCATTTTTCAATGCACGAATCAGGTCCTCGGTTACGACACTTTGACCGCGACCGATATTAATAAAATACGCGGAAGGCCGCATTGCTTTAAATATCGCGGCGTCAAATAGTCCATTCGTGGACGGCGTTAAGGGTGTAGCATTAACTACCACGTCGGCCTGTTTACTCAGTTTCGGCAGTTCCTCTGCTAGTCCAACGTAATCCACATACACGGGGCCTTCCCGACGCGAGTTGCGTGTGGCAATCACACGCATTCCAAGCGCATGGGCACGTTTGGCGATTTCGGTACCAATACCTCCCAGGCCGACAATCAACATGGTCTTACCCTTTATCTCAATGGCATTTTTGCTATCCTGGTGGGTG
>BQIZ01000216.1 GCA_021604365.1 Nitrospirales bacterium
TGGTTGATCTTGTAATCGTTCGATACGGGTTATCGCGGGAGAAATGCGGTCGGCGTCAGTGGCCTGGGTGGGCTCCGGATGGTGGGGCACAAATTCTGCGTAAAACGTGACCGATTGGGACTCACCGGGAGCAATACGGAGAATATCGGATTGCAGACCGCAAAATGCCATTTCATATTGCTGTTTGACACTCACGAGGCAATCCTGGGTGAGTCCAACCGGGATATTGGTGTGTTTATAGGACAAACCAAAAAAGGCCAGACCATCGGTCACGAAGCCCCGGACGTGGCTGGTACTCCCCTGCATGAGCCAGGGATGTTGATCTCCGCATGCTTGATTCTGCCGTGAACAGACGACAGGTCCGTATTGGTCGTGAGTCAGAACATGGTGGTCAATGTAGTGGCTGCAATATGCTTCGTTGTTCCTGATCGCTCCTTCGTGGGCCAGGCCAATATCCTGGGTATAGATCACATCGCAGAGATGATCCGTCGAGGCCGTGTTGTGAATATTGATGGTCCAAAACCACAGCGTGGCCTCCGGGTGGAGCGTCAGTGAACAGGTATACGCCAGATCATGCCAGCGCCCTTCCCACCTGGCTTGGTGTTGGGAATATGCGAACGTACCGGGTGATTGGGGTCCGATCAGTGGAACAAACGTGATCGAATAAGCGGTGCGGAGGCGTAAATAGACATTGTTCAATGCCCCTTCAAGCGGGTTACCCAGTATCTGATTTATCATCACATCATCACACATCGCGCGGAACAAACCGCCATTCTGAAAAAATGCAAAGGCAAGGCCGCTTGAGTTGGTTAACGAAATCGTTTCAATTTCGTAGCGTGATCGAAATGTCGACATGATGTCTCCCGATGGTTTTGTCGCACGTAGCTGTTCGAGGCGAATGAACCGCAATGCCTCTAATGGCCAGACCGCGAGAGCGTAGAATATCTCAGCGAGAGAGTACTTGTCCCCCACCAATGTCTTACTCTGTCCTCAATTTCGGGGTAATGTCACTCTAAGTTTAAAAGGAAGATTAAAACAAGAACATGCCCATCACGATAAAAGCATTATATGTCATATGACAAACCATACCTGCTGTAAGAGCGTGGGTTCTCAAGCGCAACCACAGTGTGGCAAGGCCCAAGGAGAGAATGGCTAAAGCTGAGGGGGGATAAACGTAGATTTTGGGAAAATGCAAAGCGACAAACATGCCGGTAACAATTATACATCCCGGAAGTGGACCCCATGTTTGTGAAAACCCGGCATACAAGATACCTCTAAATAAACATTCTTCAATGAAGGGAGCGATTCCCACGATTAATATGATCCAGAATAATTGCGGAATAAAGGGAGCGTTCAGCATTTGGGACGTGAAGGGTCTGGGTAAAGGGTGGTCTGGGGAAAACCAATAGAAAAAACACAAGCCCCAGCCAAGGCTGAGGCTTAACCCTATAAAAAAAGGCCAAGTGAAAAATGATCCATGATTCGGCTCCCATATCGATTTCAACAACCATTGAAATGGGCTTTGACCTTTTGACTGGTTGTAAATAAGCCACATTCCTGCCGCAGCTCCTCCACCCACACTCATGATGCTTAAAAAGGGAGCCGTCCAGAGGTTCAATTCAATCCAAAAAGCATCAGGGATTGGGCCGACGATTCCTTCCAAGAGTCCTGCGAGAAACCCTAAACTAAAATTCAAAAAAACATAAAGAAACTCACGGGCGAGAATAAATCCAAATAAAACGAGAAATGCCCCCTTGGCTCCGACCCAGGGAATGGGTTCAGTGGAAGGGAGAGGGGAAGTAGGAGAAGCCATGGCAGAGTAGGGAGGCATAGCTTCATGTCGGTTTTTATCTTTTTTTTCTTAATAAAGTTCCTCCCTACTAAGAGTCAGGAAGGATATAGATATAGTTGCCGCCGATGTGAGGGAGCTTTAATCAACCGGTCGTTCAGGCCAGGACGAGACCGTCTTCAAATATACGGTGTCCAAACCCAATCCAACAGTGGTTGGGATATCACCTGCCTGTCCGACTGAGGGTGCACAAATTTGCCCATCCAAAAATATCCCAATGGCGCGATGTGGAAGTAAAAGAGAAGGGTCATGGCTTTAACATTCCGGTTAAAACATGCATTAGCCCAACACCCTTTCGAGGTTGATCACACAAGGCATGGAATGATTCGCCTGGATTTGGAACATAGGCGTTAACCTTGTCGTATTGCCAGACCTGGCCCTAACCCCGGGTGGAATCCCTTTCTCGGGGAAGGCCTGGCGTGGGTGATGGTTGGATCAAAACCTGTTGAGCACCCTGTTTGGATGGAATGCGTTTGGATTGGGATGAAGGTCAGATGATATTTTTGACGGTACACGGTTCTGTCTTTTGGCTGTTCCCCGACCGGGTCAAGATTCAGATCTGTGGTTGAATCGTGAATTTTCAAGAAGGAGTTGCTGGCCCATATGGAATTTCACAAGAAGGATATTCGTGGCCTATTGAAGTGAGGAATATGAATGTGCAAGGGAACCGGGATTATTGGGAATATCCCGATATTTCAACGCGGAGGATGTCATTTTGAGGACACGATTGTATTCCGGCTACATGCGCAACCTTACCTCTCTCCCTAGCGAAAAAGCCTCCTGAATATTGTTTCGTGAAGGGAGCCAAGCGAACCCGCATCGTTATATCCTCCTCCCTCCATCGTGTTTTCCTGCAATCGGACATCGTTCCCATCTTCCCCAAGTCTGCTTTGGGTTTAAAACATTTGGCTCATGGCCTATACTATCGCGTCGCTGACTGGTGTCACGCGACACACACATAAAGGCCGGCAGGGCTCTGGACGGCTTTCAAGCAACGCCTGGGTGTAGGAGACTGAAGTCCTGACCGGATGATCTCAAATTGCCTATGACATACGCAGTGCAGGAATCAAAATTTAATTTTCTTCATGTGAAGGGGGATATTCTCGGCGGTCTGACCGCTGGAGTGGTGACCTTACCTTTGGCCCTGGCCTTTGGCCTTCAATCCGGACTGGGAGCGGTGTCCGGGTTGTATTGTGCAATCCTGCTGGGAGCCATTGCCATTCTCTTTGGCGGCACGCGCACGCTCATCAGTACACCAACCGGCCCCATGACGGTGGTCGCTGCCCTGACCATTTCGCAAGCCATCAGTTTCTCCGGGAGCTTGGAATTGGCCATGGGGACGATTATTGGAATATTCATCCTAGCGGGTGTGGTGCAAATCGCCTTTGGACTCCTCAAAATCGGCGGGAATATCAAATATATCCCCTATCCCGTGCTCTCCGGCTTTATGACCGGTATTGGCATTATTCTGATCTTATTTGAAGTGTTTCCGTTAATGGGCTTGTCGGCTCCTTCTACCATCTATGGAGTGTTCACCGGGGGGGCGCAGGCTTTGCGGGACATGAATCTTCATGCGCTTGGTCTTGGGGCGCTGACCCTGGTGATTCTGTATGCGGCCCCGAAGGTCAGTACCACCATTCCGGCGGCGCTAATGGCCTTGTTGGTTGGAACCTTTGTTGCATTAGCGACGGGTTTTTCCGTTCCCCTCATTGGGGAGGTGGCGCAAGGGTTGCCGACCTTCCAACTCGAGTCGTTATGGCATGTGAATGTTTCTCAACCATCTTTTATCATCAGCGCGGCCTTTACCCTTGGAGCCTTGGGATGCATTGACACTCTCTTGACGGCTGTCATTGTCGACAAGATCACCGAAACCAAGCATCAGAGTAATCGTGAATTAATTGGTCAGGGTATGGGCAATGTGGCATCGGCACTCTTTGGTGGATTGCCCGGTGCGGGAACGACCATGTCGTCGATCGTCAATGTGAAGGCTGGAGGTCGTACACAGCTCGCCGGGGTGATTTCCAGTCTTTTTCTGCTGGCGGTGTTATTAGGCTTGGGGAAATATGTTCAATATGTGCCCATTCCCGTTCTGGCGGCCATTCTCATTACTGTCGGTTTAGACATCATCGACTATAAGGGCCTCAAAGAAGTGGTGAAAGTGGACCGGGCTGAAAGCGCCATCCTCTTTATTGTGTTGTTCCTGACCGTGTTTGTTGATTTGATCACGGCCGTCGGAGCGGGGATGACCCTTTCGGTCTTTATTTTCATGAAAAAAATGGGGGACATCGGAGAAGAAAAAATAGTCTTGTTTCCCCTTCGGTCGCTAAAAATTCGAAAACCCTGCGACCTGAGAGAAGAATTCGTCTTACCCCAGGATTATTTGGAGACGGTGTATATCAAAACATTTACGGGGCCGATTTTCTTCGGCTTTTCTCATTTTTTAATCGATAACGTTAAACAATTGCCCTCAGTCAAGATTCTTATTTTTGAGATGAATCGCGTGCCCTATCTCGACCAATCCGCCGCGCATGCTTTGGAGTTAGTCTTTGAATACATGCAAAAGCGGAATATTCGAGTCTTGTTGGCCAACATTAATCCCCAACCACTGGAGATGCTTCGCGCGGTTGATCTGACGCCAAGACTTATTCCGGCACATCATATTTTTGTTGATATTTTCGATTGCGTCCGATGGCTGGAGGAAGAGTTTGTGTCAGGCGAAACTCCCCTGACGCCACGGGTTATTTAACTCTAAAAAGACGATTGCCAAAAAAGGTGTCGGCAAAAAATGATCACGCTCACGAATCTCAATCACACTGTGGAGCCATCGTAGGTACCTTATGACAACACCCTCAATGAAAATTCCCGGTTTTTCGATCCCGACCATTGGCTATGTGGTCCTCATCGTCGGTGTTGCCCTGATCATCTCTCTTGTTGACGGCCTGTTTCCGTTGGGCGTGTCAATTAGTGAAGCCTATACGGTTTTGGTGTTATTGGGCTTCATGGCTAAAGATAAGCGGTTGATCTATGGCGGGGCCATTGCCGGGACGATTCTCACATTAGAAGGGGCGTTTATTTCCGATCCTGGCGTGCCTTTATGGATAGGAGAAATCAATCGAGCACTTTCTATTTTTGTCATATGGCTGGTTGCCGTGTTTGCCCTGGGACAATTGCGGTTTATGGAAGAGCAGAAAGAATCGGAAAAAATGAAAATGGCCTATGAACTCTTGAAACAGGAAACGACCTTTCTGAAATTGAATCAGGAGATTGCCGTCTTATCCAATACCAATGACCCTGTAGAAGATGCGTTAAAAGGTGCCATGAAAATCATTTGCGACTATACCGGGTGGCCGGTCGCACATCTCTATATCCGTGACGGCGATACTGATCTGTTGAGTCCCAGCAAAATTTGGGTTTTGAGGGAATGGGGGCAATTTGAAAGGTTTCGAGAGGTGACGGAAGCGACGAAATTTGGTCCGGGAGAGGGGTTGCCAGGTCGGGTGTTGGCTAGTGGAAAAGTGGCCTGGATTAAAAATGTGACGAAGGATCCCAATTTCCCTCGCGCCCGCCTGGCAAAGGAAATAGGCGTGAAGGCCGGTTTTGCGTTTCCGATCCTCATTGGACCGAAAGTGGTGGCGGTGATGGAGTTTTTCTCGGAAGAAGCGATGGAACCGAATGCCAAGCTCCTGGACGTCATGGAAATCATCGGCTACCTGCTGGGTCGCATCTTTGAACGAGACCACGCCGGTCTCAAGCGGGGCGAATATGAGGATCACTTGAGACGTCTCTACAGCCGCATCAAAGCGGTGCGGGAACTAGAAAACGTGCCGGGTGATCACAAGAGAACCGCCGAAGGCATTCATGACGAATTACGATAGAAAGAAGGCCCAGTAGGGTGGGAACATGTGGCGA
>BQIZ01000217.1 GCA_021604365.1 Nitrospirales bacterium
ATACTCCTCGGTACGCACTCCGCTTCACCATTCCCCCGCGCCGCTTCTGTTGTTTCGGCTGAGAATCTTCTTTTGTGCTGCCTCCCTTCTCTGTAGGATGTTCCTACTGTTCGTGTGAGGCCTCCAACGTGTATTCCGACTGAGTGTGATGGGTGACGTGGCTAACAACTTTCTTCGATAGATCTCTCCCGTTTACAAATGATTGAGAGTGGTAAACGGCGGCATTGTATGCCTACCCTTTCGATTTTTCAAGGGCTTTTCTTTTTTCAAAAAAGGGAATTTCCTTCGGAAAACGGGTTAAATAGGTCTATGGAAACCAAATAAAGTTGCGAAGGACGGGGCGGGTGGTAAAAGAGGATTAAGGGGGAATCTGCCAGTCCCCGGATTTCTTGTCATCTCCGACATCCTTCATCGGAACTCTATCCTGACCATTTTCAGTTGGGTTTCAGCCCTTCGATAACAACTTGAAGGCCTGGGAACAACACGCCGCGAAAAAAGAGGGGAAGCAGTTACGGCAAAGGGTACGTCCAATGATTAGGAGGTCGGAATAAGTCTTTTCCTCTGGTTCTTCTTTACAAAAACGGAGGAGACTTTAAAGAATCAATCATTTTCGGAATCAATACTTTCTTCCATTTTTCACACTCCCCAGCCGCCGCTCACGTGCAGATTAGCTCCCGTCACATAGCGAGCCTCGTCAGATAGGAAATAACGAACCGCTTGAACGGTATCTTCGACTTCCCCGATATAACCGGCCGGAATTTTTTTTGCTATCCCGTCAAGTTCTCCAGGCGGGGCGCTCCCGGAATCAATAAATCCTGGTGAAACCGCATTCACGGTAATGCCATCAAGAGCGAGGATTTTCGCCAACGTCCTGGTAAGAATGAGCACGCCGGCCTTGGCAATATAATGGGCGGTCACATGCGGTTGGGCTTCCATTTTGTCCGCGTTGGCCATGCTGAACGAAATGATTCGTCCGGACTTTCTGGCCTTCATCCCTGGGGCAACAGCCTTCGCGAGATAAAAGATTGGATGAAGATTATTGTTGAACATCTCCGTCCATCCCTCAACAGTTTCCTCAAAAAGTGGGACACGATGGTAGGGCCCTGCCCCATTGATCAGCGCGTCAATCCGGCCCCAGATACATTCTACTTGCTGAACAAGCTGTGTTGCCGCGGCGGGGTCGGAGACATCACATTGAATGGCCAACGCCTTGCCGCCTTTCTTTTCAATGGTCCGCACGACATCCTGAGCCTCCAACTGACTGGTGCGATAACAAATCGCCACCTTCCAGTCATTGGCGGCTAAGTTCAGGGCGATACCACGCCCAATTCCCCTTGCTCCACCAGTGATCAACGCCACCCGCTCATTCATGGCTTCCCGCCCCTATGGTTCTCATGAACACACACCCGTCGCACAAGAATCCTTTCCCCATTATTCACGGTTGGTCAATCGTGCAGCTAATTCTTGCAACACGTTTTTCGTACGAGAAGAAAATGTCTGATTCTGCCGGTCCTTGGCTTCCCGGATAAACAAATGAAGATCCTCAACGGTATCGAGATCCCGTAGAGTCGGTAAAACCTTCAACGATAACACCAACTCCTGAACCCTTTGCTTGGTAAGCGCATACACCTGATCAGTGGACCACGGCATATTCTCAAACAAGTCCGGAACAGGTGAGCGCAGCCCGATTAAATAATATCCGCCATCCACTGTGGGGCCCAGCACCACATCATGATCCTCCAAGCCCTTCACGGCTGATTTCAGCAGTGGTCCATGGATCCCGGGAATGTCGGTGCCAATAACCACCGCCGAACGATAGGGTGCTCCGAGCGCCTGTTTAAAAACCCCGGCCATGCGTTCTCCCAGGTCCTCCCCCTGTTGATCCCAGACGGGAGTTTTGAATCGAGCCTCCATGGCCCGAAAGAAGGGATGATGAGGAGATGGCGTTCCGGCCAGAATCCGATCGTATTCTTTGAGAGATTGACATCGCTCCAAGATATCTAAGACGAGACTCCCGTGGAGACTGGCTGCCTCATCAGGCGTGAGAGGAGGGCACAGGCGTGTTTTGACTTGCCCGGCAACCGGTGCCTTCGCAAAGACAATAATCGCCGATGTCGCAGGCGGGAGGGTTCGACGTCCTTTCCCCTGGCCCTGGTGTGCTGGACGTGATCGACGTAGAGCTGGGTCGTTACCGGACGGTGTCATAATACTGCTGAAGACGACGAGGATCCCATCCTAGCCAATACCACGCGCGGAGTATCCACATGCGCACGATCGTGCGGAGTGGGCCGTGCTGGTCCCACCGTCGAAACGAGGTGACGACTTTAGCTCGCAGAGCCGCGATCGGACCAACTCGCTTCAACCGGCGGCTGAATTCAATATCTTCCATCAGAGGAATATTTGCAAAGCCTCCCAACGCTTCAAACACTGAACGTCGCACAAACATGGTTTGGTCGCCGGTGGAAATCCCGGACCAGCGTGAGCGCAGATTCATAAGGCGGCTCACCATCCATGCATAACCGGTGTCCTGTGGGAAACGTACATCAAACCGGCCACCGACACACCCCTGATCGTCCATGGCCTGTGTCACCACTTGTTTGGCATTGGGGGGCAATTGGGTGTCCGCATGCAAAAACATCAGAATGTCCGATTTGGCCAGAGCGGCCCCGGCATTCATTTGGAAAGCCCGCCCACGTGGCCCGTTAATAATTTGGGTGTGGACATCAGGTGCTGATTGACAGATCGTCCTTGCCACATCCGCCGTTTGATCCCAACTACCGCCGTCCACAATTATCAGCTCCTCAAATCCGAAGGATGACAGCAATTCAGGCAATAGCACAGCCAATGACTTCTGTTCATTCAAAACCGGAATGATCACGGCGATGTTCATGGAGGACCCATTTGCCGGCACACACAGGAAAGACAAAGAAACAAAAATGAACGTCTACGAGTCGGCGGGTTTCGTGGGATTTTTGAACATAAAAAACACGACGACTCCGATCGTGCCCCAGTAAATTAGATACTTATGCCAGAATAAGACTTCCCCAAAATGCATAAATGCCATCGCACAAAGCAGGGACAACGCCATTACCGTATAACGGACCGTGAGATTGTCCACGGAGGAATAGGCCCACATCGCCATTCCTGAAAAATAAATAATCATGGGAAAGATGCTGATTTCCGCACCGGTGCTGGCGGACAGAAAAACCTGCAAAAACCCGATAAAGACCATGGCGGATCCCACCATACGCATGGCCACCTGCATCTGCAGATTTTCTTGATCTTCCGGATCCTCATCCCTGACTGGCGGACGGGGAGGCACTGGCTTGGGGGCAACAGGATCAGTCGACTGAGGTGGATCGGTTTCTGTACTCATAGTTACCACTTAAAATGTTTGCTGAGTGTGAGCCCCTGCTGGAAATAGGAAGACCCCAAAGCCGATCCATATAACTGCACGGGAATATCACGCATCTTTTCGTAGACAACCTTAAAAAATGTCTGTCCGTCATGAATACGGAAGGGCACATCATGAGGGCGAACCTCCAAGACCACCTGGGTGCCTTTCCGGTTTGGGTTGGCATAGCCAAACCCCGGATCGAAGAACCCGGCATAATGGGTTCGTAATTCCCCGCAGGCGGCTTCATATGCCACCATTTCCGATGAATAGCCAGGTGGAACCTGGATACGTTCCTTGGAGGCCAGGATATAAAACTCTTCCGGCTCCAATAGCATCGTAGCCGTGGCATTGCGTTTGAGCGGTTCCCAAAAATCGGTCGCGGCATAGTGGCCCACCAGACTGAGATCAATGACATGACTGTTCTTTTTTGCCCGGTACCCCACAATCGCCTCGGAATGGTCACTCGATCCTTGCAGATCGACACTTAAAAACAGACCGTTATTCATCCGGAGTTCCTTGGCCAATAGGGGCAAATCCGTTTTTCCCGAATCTCCATTATGAAACAGCAAGGGAGTCTTGCGATGAACGGTCCGCAAACCTGAATCCGAGACCATGGGTTTCCCGGACATTAAACGCAATTGGTTGAGAGCCAATCCAGCCTGAACTCGTATCGTAAAAGACCGCGGCACGATTTCCAAAAATAACGGGCCTTCATACCCCGAGCGGATTTCATCGAAGCCCACATGGAGATCCGTCACCACGCGGGTAAAAATATCCAACCTTCCCGTGGAACTTTTTGGATTGGTTCGACCGCGGATATCTTTGGGCAGCTTCACCCTCTCCATCAAGGGGACGAGATAGACATGGCCTTTTTCCAGAATCGCCCCATTAGTCAGATCCATATCGTACATCACCATATCGGACCGGTAGAGGTCCTCAATCGTAAACTGGGATTGCTGATCCGATGGCTCTGGCAGAAAACTGCTCAGGAGACGGTAGGCCTTCGTTCCCAGCCGTAAATCGAGACTGGCCGGCTGAATTTGCTTGGAGGTGATGGGCACATCGGCTCGGATCACGCGCTGACGAACCAGCGCACGAAGATGTTGATAGGACAGAATGCCTGTTTTCTTCGAATCGACCATCAATAATCATCCATGGCGCCGGCACCGCACATATCCTGGGACGCTGGGGCGCCTACCATTGGCAATTCACGCCCGTTTCCCGAAGTCGGCTGAGGATAATGGTAGGTTTTATTTTCGTAATTTTGTAATACTGCCCCGTTCTCATCTAAATTCAATAAATAATCGTTAGGTAACAAAGGAATCTTTCCGCCACCTCCAGGCGCATCAATGACAAAGTGAGGTACGGCCATACCACTCGTATGCCCCTGAAGGGATTGAATAATTTTCAGCCCCGTTTCCACCGTGGTCCGAAAATGGTTCGTCCCCTTGGTGAGGTCCGCTTGATAGAGGTAATAGGGTTTCACTCTGGCCAACAACAGTTGATGCATCAGGCGTTTCATGATTTCAGGATCATCATTCACCCCTTTCAGCAAGACGGTTTGGGCGCCCAAGGGCACCCCCGCATTCGCCAATCGGCCACAAGCCTCTTTGACCTCAGGCGTCAACTCATCAGGATGGTTGAAATGCAAATTCATATAGATGGGATGGTAGCGTTTGACGATATCACACAATTCTGGAGTAATTCGTTGAGGGAGGGTCCCAGGCACACGGGTCCCAAACCGAATTAATTCTAAATGCGGGATGGACCGGAGGCTTTTCAAAATCCGCTCGATGAGTCGATCAGGCAATAACAACGGATCACCGCCAGATAAAATAACATCCCGTACTTCCGTATGCTCTCTCAGGTACGCTACCGCTCGATCCAGCTCACCCTTCTTGAGAAACCCCGGTTTTCCCACCAGCCGTTTTCTCGTACAGAACCGGCAATAGATTGGACATTGGTTGGTCACCATCAGCAAGACGCGATCAGGATATCGGTGGACCAAGTGAGGAACCGGGCTGTCCGTATCTTCCTCCAACGGATCATCCGGGGCATCAATATCATCCAGTTCAATGGCCTCGGGTACAACCTGTTTCCAGATCGCATCCCCTTTATTTTTTATTGTTGCCAGCACAGTCGGGGTAATTCGCATCGGATAGGGCCCGATGACGGCTTCCACCTCCTTGGGATCGACCCCAAGATGTTTGGCTAAATCCTTGGGTTTGGTGATACTTGCGGCGAGGACCTTTTTCCAATCATCCATAGCTTAATGATTCCTTTCATCAAGGTGGCTGGAGGGTGGCTTGGTG
>BQIZ01000218.1 GCA_021604365.1 Nitrospirales bacterium
CAGGAGGGTTTGCTCCAGGGGCTTTAATTTCAGGCGCTGGTCGATCCATTGATACAGACGTGAGGCCATGCTTAGAGTTCCACCTTTTTCGCCAGCCCGGATTTAAATTCCTCGTATTGGACGAGCAATTCGCCATTTTCAATTTTGGATGGCAGCGTGTCCAGAGGGCGTGGGGCGGGACCTGCCTTCACGGTTCCCTCAAGGTCATAAATACTTCCATGGCAGGGGCATTTAAAGAGATGGTCCTGTTGATCCCATCGATACCCGCAGCCTAAATGGGGACAGATGGGTGAAAAGACGGTCACCTCACCATTGGCCTGTTTCACCGCCCACACGCCTTTCGTGGTTTGGGTTTCCTGCCATCCATCCTTTTCGGTCATGGTGTAATCCATCGCTTTGGGTTCACCAACGGGTAAGGCATCGGCTTTACCCAGTGACATCCATTCTTTATTTCGTCGTTGAAAGGCGGGGGTGATGACGTATCCGATTAACGGAACCGCAAGGGAGATTCCGATAAGGGATGAAATGAACACGGTGGTTTTTACAAAGAAGGACCGGCGGGTTCCCACCGGGGTGGATAAGCCATCTTCCATTTTAGGGTTCCTTTTTGGATAGGCAGACAATAAGATGCCGGATTCAATTGAGGAGCGTCTGCTTCATGCTGTTCACATGAAGATATCATAGTTGGGGATGAGAATCGGAATGATGCCGTATTCAGATAAAAGACCATTTGAAAAACGCTCCCGTAAAAGGCTAGCACAGAAGCCTGGATAGTCAAGATCAAAAAATTCATCGACAGGGTCGAGTGTGGGGAGCCCTGTATTTTTCAATGGGCTGGCTGACACCGTCGAAGCCTCAATGTAAGGAAATATGTGAAGAGGTGGTGAATGAAATGAAAGAAGGAATTACCAGTACCGGACAGGCCCGGAATCGATGTGGACGAATCCCTGCCGGCTATAATAACCGACTCCACCCAACCGAAGCTTCGCTGCGGCCCGTCGAACTTTGGAGAGTCGAACGCCGGGAATCGAGAAATCCATCGCTTGTCCGACGGTATGAAGACTGTTTGGCACGGCTCCCCGGCCAAGACGAATCAACAATTTGTTGTAGGAGGGTGACCGGTAGCCAGAGTAGATTTGAATTTCCTTCCCCTGCCCGACTGACTTTTCCACCTGATTCACAAATTCCAGCAATTGAATGTCCATCTGGCAGACCTTTTTGGAATGATGGCACCGCAAAAGAAAATTAATATCCTTCAAGGCTTCCTGGTCATAGCGGCCTGATTGATTGCGATACGTCACCTGGAGTCGTTCGTCAGTGTGGGCGTTGTAGAGGCGAAGCCGGCCTTCAGGGAGTGAATGGGCTGCGGCGGATTCTGGAAACATCAAGCGGCTGCCAAGAATCAGCATTCCCGCAAGAGAGGACTTCAAAAAGAAGCGCCTGGACCAGATTTCTTCTGTCTCCTGAGACATGGTGACACCCTCCGAACAGTGAATGGGGAAAAGTAGCGGGAGAAAAAAACGGAATGAAACTCTGATCATTTAACAAAATAGAATGATGAGGTCAACCAATTGATGAAAATTTTTTAATCTTCCCCTCACCCACGTTTATTCATTCCCTCTGTGGACTGAATGAAAATGGGCCATCGCCCCATTTGGCTCCCATGGGTTTTTTGCGGCTACCCACCACCTGCACGGTTGCTGGTCTTTCCGACGTTCTGCATTTGGGGTCTGTTGAAAAAAGCCGCCAGCGGCGTTCTCGTCATTTTTCCGTGCCCACGTACTAAGCGTACGCTCCGCGCGTAAAAACGGCTGCGGCCTTGCTGGACGGACTTTTTTGAACCGACCCGGAGCCTCTGATGTGTAATCTAATCCTGGACAAATTTGCCCTTGAAAATCTTTATTATTCAACACTCCCATTTGGGAATCAATCTTCAGCGGCCTCATGCCCGACAGGTTGAATCCGTCATCAATCATTGGGGTGTTTTGGTTTACTGTTCCCCTACCGACATACGGAACCAATGCAGGGTAGGATTTTGTTTCTCCTCCGCTCATTAGGAAGGAGGGCGCTGGAAAGGCCTCTGGCGTTTCTTCACCAATCTTCAACTGATTACGTGTGCCCCTTCTTAGGACAGAGCAATCCCTGAAATAATTCGAAATCAAAAAATCTCCCCGTAATTTCCGCTGGTGGATGGGTGCCGGTATCGAAACTCACCGGTTCATTGCAGGCCTTCCCCTGTAGCCGTAATCTCCGAAGTCTTTCTTTCATTCCTTTTAGACATGTCTTGCCCATTCTTTGGTTTAACCTTGTGAGGTAGGGGAGGATACATGTGGATCTGAGAGTAAATCTTGGCTCCAATAAGAATGTTCAAGAAACCAGGACGGAGGCTCCGTTATCTAAACGGATAAAAATGTTCAACGATCAGATACATCCTTAACGTTTTAAATGGAACGCGAATATCAGGTGAGCTCAGGAGACGAGGTTGAAAATAGTTGAAAGACAAAGGAGATGCGTCCGCACGACACTCGTCGCCCCGCCACATTCAAGTTGGGAATAAGTCTTGCTCACGTCAATAAACGTAAGGGCCCAATTATTTCATTTCCACGTACCCTGCAAAAGGTACGTCTTACTGTAAGGAGGAGTTGTTATGCCACAGGTTGAACCGAGCGTCATGCTTAACTCGATTATGGGGAAAATCTACAATGTGCTGACCAATGGGGATGACACCGTCCCTAAGTCGGAGGACAATTTTTTTAGTTGGTGTACACCGGGAATGGCTGTTGAGCCTGACGATTTCGATTTTTTAACGCAAGGGTTGACGGGTGTGGTTAAAAAGAAAGCCCTGAAGGACATGGTGATCGAAGGTGAGGGCGGGGAAGGTGAATCGAAACAACCCGAGTTGACACCGGCGTTATTAGAAGGATTGCGTGCACAAGATGCCAGCAAACAGTATATGAATGCAGAGAGCTTTGCACGGCTTGTCGATTTTGTCCCCGACCTGGCTGCCACCACGAATAATCAATTCGCGGCCATGAGCATCATGAACAATGAGGGATCGCTTTCAGAGCGCTTCGAATACATTTTGCGCATGAGTCAAATCATGGAAAACAAATTGGATGAACAAACCAAAGGAAAAATTGAAAAATTCAGAGGGCTGCTCTCGACGACAAGGGTCAAAAAGAATCTTGTGACCGATGAAGAGGTTGAGGTTTCAGAACCAAGTGCCTTAGTGAATCTGTATAACCAGAAGATGACCGAATATGAAGCAGCGGCATTGGCATACAACAGTGCCCGCATTGATGCCCTGACAGCCGACAATGTCAAAGCGGTCCATTATTGGGGGATGAATGCCAACATTCTGCGCAATAGGGTCAAGGCGGCTATGGGTGATTGGGTCAGTAATGGGTACAAAAATGATTATGAAGGCATTAACGCGTTTATTGATCAGGTCATGAGGCGGGATATGGCGCTGCTGAAAGCCCAATATCAGGATGATCTGGAGAAGGCCAGAATCACAGGGATGTCCTCCGGCAGCGATTTTTTCTATACCTCGCTGGTGCCCAGTAACCCCATGCAGGCCGCAGGGTGGACAAACTTTAGTTTTAAATCCACGGATTATAATAATTCTTCCAATTCCAGCTACCAAATGAAACGCTCTAAAACCAGTGCCGGAGGCGGATGGTTAGGCATTTTCGGCGGTGGCGCGTCTGCCAGCAGCGCCAGTGGACAATCGGAATCCAAAGTCACGTTTGACAGCACCAATTTTTATATGAATTTTTCGATTACCCAATGCCAAATTGTGAGGCCTTGGTTCAAAACAAGTTTTATCAATAGTAAGTTATGGCGCTTTGATCAAAATAATCCCGAATCATCAAAGCAAATTGTCAGTGACGGCGGCAAACCTGCCACAGGGCTTTGCCCGGCTTATCCCACGGCCATCATTTTCATCAAAGATCTCGTGATTGGCTTCGGGAATAGCAGTGGCTTTTCAGAGGCGGCAAAAAGTTGGGAACGGTCGTCGGCAAGTGGTGGGGGGGCCGTGCATTTTGGTCCATTTCATTTTGGTGGATCGCATGGCCGGAGTTCCGCCAGTGGAGAGCGTTCCTCAAAATTCCACTACGATTCCGAAAAACAAGAAATGCGAGTGCCGGGTCATCAAATCATTGGATTCAAATGTCATGTGTTACCAAAGAGCCCTGATCCGTTAAGCGAAATCACTGATTGGATTTAACTTTCCAAGTAGCCCCGCCCCAAAATTAAAAATGGGGTGGGGCTACCATGGGAAAAGGCGATATTCCACCACCATAACGACTTGATGAGGTAATACATGGCTATCGACTCCATCGTGCAATTGGCTTTGATGTCCAAAGCCAAAAAAGTCTTTGAAAAGGAAGGAATGTTTTTGAGTTTTCCTGTGACACCGTTGGCCTATACCAAAGAGGATCTGGATTTCTTTTCACAGGAAACCGGGAGTGATCTTCTCAAGAGCAAGGCCAATCTGGCCGCGTTTTCAACGCTCGTGAATCTGATTCCTCATGATGAGGCCTGGTTACCCACTGATGCACGTTTTTTGTGGAATGAGTTGGAATACCTTCTGAGAGAAGGCACACTTGCTTCTTCGACGCGTACACCGGAAGAAGAAGTGGCCTATCAGGGGGCGTTGGCCTTTTTGAAAATCCCTGGGGAGGGAGGTCTTCTACAGGACAGCCCGAAGGTCAGGGTCTATAACCAGTATAAGGATGCCTACATTATGGCTGAGCAGGAATTCATGGAGGCGAGAAGTACCGGCGAGGCCGCAGAGGACGAATCCGAGAAAAAACACTGGCGGGAGGTCGATGAGCCTGCGTTTCGGGCAAAACTCAAGGATCTGGATAATCAGTGGATCCTTGAGGGTTACAAGAATGAAGTCAACATTGCCAGGAGTCAGTACCAGAATCTTGGAGCCAAATCACCCTCAATAACCTGGGAGGAGTGGAAAGGAAGTTTCAACCAGGATCTCGACAGCGAGACCAATGCTCAGGATAATTTTACGGTTTTTCCAAGCAGTTTTACCCCGTCAAATGCCTTGGAGGAAGGTTCGTGGAATCCTTTCTCTCTTAGCGAGGCGGAAATCAAAACATTGGTGAATGAAGCGCCGGCAGATCTCCGTGCGCGATTTTCAGCTGATGGAAGAGTGTCTTCGAAGAAATCCGTGACCTTGGAATTCAGTTCTGCGGCCATTAAGCGGTCCTGGTTTGATTCGGAAATATTCCGGTCGCGGTTCTGGCGGTTGTCCGATTCCACGAAGGTTTTTTCTGACGGTGGCAGCCCGCCTTCCGGGGATTGTCCGGCCTATGTCACGGCTATCGTATTTGCCCGGAAGGTCGTCGTCGAGGAGAAACAAGCCCGGCCGAATTCTTCCAATCCGAAAATGTCTATGGATTTGCGTTTTAACTATGCAGTGAAAGATCAAAATTCGATACAAAAGATCAACCCTGCTGTCTTGCAGGCCGTCCAACCGCAATTGATGAAAAGGCCATCTGTCCAACCACAACTCATGAAAGCTCAACCTGTACAACCTTTAATGATGAAAATGCAGCCCAAAGCGATGGCCTCGTTTAGGTCAACGGCCATCAGGGTACCGACACAGCCACCCAGAGGGAATGTCTTGTTAAAACCAGCGGTCATGACTCCAATGGTCGCTCGCACGGCTTACTCCCGGTCCAT
>BQIZ01000219.1 GCA_021604365.1 Nitrospirales bacterium
CTTGGTCGATTATTTTATCTATGTGATTGACGTAGCCGCCGGGGACAAAATTCCACGCAAAAATGGACCGGGGATCACGAAGTCAGACATCCTGGTGATCAACAAAACGGACCTGGCCCCATACGTTGGAGCAAGCCTCGACGTTATGGATCATGATTCCCGCCTGATGCGGGGGGACCGGCCATTCGTGTTTACCAACTGCAAAACCGGGGAGGGGATCGGCCGCTTGGTCGAACTGATCAAGGAAAACGCATTGTTCGACCTGAAACTCGTGGAACCGAGGGTATGAGGGTGTTATCCCCGGAACTCGCTCGGTATCAGGATGAGCCGAAGCAATTACCATGTGGCGCATTAGGCAAGAATGCGCTCCTGCGTCTGCGCTTCGAGGCCCGGCGTGATCGCTCCATCCTGGCGTTCTCGGAGCGAAGGGCTCCGCTCCTGGTGCAGAAGGCTCTTTACTGTGATGAGGGCATGCCCGACCTGCCGGTGGTGTTCATCATCACCAACTCCGGGGGTATCCTCCAGGGGGATCGTTACACGATGGAGTTTGAGGCCGGGCCCGGTGCCTGCGGACACATCACGTCCCAGGCGGCCACCAAGATTCATGAAATGGACGCGAACTACGCAGGGCAGACGCAGGATATTACATTGGAGGAGGGTGCTTACCTGGAATACCTCCCTGAATTGGTCATCCCGTTTCGACATTCTCGCTTTCATACCTGTACCCGGATCAGGATTGCCTCAACTGCCACTCTGCTCTACTCGGAGATTTTGATGGGAGGCCGCCAGTTTTATGGGGACGGCGAACTTTTCCATTTTGACTTGTTCTCATCCACCGTTGCGGGAGAGCGATTGGACGGGACCAAGCTGTTCGTTGAAAAATTCCTGATTGAGCCGGGCCGCTTGGAACCGTCCCGTTTGGGCGTCATGGGAGATTTCACCGTTTTTGGAAACGTTATTTTGCTGACCCCTCGCGAGCATGCGGAGGCGATCCAGGGACGGGTGGGCGCAGTCTGGAACCGCGAGGAGGGGTGGGCTGCCGGTGTGAGCCGGTTACCCAATGATGCCGGACTGATCTACAAGGTGATCGGTAGGGAGTCGAGTACCGTGCGTGCGAAGGTACGAGAGTTCTGGTCATTGGTGCGGCCCGAGGTCACCGGCTTCGCCGTTCCTCCGAAATTTCCTTGGAATTGAAGGGGTATTTCTGAATTCTCCTGGCTGAGAGGATACTTTGACGCATGGGTGGAGCGGACCTAATCTTGGCTTCTCTTGGAGGGGGAATCGGTTCGCTTGTGCGTTGGTTGGTTGGTGTGGCCATAGGAAAATGGTACGGTGGAACGTTTCCTCTGTCTACTTTCCTGCTCAATATCTCGGGAGCGTTTCTTATAGCGTTTTTTGCGGTCTTTCTGGACTTTGGCTGGGCGGAACGCTTCGGACATCCGTTCAACACCTTCGTCTTGACGGGAGTCCTTGCAGGATATACGACCTTCAGCGCCCTGGCTCTCGATACGACCAAGCTCATTCACTCCCAAAAGGCCTCCCTCGCCCTCAAATATTTGTTCGGGACCATTACCCTGGCGTTCATCGCCGCCTTGCTTGGGTCAGCTCTTGCGTCCAGAATGATATAAGGAATCCCGTCTTCCATGCTTAACCAAATGATCCTGGTATTTTTGGGAGGAGCCATCGGAGCAGCTATGCGGGAAACGATGGTGCTCACGGGAATGAATTTCCATAACCATTTCCCTATGGCGATACTTGTGGCAAATCTGACCGCGGCATTTTGTATTGGACTTGTCACTACACTCACTGGAGAAAATGGTCCAATCGAGAGAAAGGCTCAATTGTTTTTTAATACGGGTATGATGGGTGGAATGTCCACCTTCAGCACGCTGATTTGGGGGACATTGGTGCTCTTGGTGCTGGAGCAACATCAGATTTGGATCGGAATAACCTACCTGGTCGTCAGCCTTGTGGCTGGATTGGCATTGGTCCAACTCGGTCTCAAGCTCGGAGCATTACGAAGAGGATCGAGAGTGGAATGATTGGCTCTTTGCTCAAAATTAAAAAACCAAGGCACATTGCCGTTTGGAACATAGGCCTCTTGAATGTCGGGAGATAACAATTCGATACTCCAACCCACTTTCGTTGAATACTCATCACCATTCGGAGGCTGCTTGGATGGGAAGGACTATTCCCGTGAAAATCAGCCGACCCGGTTATCAGAGAATTTCCCAATCTTGCCGGAGCCATGCCGAGCGTCCGCTCAACCTGTCATCTCACACCGACACCAAATTGCGTTTACCTCATGGAGTGCGGGATCGATTGGAAGGCCGGGAAAATAGAAGTCGAACACTAGCGAGTGAACACTTAATCGAAGAATGACCTGGGCCTCGATTCTGGGCTACCCGTATTTTGTCATCGTATTTCGAGTTATCTACAACGTCGTCACGGGAGTTATAGGCACATTTGGTGATCGGAGTTCCTTGAAGTTTCATTCAGCTCGAAGAGCCTACAGGTAGGCGTTATGAAGGGTATGTCCGTTTGACTGATGGGCTAAGAAAAGACTCCAGACTCCTTTGATTATCTTACTCGGCGGTTTCTTGTCGCAGGGATAAGTGGTTGGGGACATGAACCGTCGACGTGGGGAATGCAATCTGGGCGCCGTGTGTCTTGATGATTTCGGTAACGCGAAGCAGCACATCCTGTTTGACCTTGTGGTAATGCTCCCAGTTTGTTGTCTTGGTAAAGGTGTAGATGAAGAAATCCATTGACGAAGGCGCAAACGTCGTAAAATTGACCATCAAGGTCCGTGCTGTTTCAATCTCGGGGTGCGCGCGGAGCATCTGTTCGACATCCTGAACAATCACGGCCATTTTACTGACATCATCGTAGCGGATGCCGATCGTTTCGAAGATACGACGGTTCAACATCCTTCCTGGGTTTTCTACCGCAGTATTACTAAAAATGGAGTTGGGGACATACAAGGGGCGCTGGTCGAACGTCCGAATCCGCGTCAGGCGCACGCCGATCTTCTCCACCGTTCCCTCGATTTCGCGATCGGGTGAACGGATCCAGTCACCCACCGCAAACGGACGATCCAGGTAAATCATCAATCCGCCAAAAAAGCACGACAGCAGATCTTTGGCTGCAAGGCCAACCCCGATTCCCAGCGCCCCCCCGAGGAGCGTGAGTTTGGCGAGATCAACGCCGAGGATTAGGAGCGCGACGATACCTCCTACGAAAACCAGGACAAAATGGATTAAGCGGCCGATTGAAAACCGGATGCCTCTTTCCACATGCCGTGTTCCCAGCGCGTCCTCTATAAGCAGCTGCTGCATCAGCCACGAGATGAGAAGGATGACACCCATGGCACCAAACCCGGCAATGACCTGGCCAACAGTTAAATCTTGACCACCGATGCTGACGCCCCAAGCGAGTAGCTCCCTGAGAGCATTGCCTGGACTGTCGTATACCCCCCAGATCTCCAGCCAGAAAGCCAAGACAATGACCCCAATAAGCACGGACACTAACAGCCCCATGCGCCCTATAATGTTGGCCGCATTTCTGCGCACCAGGGGAATGGTTTGTAGGAAAGAGCTATGGACAGCGCCTTCCAAACCACCCCGTATGAGGTATGTCAACAGTCCAAAGGCAAACAGAGTCAGAAGGGTGCGGAGCGACGTATTAAAGAGATATTCCCCTCGCTCAGCTTCCCCAAATACCTCAGAAAACACGATCACCGTCAAGAAGGCTGCAGCTAGGGCAAACAACCCGGGAAAGCGTGGAGTATCTCCCCCGTGAGATTTTTTTGTGGTCCACCGCAGACAGAAGATCAGGGTCAGCAGAGCCGCTACGAGAAAATACAACCGAAACAGAGGCGTGGCCAGATCCAGCACGTAGAACAGCCGGGTCAGGATCATAAGAGTTAGCAGCCAGTAAATTAGTTGCGTGCGCCAGCCCGTGGTCAGTAGGCTACCCAGTAGCCGGGCGAAGGCGACTCCCGCCATAAGCACAAAGGCAAACATAAACGAGACGGGCGGCCCGGTATAAAATGGAGCCCCCAACAACAGTATGGTAAAAAGACCAGCAGCAATAGGCCGTCGGGCCACAAATTGCCAGCGCTCGGAATCTGCCAGCTGGGGCCGCTGACGGAAAAGCACAAGCACGAGGACGAGGGAGAGCACAACTTGGGTAAGCAGGATCCAGCCTTGTCTGGTAAAGAAGGCCAGATCGGCTCGTACCATCTGATCCAGCTTGACATTCAGGGGACTGCGGAGCGCTGCGCGGAGTTGCGACACATAGGCGGATGAGAACATGGGGGGAGAGCTGTCGCCTGTGGTTGCACCACTCTGCGCCGGCATATGGATACTGCGTACCTCAATCGTCTGCGTCTTGAGTTTGATCTGGTGCCGGCCGGTTTCCTTTTGCAGGGTCAGCAAAGGCTGAAGCTTGGGCAGGATGAGACCGAGAGCCTTGTCGATGGTGTGGGCGGCTTTGTCAAAGGTGCCTTTGACCTCGGAAGGGGACTCGTCTGAAAGCAATGCCGCTCGCCATACTTCCCAATGCTCTTGTTCCTTCACCCACTCGTTTTGTAGATCCACCAGTGTTCTTAATTGTTCTGTCACAGACTGATTGATCCCATTGAGCACTTCAGCCGTGCTGGTCATTTCCAATTGCAGTTTCATCAATTGACCACCACCGGCGATTGATGTGGTCTTGAGCTTTTGGAGCTTGGCAGCGTATTTCTTGAGGTTCGAATCGATTTCCACCAGTTGGCTCTGAACCTCCAAGGGATCTAATCCGCTCTTGAGCACCGTTTCAAGCTTAGCAAATCGATTGATTAAAGCCGTGCCTTGGGGGATAAGATCGGCCAAATGCGGGACGGCAGGTTGGGGCGTTGAAGCCTTGGAGATGGACGGCGTCACGGCGGGTTCCTGTGCCGACAATTCTCCAGGATTAAAGAGAAATGCAAGGAGGATTATCTTCCAGAGGATGTTCCGATACCATAATCTCATTCCGCACCTTCAGGGATGGAGGAGAAATGCTGCGATGCAAGGACGTCGTTGATGGAACCCCGGCGCGTTTGATTATCCATTAAGTGGATGCGAAAATCCATCTACGTGAGCACGGAAAAATGGCGACCTGCCGGCGCCCTTGCGCGCCAAAGCTGGATTGAGCGGGGAGCGTGAAGGCAGGGTACGCCGCTGGCGGCTTTTTTCAACGGACCCATCGGGAAACTTTGGCGCTTGAACTCATCAGGCTCGTTTAGCCCGTCATGAAATTCTTTCTTTGAGGGGTCAATGAGACTCTCTCTTTTCTCCCCGGTTGTATTCGTAACAGGTTTCTACAATCCGAATAAAAAGAGCCCCGTGCCAAAGGCATGGGGCTCTAGATTTTTGCTATCCTTGGGTGTGTAACCCAAAGCCTTAAACGGCTAAGGCGCCTCAGACCAAAAAGGCCGCAGGCACTCCCAAGAATGATGCGAGAATTTCAGACAGAAAGGACCTGGCATCCCCCCTTTGAATTCGTCCGGTTAAACCTTCTATGGCTTTTCAAATACAAAATCCTGCATTCTTTCACTTTAGATGGAGAAGAAGTATTTGGAAAGAAGCAGAACCGGCGTTCCAGGCAATCCCGGAATGATAAACAAGGCTGCACCTACGATTAACGAAACCCAACCCATAAAGTTATAAAATT
>BQIZ01000220.1 GCA_021604365.1 Nitrospirales bacterium
CCCTAAGGTGCGAATTAGGACCTCCTCCAATTGCTGGACATAGATTTTGGGACCAGGACAGAAATTTCGAAGGCGTAGAATCGGATATCCGATCAACTGTCCGGGGCCATGATAGGTCACCGATCCGCCTCGCCCGGTCTGATGAAGGTGGATTCCCATGTCCTGCAGTTCGGTCCAGCGAGGCTCCCAATGTTCAGGCTTGGTTGTTCGTCCCAATGTGATAACAGGTTCGTGTTCGGTCAATACCAATGTGTCGGGCCGACGGTCTTCGAGACGTTGAGTTGCCAAAGATTGTTGAAGCTCCCAGGCCTCTGCATAAGGTAGACGAGGAAACGTCAGAATTATTCCCGGTTGTCGAGAATCGACGAGAGCCATAGGAATGTGATCTCAGGAGGAAGTGAACCCTAAGGGGAGGCCCAGGACTTTCAGGATAGGAGGTGGGAGGCGTTTGATTTTGCCGTTGGTATCCACGGCCACAAGGGTTGCCGAACCTTCCACGACCAATCTTTTGCTGGTGCGATCTTTGATGACATGGGAAAACGTGAGAGATGTTCGTCGATCGGCCGCTACCGTCGTCTCGACATCCAGGATGTTTCCATAGGTGGCGGCTGATCGATAAGAAAGTTCAGCGCGTATCACGCGAAATTCAGTTCCTTCTTGTATTAATGCGGCAACCGACAGGCCATGACTATCGAAGTAATGCGTTCGGGCTCGTTCAAAGTATTTTAGATAGTTGGCATAATAGACGACTCCTCCACAGTCTGTATCTTCATAATAGATCCGTACCTCCATTCCGGCCGGTTGCCTCCGCTACACATTCATGGTTGGAAATTCTGGAAGGTCGGCGGGAGCCACGCCACTTAATTTAATCACCAGGTCATAGAGCTGGTGGAAGCGTTCAGGTTTTATGGGTTCAAATCCGTAACCCAGTAGGGCATGATCAGCGGCATCAAATAAGGATTTCATTTTAGACCAATCTGTGACAAAGCGTTGCCCCATGGGATCTCCAAGCGCAGCCAACGCCTGAAATTGCGCCTGTAAAGGAAGGCGATATTTCCCATCAATTTCATTTAGATATTGCCTTCGACAGGTTTCTCGCAGGTCCTCCGGGAGTTGTTCGAGGTTCACATCCCAACTTTTCAGGTGGTACTGGGTATACAAACGGGATTGAGCAAAGGCTTCCAAGGCTCGAAGGAGGACGTGAGTGGCAACTTCCAGATCCCGCCCGCGATCTCCACGGCGTTTTGCCCATGCCAATAAGTCGAGAGCCACCGCAGGCTTAATATCTTTCGAATCCAGCACGATTCGTTCAAGGAACGTGAGGTTTGCTTTGAGGAGGTGAATGAGGCGATCCATGCCCGGAGGGCCGCCCCACACGGAGGCCAGTTCCAAGGCTTTGGTCCCGCCTTTTAATTTTTCCCAGGCAGGACGATACAGGAGTTGATCCCACAGGCCATAGCCCTGTGCCACATCGGCCAGGGCCCGATAAAAGGGTTTCAGCCCGCCGCTGATTCGATGTTCTAACGTGTGAAACCCTTTAACCGCCGCATCATAAGAACCATGATTGAAATGGTAACAAGTCTCGTGTCGCAGATGCGGCGCTTCTTCGTCCCAAGGATTTACAGAGGCTTCAGATTGCGACAACAATTTGGTGATCGCTTCGACGGCCCGGTCACCAGATGGAAAAGGATGGCCGGGAAACGACAACACTTTGGTGGAAAAGGGAAATCCTGTCAGCACCATGGCGGAGGCCATGCCAACGGTCGCGCTGGTAATATCAATCACCAGTTCCCCGGGCATCACGTTCCAGGTGGTTAACAAAGGGCCAAGCCCATGAGCCAGGGCTTTCTGGCATGCAGAAAAACTTTCAAGGGAAGGGGTGAAGATCCAATCCCAACGCTGTGGCATGCGTGACAAGGCCGGAGGGATCTGAGATTCCACGACCTGTTTATGGGACTCATGCAGAAAAAAACATACCATGTCAGGATTCAAGTGCCGGACAATGGCGATGGCGGACGTAGGGTCGGCTTGAATGGCAAGTAGGAGTGCTTTGGTGGGGATATGGGCACTCACAATGGGTCGACTATATCATCGGTTGAGGAGCCCGGCAAGAAAACCGATGCTGGATATGATGCTCTCAACGGGGAATTCCGGTATTTCTCTTCGCGCAGTGTGAAATTTGATTCCTATCCTGATAGAATCGGCCACGATGAATATTGATGCGGTCATTCAGGCCTTTGAAACCAGTGCCGATGTCAAAAATGAATTTATCCGGACCCACGCGGAACGTGTCGTTGTAATTGGTCAATTGCTGATCCGTGCATTTCGTGAAGGCCGAAAGGTCTTGCTCTTTGGGAATGGTGGGAGTGCGACGGATGCCTCGCATCTTGCCGCCGAGTTCGTGGGTCGGTATCGACGCGATCGAGATCCCCTTCCTGCCCTGGCGTTAGCCTGCGATATGGCTGCCATTACCTGTATTGCGAATGATTATGACTATACAGATATTTTCTCCCGGCAAATAAAGGCGCATGGCCGCAAGGGGGATGTGGCTATTGCCATTAGCACCAGCGGGAACTCCCTGAACGTGATCCGTGGGGTGGAAGCCGCCACCGACAGTGGTCTTGTCACAGTAGCCTGGACAGGCGCAACCGGGGGTAAAGTGGGAGATCTCGTCGATTATTGTTTTCGGGTCCCTTCTTCGGTGACGGCACGTATTCAAGAATGTCACATTACGCTGGGGCACGTTTTGTGCGAATTTATTGAAGAGCGTCTATTTGGTGACCAGGGCTAAATCATTACCAACCGGTGCGTCCCCGAAGCTGAATCTCGCCCGGATTCGTACCTACCCGCTTCAAACTCGTCACTCCAAAGTGAAGATGGGGGATTTTGGCTCCCCTTGGCGGCGGGCGGGTACCTTTCAAGCCTTCCTCAAAACCCTGCCGGATATTTTAGCAGGCAAAACTTTCCGCGCTGTGGTCGCGGCGATTGTTGATGCCAGACGGCGGGGAAGACCGGTGATCCTCGGCATGGGCGCCCATCCGACCAAGGTCGGTCTTAATCCCATTGTCGTGGACCTGATGCGAAAGGGCGTAATTACCGCGGTAGCCATGAATGGGGCCGTCATTATCCATGATTTTGAGTTAGCCTATCTTGGGAAAACCTCGGAGGAGGTTGAAGCCGAAATTGATTCCGGACGATTTGGCATGGCAGAAGACACGGGACGCATTCTCAATGAGGCGATTGTGCTGGGATGGCAAGAAGGTTTGGGCATTGGAGAAGGGGTCGGCCGGTATCTCCTGAAGCATCCAAAGCAATTTCCACATCGGCGATGGAGTTTGCTGGCGGCCGGTGCGCAACTTGGTCTTCCGGTGACGGTGCATGTGGCGATCGGGACCGATATCATTCACATGCACCCCCATGCAAACGGCGAAGCGATTGGTGGTGGCTCATTATTGGATTTTCGCAAGCTGGCCGCAGTGGTGTCGAAGATGGAAGGGGGCGTGTATATTAATTTGGGATCAGCGGTCATGATGCCGGAAGTCTTTCTCAAGACCGTGACGTTGGGCAGGAATCTGGGACGAGCCTTAAAACAGATTACGACGGTGAATATGGATTTTCTCCCGCATTACCGCCCGATGACCAATGTCGTCAAACGCCCAACGCAAAAAGGTGGGAAAGGATATGCGCTGACCGGCCATCATGAATTGATGGTTCCGCTTTTGGCCGCAGCCGTGCTGGAGGCGCTTGGCAGGTAATGGGTTCTAACGTGACTGCGATTTTATAGACACGGGACAATCAGGTGCGGGCTTAAGGAGTAGAACCTTCATGAAAAAGAAAATTCTCATCGTCGATGATCATCCCGACATTGTCCTCATGCTGACGGATCGCTTAGAAGCTCTGGGTTATGACACGATTTCCGCTGGAAATGGCAAGGAAGGCTTGGAGAGATATGAGCAGGATTTTCCTCACCTCATGCTGTTGGATTTGGAAATGCCAGAGATGGCCGGCATGGAAGTATTGCACCAATTAGCAAAAATCCTTGTGAAAAAGAATGGAGAGGCTGATTCTCAGGCATTTGGCGGAAGCGAGTGTCTCCCATTGCCTGTGGTGGTCATGACGGCTCATGGCACAATTTCCAAAGCCGTTGAAGCCATGAAAGCGGGAGCGTATGACTTTCTCACGAAACCTATTGAGTTGGACCATCTGGCTCTCGTCCTCAAAAAAGCTTTAACGCGGGAAGCGTTAGGGCGGCAGGTTGCCGCGCTGCGCACGGAAGTAGAAAGCCGGTATAGCCAAATCGTTGGGAATAGCTCTCAGGTGCATTTAATGGTGGAGTTGGCCAAACGGGCTGCCGAGGCTGACGCCACGGTGTTGCTGTTAGGAGAAAGCGGGACGGGGAAGGAGCTGTTTGCGCGGTCAATACACCAATGGAGTGACCGGCGGGAAATGCCATTCAGTATCATCAATTGTGTGGCTCTCACCGATACCCTCCTGGAGAACGAACTCTTTGGTCATGAAAAGGGGGCATTTACCGGTGCAGATTCTCTCCAGAAAGGGAAAATCGAAGCGGCGGATGGGGGAACCGTCTTCCTGGATGAAATCGGGGATATGCCGCTGGGGCTTCAGGCAAAATTACTCAGGGTCCTTCAGGATCATGAGTTTCCACGGGTAGGAGGGACGCGATTGGTCCGCGTCAATATTCGGGTGATCGCGGCCACTAACAAGGATCTGAAGCGAGCGGTCAAAGAGAGGACTTTTCGGGAAGACCTGTATTTCCGGCTGAATGTCGTGAACTTGATATTACCGCCATTGCGGGACCGTCCCGAGGATATCATTCCTCTTGCCGAACATTTTTTAGCGCGCCACATGCGAGAAATGAAAAAACGGAAGAGGAGTTTTTCCAAGTCTGCCATCCAAACAATGCGATGTTACGCATGGCCCGGCAATATTCGGGAACTGGACAATGCTATTGCTCGAGCGGTGGTGTTGGGAGTAGATGAAGAAATTTTTCCAGACCTTTTGGGACTGGGTGGAGGAAAAGAGGAACTCGATGAGGTCGACAACCTCCCCTACCATGAATCCTTGGACCGATTCGGCACCCGGATTCTGGAGCAAGCCATGCGTCGGAGCAATTGGAGCCAAACCAAAGCCTCAGAGCTTCTGGGGCTTCAACGTACCTACCTCTCCCGCCTCCTCAAGCAAAAAGGTATTCAGCAGGGCACTGAGCAATCCTGACCACTTTGGACTGTCGAGAAATCCAGACAGACATCCAAGAAAGGTTCCCGCACATGACCGCTGAAGAGGATTGGAAAATGACAATTCTGTTTGGCGTTTTTGTGCCTGAGTGAGGAAATTCAAGAATGCGCAAAAATCCCGCATATTAAAATGGGCGGTGATTCCGACAAAAATCAGGTTTCTTCTGGTTCAGGGAATCTGAGATTGCGAGCCTAATTCTAATCAGTCAGGTTTTCAATGAGCAAAAATGGGCGAATGCTTTTTTGAATTTAATAGGAAACTTTTCAGTTCAAAATGAGAAAATTTTCTAGAGGGGAAATATCGATGGTGCTGTGTAATTGGTTCGAGCCTGGTTTTCCATCAATTTAAGACATCTGGAGAAACCTCCTCACTCCCCCTGATAGCCCACCCTGGCATTGACTTGATGGTAAAATCTGGTGA
>BQIZ01000221.1 GCA_021604365.1 Nitrospirales bacterium
CGTAACCAGGGAGCTGGAAATGCGGCGGTTTCCCGGGTATAGGGGTGTGGCCATTCGGATTGGGCGATGATTTCAATCGTATGAGGCGCATGTTTTAAGGGATTATTGTCGCGAGGTAGACGTCCCTCCTCAATCTCGGCAATTTCCTGGCGGATCAGGATGAGTGCGTCGCAATATCGATCCAATTCCGCTTTGGATTCACTTTCAGTCGGTTCGATCATCAGGGTGCCGGGGACGGGCCACGAAATCGTGGGAGCATGAAACCCGAAATCCATGAGCCGTTTGGCCACATCTTCGACTTCTACCTCTGCGGATTTTTTGAAAGGTCGAAGGTCTAAGATAAATTCGTGAGCCGCCATGCCGTTTTTCCCGGTAAAGAGCACAGGATAATATTTAACCAATCGGCTGGCCATATAGTTTGCATTTAAGATGGCCACTTGCGTGGCTTTAGTCAGTCCTTCGCTGCCCATGAGTTTGATGAAGACCCACGAGATAGGAAGAATATTCGGGCTGCCATATGGAGCAGCGGCGATGGGCCCGATGCCTTTTAATCCTCCCACTTGTCCCAAGGGATGACCTGGTAGAAAGGGGGACAAGTGAGGTGCGACGGCAATGGGGCCCATCCCTGGACCTCCTCCACCGTGGGGGATGCAAAAGGTTTTATGCAGGTTGAGATGGCACACATCGGCCCCAATCGCACCCGGGCGGACCAGGCCGACCATGGCGTTCATATTAGCGCCATCCAAATACACCTGACCTTCATGAGCATGGACAATTTCACAGACCTTGCGAATGCTTTCTTCAAACACGCCATGGGTCGATGGGTATGTCACCATTAAACAGGCCAAGGTGTCATGGTATTGGGCAGACTTAGCTTCTAAATCCTGAAGGTCGATGTTTCCATGGCTATCGCAGGCGACAGGAACAACTTTCAATCCGGCGATAACGGCACTCGCAGGGTTGGTCCCGTGCGCCGATACCGGAATGAGGCAGACATTCCGTTGTCCTTGCCCCCGCTCCTCTTGATAGGCCCGAATGACCATCAATCCGGCATATTCCCCTTGCGAGCCGGCGTTGGGTTGAAGTGAAACAGCCTCAAACCCGGTGATCTCGGCGAGCCATGCTTCCAATTGCTGAAACAACGACTGATACCCTTGCGCCTGGTCGCTGGGGGCAAAAGGGTGTAGCCGACTGAATTCCGGCCATGTCACAGGAACCATCTCCGCCGTCGCATTGAGCTTCATGGTGCATGATCCCAATGGAATCATGGAATGGACGAGGGAGAGGTCTTTCGATTGTAGCCGATACATATACCTGAGCAATTCGTGCTCGGAATGATAATCCTGAAAAACAGGATGGGTAAGAAAGGAGGAATGTCGTTGAAAGGTCGTTGGGATGGATGAACCGAGCTGTTCCGCCAGATCGTTTAATGAGAAGGGAAGTGACTCCTTGTCGGTAAAGAGGGTCAGGAGCTGGCTCACATCTGTGATGGTGGTTGCTTCATCCAACGCGATGCCAAAGGACCCGTCGGCATATTGCCGAAGATTGATGAGATTCTGCTGACCATTTTTGATTATTTTTGCCGGGCTCAGGTGAGGGCACCGAATCCGGAGGGTATCAAAGAAGGCATTGGAGTCGAGTTGACATCCCAAGTGACGAAGACCTTCAGCTGTGAGCGTAGTAAGGTGATGAACATTGTTAGCGATGCTCTTTAATCCTTCCGGGCCATGGTAGACCGCATACATACCGGCAATATTTGCCAGCAGCACCTGGGCGGTACAAATATTACTCGTCGCTCGATCGCGCCGGATATGTTGTTCTCGGGTTTGGAGGGCCAGGCGATACGCCTTGTGACCGTGAGCGTCTTTGGAGACTCCCACCATCCGGCCTGGGATGTGTCGTTTAAAGGCCTCTTTTGTTGCCAGAAATGCCGCGTGGGGACCGCCATAGCCAAGCGGAACTCCAAATCGTTGCGACGACCCAACCGCAATATCCGCTCCCCATTCACCCGGGGGTACTAAGAGGGTCAAGGCAAGGAGATCGGTACTGACCACGACGAGTGCACCGGATTCATGTGCCTGGTGGACCAAAGCTTCATAAGAGCGGATCGTACCGTCAGTGGATGGATAGGAGAGGAGAATTCCGAAGGTCTCATCGTTTGAAAAATTTAATGTGTCTGGATTCCCCACGGTAATTGAGATATTCAATGGCCTGGCTCGAGTCTGCAGGACGCTAATGATTTGCGGATGACAATCATCTGCGACGAAAAAAGTCCGTCCATGCAGGGTGCTGAGCGCACGACACATACTCATGGCTTCCGCCGCCGCCGTGGCTTCGTCTAACAGTGAAGCATTCGCCAGAGGAAGTGCGGTCAGATCGGCGACCATCGTTTGGAAATTGAGCAACGCCTCCAATCGTCCCTGGGCAATTTCCGCTTGATAGGGCGTGTATTGGGTATACCATGCGGGATTTTCCAGAATGTTCCGTCCAATCACCGGTGGGGTCAGGCAATCGTAATAGCCCATGCCGAGAAAAGATCGATAGATCTGATTCCGTGCGCTCAGGTGGCGGAGTTCAGAAAGTACCTCTTCCTCAGATTGTGCCTTTGGCAAATTCAATGACTGGGCTAGGCGAATATCCTGTGGAACCGTGGCTTGCACAAGGGCATCGAGAGAAAACAGCCCCAGTGCTCCCAACATTTCCTGGATTTGGTTCTCACTGGATCCGATATGGCGGTGGGCGAACGTGGTCATGCTTGGCTATACCTCATGTGATGTTGAAGGATATCCCTCAAGAAGTTGGGAAGGTTGTTGCGCTAACCCTGTTGAGAAAAGAACGGGTTTTTGTTCGGAACTAATGGTGAAATATTTCGAGTGATACTCGGAAGAAAACATAACTGACAAATGCGTCTTTCATGAATAGAGAAAGGAGATGAGGCAGTACCTTCGGAGGTTATCATGTTTGTGATGAATCCGCAAAATTTACATGCCGACTAATCCTGTTAATGTGGTTAATGCCCAGGTGTTAAAAAATGAACGCGATCAGGTCGAGGTGTGCTCAGAGGGAAGACGGTGTACATCCCTTGTTTGTCGGGAAGATTTCCACAGAAATGAGCTTTATCGAATATGTTGCGGATCTTGGCGTATATACGGTAGAGAAATCTAGAGGGAATTAGTAACATTTATATCTTGAGGAGAGGAATATCATGATTGTTCTCTCAAATATTCACAAACTCTATGATGGGACATCTGCAACATCTGAGTCTATTCACGAACGGGTAGATGTGTGGATTGATGAGGGAACCATCAAGGCGGTTTCTCCACATAACCCTGCTCGTCCGCAAGGATCTGATGTTCAGCGGATCGACTGCGCGACCTATACCGTTACCCCTGGACTTATCGACTGTCATGGACATGTGACTCTTTGGGGAGTGGGAAATGCTGAACTGGACCGAATGAATTCCCCGGAGGCCCCGTTTTGGGCCGAACGTATCTTATATCGCACATTAGTACAGGGAGGCGTGACGACATTGCGGGATGTGGGTGGAGCCACCTCTGTCCTGAAGCGGCTTGTGGATCAGGGGGTGATGTTGGGTCCACGTCTCAAGTTGGCTATTTGTATGCTCTCCACCACCGGAGGGCATGCGGATTTTCGAGGGCCGGATCGTTGCTGTGGGGCGCTTTCCCGTCTGTGGCCCGCTGGTCCCGGTCGTCCGTCGAGTATCGTCGATGGACCGTGGGAATGTCGCAAGCGGGTCAGGGAGATTGCCGCCTGCGGGGGTGATCTTGTGAAAATTTGTGCCAGTCCAGGGGTGGTGTCCCCTTCCGACCATTTGGAGCATCGAGATTTTACTCTTGAGGAAGTGGAAGCGATTTGTGATGAAGCGGCTGGGCGTGGGATGTATGTGGCGGCCCATGCCCATAGTTATAATGGCATCAAATTGGCCATTCAAGCTGGAGTGAAAGATATCCAACATATTTCATTTATGAATGAGGATCTTGCCGAACTCGCATATGCGAAAGGGTGCGTGGTGACTCCGACTGCCTGGGTGGGACAGAGATTGGCTCATTCAGAGGGATTTAATGACTTCATTCGCACCAAAGTTCGACAGGTGGCCGAGAGCCATGCCCAGGCAGTCAAATCTGCGCAAACCAGCGGGCTCAAACTGTTGGCTGGCACTGATCCGGTGTTACCCGATATGCATGGCCGGAATTACATGGAGTTGGTTGCATTAATCGCAGAGGGCATAACGCCTCTGGCGGCATGGTTCGGAGCGACGGGGTTGGCGGCAGATCAACTTGGACAAACTGATACGGGAACACTCGTGGAGGGGAAACGCGCTGACATTTTGGTGTGCCGTGAAGATGTCGTTGAGGACCCGTCACGCTTTGAAAACGGAGCACTCGTGGAGGTGTTGAAAGATGGATGGGGCTATCGGAATGGACTTCCGGGTATGGGGCAACGTACATTTTCGGGCTGCGTGGACTCGGCCCTCGGATCAAGAGCTACTCCGGAACAGAATTGAACTACAATGATTTTTAGGACAATGGTTGTGTATCTGTTTTGGGTGTAGGGGCAATATCATCGCCTGTTTCAGCGACTTCTTCCATATCCACGATGAGATCGCCCTTCGGGGAATAAAACCCCTGTCCGTCGATTTGCACAATGCCATTGCAGTTTTCCTGAAAAAATTCCAGAATCCAGCCGTTAAAATCATAGCCCTCATCAGTCATATCTTTTTTCACCATTTGGGTGGTGGCGATGAAGCGAGCTGTTGAAATACATTCTCGGGCAATTTCAGCTTCTACATCATCAAAGACAGTTATACGATTGAAAAAAGAGGTTTTTTCTCCTTCAAACACGTCCTGATAGGTGCCACGGTTGCGCACGCAAAATAATTGAATGGGTTTCCTCTCACGGCTATAACCGAGGGATATATGAACCCAATCCCAATCCTCAAGGGCGGCCGGATCCATTTTGGGAATCAGCGGAACCTGATTCTTGGATTTGAGAAAGTCTAAAAGCAACTTCAGTGGTGGGCTATCTTCCCGCGTGCAAAACACCCGTGAATACGTCAGTTCTTCCTTTTCGGGAGTTTCTGATTGTTTGGGGGAGGGGAGAACAGGTAACTCTTTTGCCATGATCAATGCCTCGTGAGTGTTGTGCCAATTGCACGTATGACTAAAATAGGTAAAATGTGTATTCTCGCTACTTTACCGCGGTAAAAGCCGAGGCAGCAAGGCAGAAGAATCATTGGAAAAATTATGGTAAAAGAATATTCCCCGCACTGGGCTTGTTTTTTGTTGACAGTTTTTGAGGCATTCGGTAGACTCTGGCGCCGTTGTGACAGAGGGGAAAGGTGTTCCCGCATTAAACTCTTTCTCCAAAATGACAGACAAGGCAATCCTTCCTTGGAATCTTAGAATCAACAAATGGTGTCTCTTACTAAACAATTCAATTGAGGAGGAAATGTGTATGGGAAAGGCCATGACAAAGTCCCAGATTGCCGATCACCTGGCTAAAAAAGCGGATGTCACCAAGAAAATTGCGACGCAAATTCTTGATGATTTTGCGGCTTTGGCTTATAAAGAAGCCAAAAATGCGTTTGTAGTACCTGGT
>BQIZ01000222.1 GCA_021604365.1 Nitrospirales bacterium
TGCGTTGGAGAATGTGGCGCAACTCGGACGGTTACCACCTCGAGGCGCTCGCGTGACGGCCCTCCCGATGAAGATTCAAGGCGGTTCAGGAGGACCGGTTCGAATTATCGCAACCGTGCCGTAGGGGCTGTTTATTTCAGGGCCTGAACGAAAAATGTTCTCGATCTCTCAAATACACAGGAGCATTATTGATGATGAACAAAAGGAAATTATGGTTACCATTACGTTAATGGGTGATTTGCAGACCGTTGATGGAGAGCGAGCCCTTGGATGCGAGGTTCCTGATTCCATCTCCGTTAAGCAACTGATTAGGAAACAAGGCAAACCCCTACGGGAAATATTTCAGTTGCTAAAAGAAAAAAAAGTCATGGTGACGGTCAATAAGCGAATCGCGAGTGAAGAAACTAAGGTCTACGATGGAGATGCGGTTTATATTGTCGCTCACGATGGAATGGGACAAAGCGGACTCACTCTCTCGCATTACTAATTCAAGGTGACCATGAAGGAGAAATAGGAGACCCTAGATTTTCCAATGATTCACCCACGGAATTCAGTCTTCTTTTAGGCATTTTTCTACTGCAGTGGTCTTCCCATCAGTCTTTCGGTGGGCTTGAAATGTCTAAATCCTCAAGAGCGGATCACACACGAAAAAAAAGGGAGCCGCTTCATCGAACGGCTCCCTTTTTAATGCCGAGATCTGGTTATCCTTCCGTAATTTCAATCTTGCGAGGTTTGGCAGGCCCCACTTTGGGCAGCGTCACTCGCAAGACTCCATTATTCAATTTGGCATCAATATGTTCCTGATCAATCACTTCAGAAAGAGTAAATTGTCGAAAATATTTTCCGGTGGCAAACTCGTGTAATACATGTTCCTCTTTCTCAGTAACAGAGACTGACGGCACACCGCTCAGGGAAAGCACATCGTTTCGAAGATCAATTGAAACATTTTCGGGTGGCACCCCTGGCATATCCGCCACAATGGTCAGGGCCTGATCGTCTTCAAATATGTCAACATTGGGTGAAAATACCCGACCAGGGATCGTTTGTTCCGCATCCGATTTGACTTCCCGTTTATCCCGCACTTGTATGTCCTGAGTCTGCGTTGTCATGTGTTCATCCTCCTTTGGTATTGAATGATGCTTCCCCCATCTCCCACCTTCATGTCAATCTTTATTCGCTGATGGCTATTTTTTTAGGTTTAGATTTTTCTGCTTTAGGCAGGACCACCATCAAAATGCCGTGTTGATATTTGGCTTGTACCCGCTCATGGTCCACATCCGTGGGTAACGTTAACTGTCGCCGGATTTTACCGGCTTCCCGCTCTTTGCGATGATATCGCACATTCGAATCTTCATCGGGAATCGCCCGCTCACCCGAGACAGTAAGACTTCGCCCTGTTACGGAAACATCCAACTGATCGAGCGTCATACCGGATATTTCCGATCGAACATATACATTCTCGCTATCATGTGAGACATTCAAAAGCGGATAGACTCCTGCCGGGGTTTCCCGGCCATTGGCTTGGCTTCGATCACTGAACAGTCGACCAAGGTAACGTTGGATCTGATCGAATTCTGAAAACTCACCGCGTAACCCTTCAAAAGGCCAATTCTCTAATTTTCGAATGATCATCGTTTATCCCTCCTCATTGTACTTCTCGTAACATCCCTCAATCCTTCACAAACTTGCTGAATCGTCGTGATACCCTCGAAGGTAAAACATGCATCGATGTTGATTAAAAGATAATTTCAAAATTCATGGAGTCAAGTGGGTGGAATATTTTCAAGGGAAATGTATCAACTGTTGGAGGTGTATTTCCCAACCAAAGAGGAGCATAATTTTTTTCTGAATGTAGTCATGCTCACATAATTATGGAGCATCAACAGAAGATTAATCGGACTTCTGATCAGCATTCTCAGAGAACATTCACTTCTTAGGAAGGGATTGGTTGATGCACTGGTTTGGAAGGACCTGACAGCACAACCGTACATTCTCACGGAGAGAGATGGTGCGCCCAGAATGATGTTCGTCAACACATGAAGCAAGGAGGAAGGCAGCCCAATCTTCACTGTAAGCAGAAGTATATTTGTCCTTTTGCGCCATTAGGAGCGAGATGATGGATATGTGGTCGCTATTGACATTGCTCGACCCAAATCGTGAAGGTAATTATTCAGGGAGTTTACCTCGGTTCATCATACCGTTGATCACCATTCAAACAAGGAGGACTCAATGAATTATCGATCTTTGGGTCTCGGAGTACTGTTTCTCTTGATGTTGGTATGGAGTGGATGCGATTCCGGCGAATACGGGAAAGAAACGAAACCGGAGCCCAAGGCGGAAAGCACACCAATGTCGACGGCCGAAGTTCCTGGCATGGCCGAAACTCCACAGGTGGAAGGTGCTCTGATGGCAATGGCCGGTGTCGCCGGTGCAGCAGAAAATGAGGAAGGGGTCAATCATTTTCAGCAGGGGCATTGGGATGTGGCCCAAGAACATTTTTCGAAGGCTATAGCTGCGAATGCTGACCTTCCGGAAGCTCATTACAATCTTGCGCTCGCATTGGATAAATTGGGGAATCACGGTGAGGCCACGAACCATTTTAAAAAGGCCTTGCAACTGGCTCCGGCTGATCCGTTGATTGCCGGTTCTCAAATTCTTCAGGCTCATGTGGGCGGGTGAAATACTCACGGTTAGAGAGGTCCGGCAAGACATGGGAGTTGTCATAGTTTTACGGACATCCTTGTTGCTCACGTATTGAAGCCTGACGCTGTGCTGAGTCCCGGTAGAATACTATCCACCGGTGGGAGGAAAACCATGTCGTAACTGTTCGTAGCTTTTCTCAAAACCGGGATTGCGCCGGAAATGGTTGTCCTACTTCCACATCACATCCTAGGACAGCATTCAACTCACCTCAAAATCCTTGAGACAAATTTGCGAGGCTCTCTCCCCATGGATGCGCTGTATTATCCCTTTCACCTTTGTCATGAAAAGACTCTCCATCAGCTTTTGGAGAACTATTCGCATGTCCATTTTCTGGATTTTATGGCCTTGCAATTAACCCCATTTATGGGGGCAACAGGGTTTCCGGACCGGATGGGAGATTATTATCCGGATCTCTTAGAGAGCGGTAGAATCATCCAAGGGCATAATGTCAGTGGGCCGCTGAGTCCGGCGATGGTTGCGGCGGTCAATCAGGATCTCGCCGATCCTTTTTGGCGATCGATCTTTCATGAGGCTTTGAAGGATGATCGACGGTTTCAGCGAGGGTTGGTGGCATTTTCCCAGGATAGCCAAGGTCGAAGTTCCGTCCCGACAGACTCTGCACTCTTGGTCGCATTCCAACAACCAGAAAGGGAGTTCGTGCCTTACAGCGTTGAAACCCTTCAAGCCATGAGCCGAAGACGATTGTCTGAACGGGAGGACCTGGCATTTGAATATGGGTTTGGGTTGATTAAAACGTCTGCCGCACTGATTTACAGTTTTCGGCGATGCCAACAGTTGAGCTTTGCCGCCGTCACCGATTCACCTGGGCATCATCAGCTCCTGACAAGAGCATGTCAGCGAGATAGCCTGGAGTTAGGCAACTACTGTGTAAAGCGGGAAGGTTACTGAGGTGGACTGTTGAAAAAGCTCATCAGCGGCGTTCTCATTGCTCGAAGGGCTCAACCTACCTCTCTGCACGGCCATTTTGAACAGCCCATGAATCTATGAGGAGCCAAGCCATGGATATCGAATACCCTTGTGTGCAGAACACTTTGGCTACTGGGGTTCCTCATCGCGGATCCGTAGAAAAACCGGAAAGCGAGGGATGCCGTTTTCCGTCAATCCCTGGTGACGAAAGGTGACCCGGCTCTGTAACGGTGGCGGGCGACGCCGCTGCTCGTGACTGAGCCCGCTTCCGACAAAGAAGATGACCCCATCATCGGTGCGTACCTTGAGTGAACCAACCTGACCGGCAAACTGACCCTTGCCTGGCCGATATCCAATGACTGTCGCTTCCGCATCAGTGAATAATTTCAACTTCAGCAAATCCTGACTACGGCCACTGGAGTACAACGCGGTTTCCCGGTGAAGCATCAATCCCTCACCACCTTCATCGGTCACCGTGTGCAACCATTTTAACAAGTCTTCTTCGCTCCCGACCCGCAGTTGTTCAATGATTCCCAAATAGGGAGAGCTGCCTTCGATCTTGTAACGATTCATCTCGATCACACGTTGGGCAAATGTTCCGCCATGTGCCGGGAGATCAAAGACCATCAAGCGCACATTTCGCCATCCATCATGGGGTTGTTGTGTCCGGACAATGGACGATACTTCTTCATATCGGCTTCGCCCTATCCATAACTCTCCATCCAAGGGCACGGCTGGAAATCCTTTGGTAAACCATGCCGGTGCCGCAAACACATTGCCGCCTCGCGAAATCAATTGTGTTCCATCCCAACGAGCGCGGACGCCGTCGAGTTTTTCGCTGATCCGGTATTGGCTGAGATTAAGACCCTGCCGATAGATGTCAGCCAACATCAGTTCGGGTATCGTGCCGGCTTGTGTGGTAGAGAAGGGAAGAAAAATGATCAGGAGGAAGGCCGGCAACAGGCAGTTCTGAAGTTTGCGGACTGCCTTCGACATGCCCAAGCTATCATGCGCAGTTCGGTGGGAATGTTCCAGGAACAGGGTTGCCTCATTCCTCCTCTCAGGGAAGGTGAGTTGTTTATTCGCCGATCGTGTCAATCAGTTCGGTCTCTTCAGGCAATAACGACAACGATTCGGCCTGAAGATCCTCTTCCATGTGTTGTTGGCTGGTCGTGCCCGTCAATGGGAGCATCCCTATTTGCAGGGCAAAGCGAAAGATCACTTGCGCGGGATTCGTCCCCAATCGTTTAGCGATCGTCCGAATATCGGGGTCGGCCATCACCTCTCTGTTGGCCGTCAGGAGCGAAAAGCCCTGGTAAATGATGCCATGAGTTTGGCAAACCCCCCTCACTTCTCTATCCCATCCATGGGAGGCATAACACCGGTTCTGCACGACCATGGGTTTGATCCTTACCTCTTCACATAGTTGGGTGAGTTGTCCGGCCGTGACATTGCTGATACCAATCATTTTGGTCTTCCCTGTTTGATAGAGGTCCTCCATGGCCGCCCACACCTCACGGTCAGAATCTCCCAAACCAAATCGTGAGTACGGACCATGCAAGACATACGAGTTCACATAGTCGGTATGGAGGTGGGTGAGAGAGTTGGCAAATGATTGCTGCACCTGAGTGGTGAGATCGGCTGAGGCATCATAAGGAGTGCGGTGGTCCTGTCCGTTCACCGGAGTAAATTTCGTTTGCAAAAACAGGGTCTCCCGTTTAACTCCCAGCTTGTCGAGTGCCAGCAGAGCTTCACCCACCAGGTCCTCCCGGTAATGAATGAGCTGGTTGGCCGTGTCGATGGCTGTGAAACCCGAGGCCACGGCCAATTGCACCAGATGGGTAGTGGCGCCTTCTTTCCACGCCGTGCCATACATAAACGAGGGAAGTGGGACATTATTATGTGCTGTTAAAGTCATAACGATTCCTCCAGATTCAAGGACTTACCCGGGCTTGACTTTTTCCTG
>BQIZ01000223.1 GCA_021604365.1 Nitrospirales bacterium
ATGGCCAATTTATATACGTGTGTGACACCTTCCCAACCCTCGCAAGGGAAAGGGATCATCACCGGTGTGGAAGGTGAACTGCATCAAGTCGGTTCCCACATGGTCGCGGATATGCTGGAAATGCAGGGATGGGACATCCGATTTTTAGGCGTGAATGTTCCTCACCAAGCAATTTTACAATTGATCAAGGATTTCCAACCGACACTTATCGGAATTTCCGCGACCATGGTTTTAAAAGTCCCGATTGTACGAGATTTGATCAGGGATATTCGCAACCAATTCTCCTCCGCTGCCACCCCCCGCATCCTGGTTGGAGGATCAGCCTTTCGTGCACTTCCGGAAGTCTACCGGGACGTAGGCGCTGATGCCTTTGCGTATGATTTACGATCCTTAACGGCCCTTTTGTCATGATGGAAACACATCAATGGTCTTAGTCATATCCCGATTTAAGGTGGCAAACGGGCTTGAAGGGGACGTGGTCGAAGCCTTTCAAAATCGCCCACGGTTGGTTGAGGCCGTTCCGGGCTTTTTAGGAATGGAAGTTTACACGCCTCACTCAGACCAAACGATTTTCCATTTGGTGACCCGTTGGACCGATCGTGAAACCTTTCACGCCTGGCACAAAAGCCCGGACCATCGTCTTTCTCACGGCATGCTTCCCACGGGGCTGAAGTTAGACCCGACGGTGACGCAAATTCTTGAACTGGAACGCCTCCCTCAAATTGGCCAACAAGGTGAATTGCAGGATTTCCTGGGAGATTCCATCTTGCTCTTGGAGGCGTTTCTGACTCAAACAGATACCATCGTGTATTGTGTCATGAGCCCTGATGGACGGATTCAGGTGTACAATGACGTGCTGTTGACTAAACTCAAAATTTCCAAAACAGCATTTGCCACGATAACCATTTGGGACTTTCTCACCCTCACCGACCAACATCGCCTTCAGCATATCTTTGAAAATGGAACTTCGAATCACCACGAGCGGGTTCAGCTCAATTTCATCGATTCCTCTCAAAACCCTCACACATTCGACTGCCTGGTTCAGAAAAACTCTGAACAGGCGATCATTCTTATCGGGGAAGAACCGGAAAAGTTCAACCAGCGCGCGTTTGTGGAACTCATGCAGATTCAAAACGAAATGACGGTCAAAATGCGAGAGGAGGTAAAAAGCGGGAACAGGCTGTCGGAAAATAATACATATTTGAATCAGCTGGTGACCGAACGGACAAAAGACCTGGTCTACCATCAGGAACAATTGCGTGCCATATTGGTGAAGTTAGCCCTTGTCGAACAATCCGAACGCCAAAATTTGGCAAATGATTTACACGATTATCTCGCCCAAATGCTCATCGCCTGCAGACTCAAGCTCGGGCAAATAGACCATGAGACCACTCCTCCGTCACATTCCAAGGTGATTCAGGAGATTGACGGAATGATCGATCAATCATTGACGTTCACCCGAACACTGATCTCTGATTTAAACCCGACCATACTCCACCACCATGGCTTACTCACTGCCCTCAAATATCTTTCCGAAGACATGCAGCGTTTTGGTTTAACCGTGGCAAGCCCTGAGACAATCCTACCGGTGAAGGTGGCGGAAGACATCAGCATAGTGGTTTATAAAACGGTGCGAGAGTTACTGTTCAACGTGTTAAAACATGCAGGAGTTTCCACCGCATCGATACATTGGGAGTGTCCTTCGGACCAAGTCCTCCTGATAAGGGTGAGTGACTCCGGAAAGGGGTTTGATCCGGAAACCCGACAACTTCAACAAGAACGGGGACATCTTGGCCTCTTCTTTTACCGGGAACGCATAAGGGCGTTAAGGGGACAATTTGACATTACATCCAGCGCGAAAATGGGGACGACCATTACCATCATCGTTCCTCCATCCCCGTAAAATCCTTTGCTCGTCCTATCATGGCCTTCCCACGGCTTGCTGGACTCATCTGAAAACCGCCACAATAGGTTCAGACGTCTCTTAAGTCGCAATAGAAGCTTCCTTTTCAAGGGTTTTGGTCAGTTGGCCATGGGGCAGACTCTCGTTACAGTGAAGAAATGCCAGGCATCCGAACCTGACATGGAAGGAACAGCATGTTGCACCACTCTTACATTGACACGCCGACAAAACCATATGGTGTAATTATTTCCCGTAGACATGCGGACTGGAATGTGCAAACAATCATTGATAAATAACATTTTTTTAATGTATGAACACACCCAAGCGAGCAAGATTATTCCTTGTTGACGATCATATTCTTGTTTTAGAGAGTTGCAAAAAACTGCTCGAACCCCATCATGACATTGTGGGGGAGGCTCATGACGCAAGCGACTTGGTCAGCCAAATCCGACGAGCGAAACCCGACATTCTCCTTATGGATATTTCAATGCCGGACCAGAACGGATACGAAGCCACTCGAGTCTTAAAAATGGCCTGCCCATCAGTAAAAATAATTTTTGTGTCGATGCATTTGGAGCCCACCTTTATCATGGAAGCGTTTCGTGCCGGAGGAGCAGGCTACGTGCCAAAGCAAACGGCAGGCAGCGAATTATTATCAGCCATTCAACAGGTTCAGGAAAAACAGAGGTACCTCTCTCCTTTAATTCCTGAGGAGGTGCAATATGCGGTTCTTGCCCAGATTGATGGTATGCCGGGTACCGAACTTTCCGGAAAATTAACTCCCAGACAGCAGGAGGTGTTAAAGCTTGTGGCTCAAGGTTTTTCTGCTAAGGACATCGCCAACGTTTTGACTATTTCTCAAAGCACGGTGGCATTCCATAAAATGCAAATTGTGCAGGCATTAGGTCTTCATTCCAAGGCCGATCTCACGAAATACGCGGTCAAATTAGGAATTTCTCCTCTCGATTAGGGTATTGGGTGGACATAAGCTCCCGAGGAATACAGGGGCATGGATGATCGCAGGATGTTTCGGCAGAAGTGAGAAGGAAAAGCTTTGGATGGGAGACGGAAAGCAAGAAACTCTAGCAGCTATTAAATGGAAATAATTCCGTTGGCAATGGCATATTTCGTGAGTTCAGATGCGGTCTTGAGTCCGAGAATTTGCATGATCCGGGTTTTATGAAACTCCACAGTCTTGACGGCCAGATTTAATATCACCGCAATGTCTTTATTGGATTTCCCCTCAGCAACCAGTTGGAGTATTTCAATCTGTCGTTGAGTCAATGGAGGAGCCTCCGGCTGGGCCGCCTTCTTTGAATTAGATGAGGGATTCAGTGCCTGACTGACGATTCCCTGGGCAATGGAAGGGGAAACATAGGTACGTCCCTGGTAAACCTCATTAATGGCAAATACTAATTCTGCCGTCGCAGATTGTTTTAAGATATACCCCGCCCCACCGGCCTTAAAGGCTTCGTGGACAAAATGGTCTTCCGAATGCATGGTGAGAAAAATTATTTTTGTCTGGGGTTCACATTTTTTTATTTGACGGGCCGCTTCCAACCCATTCAGCAGGGGCAAGGAAATATCAACAATCGCAATGTCCGGGGTGTGTTTCTTGACGGCTTGAACTAAGGCATGACCGTCTACAACGGTCCCCACCAATGTAAAATCCTTTTCCAACAATTTGATCAGTCCCTCACTTACCAGGACGTGATCCTCAGCTAAAAGTACCCGGGTTTTACTCATATCAGTTAAGAATTGAAGAATAATTTTTCTATATAAAAATTTGAGATAGACATTATGAAAGAATCACTCACATAAGTCCACAATGTACCTCACTTTTGGTTTTGGCAAACCTTTAGTATGGTGTCACAAAGCCTGACCTTCGGCCTGTGAATTGGTGGACCAACTCCGCGGCCCACCTGACCCTATCTTCAAAGCCGAAAGAGAAATTGCCGAATTTTGGGTATGGGGGGACGTGTTGGAGAAGGGGGAGGAGTAGGCGGTTCCGGAGGAGGAGTGGGAAGGGGTCCAGGAGGAGGAAAAGGGTCAGGGTTAGGATTCGGATTCGGATTCGGATTCGGATCAGCATATCCCAAGTTAAAACCTGATAGGCACCAGCCATTGAATTTAAAGCTATTCATGATTGCCCCTCCAGACGCTTGGCAACCACATCCCAATTAACGTGGGAAAGGAAACGTTCAATATATTCGCCTCGTTCCGATGGTTTAAAATCCAGCAAATAGGCATGTTCCCACACATCCATAACTAGAAGAGGACGAAACCCTGCTACATTGCCGAATTCATGTAGGCTGATCCAATGGTTAGATAGCCTGCCGTTTTCCGGGTTGAGATTGCATACAGCCCAGCCGACTCCCCGCATCTTTCCCACGCTGGAGAAGTCGGTTTTCCAGATCTCAAAACTCCCAAAACTGCCTTCAAAAACTTTTAGCAGGGAATCCTGATTCTCAGGCGACTTGGACGAATGGGAGGTCATATTGTCAAAATACAATTCATGGAGAACCATTCCATTATATTCAAATCCCAGCCGCCGGGTGAGTTCAGAATAGGCCGGCATTTCCTCCTGGTCCACCTGTCCATCAATCAGGAACTCCCCGATTTGTCGGGTGAGGGAATTGGTGGCTTTCACATACCCTTCATAAAGCTTAAAGTGCATCTCTAACGTCTTATCTGAAATACCGTTTAACCCCTTGAGGCTGAAATCTTTGACCGGATAATCTTTACTGGCCTTCATGCGCATAGCTTCCCCCCACCATAATCAAACTATTTTTCTTTTCACCAATCGACTCACATCCTCTCCTTAGGCAACATTTTACGAGGGAATAAAAAAAGCGTAACTGAGAAAAACCCTTGAACCGACTTTTTCATAAAGGCTAAAAAATGGCTGAGCCAGGGTTTTGCCCAGTCGCCTTCCTACTACATCCTGCTATATATTACTGAAGTAGATTTAATCAGAAGATACGTGGCATGTGATACATGAATATTCAATTCACCATTTCCGATGAAATGAGCAAAGAGGTAACGGCTCTCCAATCCACACTCGGGATGAAAAGAGTTGAAGATCTCACAATTCATGCGTGGAAAGTATTGCGGTTTCTTATTGAAACCATTCGCCATGATCGTTCCACACTCTCTCTTGAGACGATTCACTGGATTTCCCAATCGCCAAAGACCTCACCTACCGCTGAATCGGAGAAGGATCTCGCCTTTACGGAAATCGATACACACATTCTTCAGGAAATCCATCGACTGCTTGACGATGATCAGCTTGATCAGGCTTTAAAAGCCACTCATATCCTCAAACTCCTCAAGTCTCACACAAACCAGGGTTCAAACAGTCAAGTGGTTGAGTCCGAGATGCTTCTTACCGCTGCGGAAACATTTGCGGCGGAAAGTGATCCTGAAAAAGCGGTTCAGCTTATTCATGCCACCCACAAAACCACCAAAAACCCCGCTGATGGAAATGATTGAAGACATACCGGCATTGTGAAGCGTGGATCGACTGGCCATCGGTAACGATTTCTGACCACTCGACATTAAGACATTCAAATTATTAAGGTTCGGCAACGGCGAACGAATGATGGCGCTTCAGGGAACGATTTCCTTGAATTTAACCGCCAGAGAGTCCCGGGTATTCCTCACTCTCCCCTCGTTTCCACCTTCTCCTTGA
>BQIZ01000224.1 GCA_021604365.1 Nitrospirales bacterium
TTTCGATCCTTGCCACCAAGGGGGAATCACATTCGGACCAAGAGCGTCTTGTTGCTGAAGGCGGAGGACATGTCGCTGGAGAGCCAGTGACGATCGGACTGTCTGCAGGAACGGATTCCCCGCTGCCTCATTCACCGGAAAATCCCATCCAGGTAGGATTTAAGATTAACACCGTCGAAACCAATCTGGAAATCGAAGGCACTGTTGATGCGTTGCTTTCACCCGAGACGGCAAATCTGCATTTTGAATTGGAAGGACAAAACCTTTCACGATGGAATGAAGTGTTCGCCATTCAGCTTCCTGCCCTCCCCGGATATCAACTGACCGGGACTCTTGCCCTGGCGGATGACATCTGGTCGGTTGATCCCATGAAAGCGATTATCGCAAACAGCGATCTTGCGGGGACGATTCGAGTGATATCCGAAACCGATCCTATTCGCATAGAAGGAAAGCTCTTTTCAACACGACTGGATGTGGCACAGCTGCAGGGATATATGCCTCGACAACAGGATAGCGATCCCTTAGCGGTCAAGGCAGGGAATCTTCTGGAGGTGATCGCCCATGCCGGCTGGGAGGCCAGCCTCACTTACCGTGCGGATGTGATTGCCACCGGTGTAATGCCCGTTCACCATGTCAACATCACCATGCGCCTGCAAGATGACATGCTCACAATCGAGCCATTATCCGGAGATATAGCCGGGACCCATCTCACGATCGGGACACAGGTGTCCGTGAACGGAAGGACGGCGGAAAGTCGTCTGTCACTGCAAGCTGAAAACATGAAATCGACTGACAAGGCACCTAACGAAGTGATCCCCGAAACCGGGACGAATCCCACAGAAGGATTTCCTGGGACACTGGGAATGGAATTGGCCATGAATATTCACACGATTCCTGAATCGGATCAGAAGAACAATTCACGTGAATCCTCCGGCCCGCAAGATTCTATTCATTCCGTTGAATGGAGCACGCTCGATATCGAGAATCTTAATATCGGGTATGATGATCCCTCCTTGAACACGCACGTCCAGATGCAGATCGACGAAAATAGTCCGGAGAGGTTGATCCTCAAAGCCAAAGGTCTGTATCGAAACGAACGCATTGACATGACCGTGACGGGTCCTGCAATGAAATCGTTTGCCGATCTCCCTCCCGACAGTCAATCCCGGAAACATCTGTCGGCCGAATTCAGACTGGCGGACACCAGGGCCTCGCTTTCTGCCATGGTCCAACCTGTCTGGCCGCCAATGTGGCTTGACCTTACCTTTTCAATGAGCAGTGAGTCTCCGGATACCCTTGCCGCCATATCCGACGTTGAACTCCCTGTTTTCGACAAATGGGCCTTCAACGGATCACTCTCCAAACGGACACACCTCTGGAGTCTCCAAAAGTTTGCCGCCATCATCGGTGAGAGCGACATTTCCGGACAAGCCACCATCGATACGGCCGACGAATTGCGCTTTAAGGGAAACCTGCAGTCGAAAACCCTGAATATTGCATCGCTGATCCCGGCGAAAGGGAAGGACACCCCGACGGCTCAAGCCGTGGCAGCCATTCCTGAATCCTCGGAGCAGGATACCGACCAACGCCAGTCGCCGGAGAGGCTCCTCCCCCCCTGGCTGAACCATCTCCAGGGCGTACTCGGCCTACAAGTCGAACACCTGGTGATGCCCGGCGCGACCCTCAAAGATGTGACGGTTCGAACGACCCTCGACAATGGACTCCTTCGCATTTCGCCCCTGAACATTGACCTTGGCGGTGGCACCATCAACACCACCGCACAACTGGACCTCCGCAAACCACCATGGTCAGGTCATCTTCAGACTGACATCCAGGAAGTTGATCTCAACGAGGCCATGCAGACCCTGGGCCGCGAGGCCGGAGAATTGGGTCAGATCAATGGCCGTCTCGCTTTGAGTCTTCCCGCGGCCCCCCAGACCGCGAAACATCCTCTTAATACCGACACCTTACTCGATCGGGTGCGCATCGATGAAGTACGTCTGCGTTACGACGATCCAGCGTTACAGGCAAAGACGGATTTGCGCCTCATGGCAGAAAGTGTCGCATCCGGGATTCAGGTCACGGGCACGGTTGAATATCGAGAAAACCCTGTAGAGGTGTCCATTTCTACGGGTTCCATACGCCAGGCCTTGCAAGACTATGGTGCCATGCCGGTGGATGCGACGTTTACGTCACAAGAAACCACTCTGACGCTTGAAGCCAATGTCGGTGAGTTATTTCCGGTTGCGAAATTCAAGGGGACAGTCGGAATTCAAGGTCCTGATCCCGCTCGTCTGGGCGAAGCTATCGGCATTCCTCTTCCGCACTTTCCCCCTTACCGATTAAGCGCACAAGTTCATCGCGAGCAAGAGACTGAGAGCCAACAGAGTTTTAACTTGAGTGACATGGACGGCACCATCGGCGACAGTGACGTGGCAGGCAGATTACGGGTGACTATCGGCGGTGAGCGTCCGATGATATTTGCGCGATTGACGTCACGTACACTCGACTTCGATGACCTGGCCGGCCTCATCGGCGCACCACCGGATCCGGACGAGGCAGCTTCGCCGGAACAGGAAGCGTTAGCCGAGGCAGCCGAAGAGCGGAAGACCCTCTTGCCTGACAAACCTATCAACTTCACTCAACTTCGTAAGTTGGACGCGGATGTCGAATACCGCGCCAAAGAAGTCAAGGCCCCCGATCTTCCCCTGAATGATTTTGTGCTGAATGTAGCTCTTCAGGACGGACACATGCAGATGAATCGCCTGGATTTTGGCGTGGCCACGGGGACGGTGGCCATGCAACTTGGGATCAATGCCCATGAATCGCCAGCACAAGCCAAACTTCACACGAATTTTGATCACATCAATTTAAGTCAATTGCTTGCCCGCTTCGAAGTGGCGGATGACTCTTTTGGCGATATTGGAGGACGTGCCACACTTTGGATGCAAGGAGAATCCTTGGCGAGTTGGTTCGCCTCAACGGACGGGGGTCTTTACTTAACGATGACCGGAGGAAAAGTCGATGCTTTGCTGGTGGAACTGGCCGGATTAGACTTCACCGAATCAGCAGCAGTATTTTTGAGCACAGACACTGGTGTCGCCATTGAATGCGCCTATACCGACTTGCAGGCCCGCAGTGGTATCGTCACCATCCACCCCTTCTTACTGGATACCAAAGACACCAAATTCAAAGGTCACGGGTCGATCGATCTTCGCCAAGAAAAAATGAATCTGACCGTAGAGCCGTATCCTCAGGATTTTACCATCCTGAGTTCACGCGGCCCCTTGCACGTTACCGGTACATTTTCAAATCCGGAATTTTCAGTCGAACCGTCTTTTCCCTCTCCTGAATTTGGAATGGCTGACGATAGCGCCCGCTGTACGGGCATGGTGGACGCGCTTCGAAATGCCAGAAAAGAGCAACTGGCAGACAAACATTGATTGTTCCGTGGTATTCACCTCCTGCAATACCTATAGGTAAAAAGTGAAAATTCCCTTATTGCCCATACACCTCATCGTCAGGTGATGAAGAGAAAAAATTTCAGGGAAATTGACAGGTTTCTACTCAAAATGTCCGTGCTACGTTTAAACGTCATTATGTGCAGCCGCCATCCCTAAGCCATCGAAAGGATCAGCATGTCAATCACAACACATGATCTACAGGACCTCCTTGAAAAGAAAGAGAACCCATGCGTGTCCCTGTACATGCCGACCCATCCCGCAGGGCCGGAAATCCGACAGGATCCGATACGTTTAAAAAATCTTCTTAAAAAAACTGAACAGCAATTGACGGAACAGGGCATCAGGAGCACGGACGCACGAACCTGGCTGGAGCCTCTCTCGAAGCTCCTGGAAGATGAGCACTTCTGGCGGCATCAGAATCAAGGGCTGGCCATGTACGTGGCAAAGGATTGGCACCGTATCTTTCGTCTGCCACTCAGCTTTCCCGAACTCATTATGGTGGAATCCCGATGTTATCTGAAGCCCATCCTGCCCGTGTTCATGTATGGAGGAACCTTTTATCTTCTCGCGCTCAGTCAGAACCAAATCCGATTCTTTCAGGGTTCACAGGAGGGCCTCCAGGAATTGCACGTACCGGACATTCCCCTCAGTATGGAGGAAGCCAATCAAACCGCAGGCGGCGAGCAATCATTACAGTGGCATACCAAAGCTCCCAATGCAGGCGACCAGCGGGCTGCCATGTTTCATGGACAGGGCGGTGGGGACGACGAAGCAAAATCCCGCATATCCCAGTTTTTCCAACAGGTGGCGAAAGGTCTTCACGAGTTTCTGCACGATGCGCAGGCACCGCTATATCTGACGGGCGTGGAATATTTGATTCCGATTTACAAAGACGTTAATACCTACCCTCATACTAAAGAAGAAGGGGTCACGGGCAATGCTGATGAAAAAAGCCTTCATGAATTGCACCGGCAGGTCTGGCCGGTGGTGAAAGCGGATGCCGATCATGGCATAGAAGAGGCCAAGAACAAGTGTGAAGAGTTTTTGGGTACGTCCAAGGCTTCCCATGATCTAAAAACCGTGGTTCTGGCAGCCCATGAAGGAAAAATCGATACCTTGTTCGTGGCCCGGGAAATTCAACAATGGGGGCGTATCGACGTCATGCAAAACCAGGTGGAAACGGAACCGACAAAATCCGCCGAATCACAGGAGATCTTAGATTTTGCGGTGGTGCAGATGTTACTTAAAAAGGGGACGGTTTATGCTCTCCCCCAGGAAAAGATGCCAGGCAGTACGTCGTTGGCAGCCATTTTTCGTTATTAAAGCCGTCGTTTTATACCCTCAATTCTATTTTTTACCACAATGGTAATCTGTGGCGTTTGATCCTGCGGCCGTATTCTCGCTCAGTCGGCAAGAGCCTTCACAATCCCCCTTCGAGGGTCATGTGAGCCGCACGCATGGTCCAATCGGCTACCCTGGTGGGGTGCCCTCGATATTTCGCGAAAATTAAGGGTTGTTGACAGTTCACGACCCTTTTCCATTTGTTTATAAGTAATCAGCGTAGCACCTGAAGGACGATAATGAGGTAATCATCTTGAGGACATTCACCAACGGAAGGAGACAGGAATGGCAAATGACATGAAGGAAAAAGCGAAAGAGGTCGGGAAACAAATGCAGGAAAAAGCCGGTCAGGTCGGGGAGCAGGTGCGCGAGCAGACCACTCAATTGGCCAACCAGGCTCAGGGCAAAGTTAAGAGCACACTCGAAAGCCAGAAACAAAAGGGTGTCGGGGAACTCAGCGGGCTGGCCGAAGCCGTTCGCCAAACGAGTCACACTCTGCGGGAGCAACAGAAAGAGGGCGTGGCCCAATATGCCGAGCGGGCGGCGGAACAAATGGACCGCATGGCGCAGTATTTCGAATCCCGTGATGTCGGAGAATTGCTGAACGAAACGGAAATGTTCGCCCGTCGTCATCCCGAAGCGTTTTTAGGCGGGGCGTTTATGATGGGCCTTGTGGCCGGAAGATTTTTAAAAAGTTCCAGAGACCGGCGATTGAGTGATTCTTCCTCCTATGGAGGGCAGGAATCGTTCCGGAGGGAAGAACCCGTGTCAACCGCT
>BQIZ01000225.1 GCA_021604365.1 Nitrospirales bacterium
CTGGTCGAGATTGAGTAGGCCCTTATTCACTCGAAAGAGAAACTGGGTTTTCTGGGTATGACTGATGGTGCGTTTGGGAAAACTGATATGGCCGTTTTCTTCATCAAACTCGCATCCGAAAATGGCTTTGACATGGGTAGCTACGACGCTTCCATCCAAAATGGCCTTTAGACCTGAACTGACCACGTAGTGTTCAAGCCGGATGCCGAACTCCTCATATTTCGGTTTTTTGAGAATGGTATTGAGTTCACCAAAGCACTCAGGAACTCCCTTGAAAAACTCTAAAAGGTTGCCCATGGACTTGAGATCCTGATTCGATAAGCTTCGAATCTGGTCATATTCCAACATGCGTTTCATGTAGGCCAGTTCCTGGTCGTAGCCTTTCTCTTTGATTAAATCGGTACAGCTGGGCCAAAAGGTGGCAGGATCAAGTTCGGCATGTCGCAGGATGGTATGGTCCTGCATGTAATGGGGACTCAACGTATGATCGAAATCATAGATGATGGCAATGATGTTATGCGGTTGGGTCAACATAGAGGAACAGTCGGCCTTGTTTGGTCCCCGAGTGTAGGGTGAACGGAAAATCCTGTCAACGGAAACGTGGCGGCACGCTTCGGAAATCAGAGGAGTGAATATCCACCAGGGTCAGATTACGTGGGGTATGACCATCCGGAGAGACAGCTTTCCGGGAAACGGGAGGTGAGTCATGCATTTCGGCACTTGAAGCGGGAAAATCATGAAGGATTTGATTGAGAATCCTGTTCGAAGCTTTCGTAAGCATCTGAGGCCTTACAGTAATCCTGATGGTCTAGAAAATGGCCTTCACGAGTTCCTGAATGCTGCGTTGCATATCGGTGTCGTCCGTAATTGGGCGGGTAATGGCGGCATCGCAAGCCCGCTCGGGGGCAACGCCCTGTTGCATCAAGGTCCCGGCGTAAATTAATAGTCGGGTACTCACGCCTTCTTCCAGGCCATGGTTACGGAGATTTCGTACCTTTTCACCCAATTTGACTAACCGGACGGCAATGTCCCTGGAGACCTGGGCTTCATGCTCCACGATCCTGGTTTCGATATCTTTGGGAGGATAACCAAATTCGATGGCCATGAAGCGCTGCTTGGTGCTCTGTTTTAACTCCTTTAAGACGCTTTGATATCCGGGGTTATAGGAGATCACCAGTAAAAAATCATCCACGGCTTCAAGAATCTGCCCTTTTTTTTCAATGGGCAAAAACCGTCGGTCATCACTCAATGGATGGATCAGCACCGTCGTATCTTTTCTGGCTTCGACCACCTCATCCAAATAGACCACGGCGCCATGTTTGACTCCCAAAGTGAGCGGACCATCTACCCACACGGTTTCCTCCCCTTTTAAAAGGTATCGTCCGATCAAATCGGAGGCCGTCAAATCTTCATGGCAGGCTACGGTGATCAAGGGCCGGTTTAGCCGATGAGCCATATGCTGAACAAACCGGGTTTTCCCGCATCCAGTAGGGCCTTTCAGCATGACGGGGATCTTGTTTTTTGCCCCGACGGAGAACAAATCAATTTCTCCGTTTACTTCCTGATAAAACGGCTCCTCGGTTACCCGGAATTGTTCAATACCGAATTCAAGACCCTTCATAAATCAATCCAATGTCATGTAAGGATGAAACAGTGAAACAGGTGAAAGACTTGAACAGCATTATACGGATGTTAAATCAGAGAGGACAACCTGCAAGTGCTATCGATGGAATTTCAAATAGGAGTTCATGCAGGCTCATGAAGGCCGGGCAATGTAGTTAGACACTAATTGACAGGGATGATAGGCCAGTTTTGTTCTTGCTAAAGCCGGCAGACCGGAATCATCCATCGTATTTATCAATGGATAGGCCTGAAACTCGCGACAGAATTCACGAAAAAGATATTGGGCTAACCCGTAGACTGAACGATCTGCTATCTCCAGCAAGACACAAAATACTTCAGAGGTTTGTGGGAACCCGAACGTATACGCTTTGACAGCTCCATCCACCCGCACGATTCGCCCGGTAAGACCGAGTTCACGATGTTCCTGGAGGCTGACTCGATGGGCATTAGCGGCATCCCGGAGCATCATGCGAGCCACATCTTCGTTGGGTCCTAGTGGGGAAATAGGGATATTTTCCTTTTGATGGACCCAACGGTGAAAAAGGGCGAAGCATTCCTCTCGATCGGTGCTCTGGTAAGGGGCAATACGGATGCGGTGTGCGCGAATAAATCGATTGCACGCTGCGCGTTGGGATTTGTAGGGATTGCCTTTCAGATGAATGAGATCGGCAGTGCGATAGAGGTAATCCGAATCCTTTGGTGTGAGGGTGTATCCCCATCCTTGAATCTCTTCTTTTAAAGCAGCGGGAATGTTTTCAATTCGCGTCACGTGGGATCCACGATTCCGGATTTCCATATACGCCATCACCTGACTTAGCACGGTTTTAAGAGGGTTGCCGGATGCGGACCCAATGTCTGAGCAAGGTCCGACAGGGGGCAGAGGCATGAAGATCCCATCGGAATATTCCGCGAAGAGGCATAGCCAGCCGTCAATGTCCGTCCAGGAAAAGGTAAACAGGTCTTTCCAGATATAATGGGGTGGAAATGACCAGGTACTCAAGGGGGTTTTCCCCCCGATACATGTGGAGGCAATGGCCTGATTCAGATGAACCTGATTTTTTAGGGTCAAGGGACTGAGGTGAAGGGACATGGATGAAAGTTATACGGGATGGAGGGTTTGTGAAAAAAAAGTGAGTCCGTGGCCGTCACGGCATGTTGCGCCTATTGGAGGACCGAAGGTTCGCAGTCAGGCGATCGAGGTTTAGTAGTACGACGACATCGGGTTGAAACGGAGTCACTAATCGGGGATGACCGGCTAGGGCATTGAGAACATTATCCGATTCCAGATAGATCGCCACTCGTTGGGCCTGTTCCATGATCGCCTTTGGAATGGTCAGTGCTGAAGGTTGTGGGGCAGTTCTCTTGAAAGGGTTTCCTTCCCCGGCTTGTTCGGGAAGAAACGGGCACAGAGTATCCCATCCAAGCACAACCCTCTCGTGTTGGGCGTTCCACATGAGCGCGAAGGGATACAATTGGCAATCCAGAGGACGCACCTCATAAATGCGACAGTGTTGTGTGATGGGATCAAATGCGGGACACAGAAATCCTTCATCATTGGGATGTCGGACGACTTTAATCTGACTGCCCCGATGATCAGGAAAAGAAGAGGAAAGGATGCCGTGTGTGACTGCCTGTCGAATTTCATCTTCAGTAAAGTACGGTCTGAGGAAGCTGTCCTGTTCGGGGAAACGACAGCACACATCGCATTTTAAACAGACGGCCGAGGGAACGACCTGTGGACCAGGAATTACGGGGATTGTCTGAGCCATATGCTTATCACTTTCATGGCGACTTGGTCCGCCATTTCCTTCGAGGGCGTGCCTTGTCTGGTTTCAAGAGAGCGTGCTACGATCCACCCTATTCTAGCAAAAGGCCCGTCATCAAGGTCCAAGCTTTTCATGTTAGGCCCGAATTGAAGTATTTCGTACAGGTCCAACCTCTTTTGATCGACGAGTGAAGGACGTCAGAGTGTCTGGTCCGTCACACACGTCTTCCACGATTAACCCAGGATCGGTTATTTCTTCCCACGCAGAACAATCCGGTTTCCGTCTGCCATGGAGTCCGTCGACATCTGTCAGCCCCTATCCCCTCTATCGGGACAGGCTGATCAAGGACGGATTATTTGTGACCGGACAGGACGATCATTGGCGAGTGGCATGTGGCCCTTTTGAGGTTTCCCAGGAGGAAGCCAAGTTTTTTGAAGCCTTAGGACAGCATCTGTTGTTGTTCTATCGGGCGTTGAACCGGTTGTATCTTGAAAGCCTGAAAGGCATGCAACCTGCGTGGGTTCATGAATATTTGGATATCGGAAAGCCCGAGGATCTTTTGGCCCTTGCCAGGATGAATCGGTTCAAAAATCAACTTCCCGGTGTTATTCGTCCCGACCTCATTCCGACCAATGGGGGTATGGCCCTGACAGAACTGGATTCTGTCCCTGGAGGAATTGGCCTAACCGGCAGTCTCAGCCGGATGTATGCCCAGCAGGGCAGTCCTGTGTGGCCGCATGCCGACGGATTGATTCAAGGGTTTTCCCGTATGTTACGAGGCATGTTGCACGGGCAGCCTTCTCGTGTGGCCATTGTGGTCTCGGATGAAGCTGAGGCCTATCGCGCCGAAATGCAATGGGTCGTGACACAACTCCGGCAGGAAGGTTGGGAGGCCTATTGCGGGCATCCCCGTGATATTCGGTTTACGGAAGAGGGTCTCCTGATTCAGCATCAGGGACAGGACCGGCCTCTTTCGGTGATCTACCGGTTCTACGAATTGTTCGATTTGAAAAATATTCCCAAAGGGGAGTTGATTGTCTACAGTGCCAAAAAAGGCCGGGTTGTGGTCACCCCGCCATATAAGCCCTGGATGGAGGAAAAACTGGCCTTAGCCTTGTTCCATCATCCGATGTTGGAAAAATTCTGGGAGCACGAATTGAAGCCCGACACGTTTGACTGTCTTCGTGCCATCATTCCCGGGACATGGATTTTGGATCCCAGACCCCTTCCCCCTTCTGCGGTGATTCCCGGCTTACGCCATGGAAATCGTGCGGTGTCGGATTGGCAGTGGTTGGGAGAAGCCACCCAAAAAGAGCGTCAGTATGTCATTAAAGTGTCAGGATTCTCCGACCAGGCTTGGGGTAGCCGGGGTGTCTCGATCGGGCATGATATGTCGCAAGTCCAATGGAAAGAAGTTGTGTCCCATGCTCTGGATCAATTTGAGACGAGCCCTTCGATTCTTCAAACATTTCACAAAGGGCGACTGGTTGTGGTTGAATATTATGACAGCCATTCGGGTGACGTTGTCAGGATGGAAGGACGCGCGCGCTTATCTCCGTATTACTTCGTGGATGAGGGGCAGGCCCGTTTGGGTGGTGTTTTGGCGACGATCTGTCCCAAAGATAAAAAAATTATTCATGGAATGCGGGATGCCGTCATGGCTCCCTGTTCCGTTATGGACAGTCACCTAAGCCCATAAGGCCCAGGCTTCCTGGTTCTTTCGGGCAGACTGTAATATTCCTCTCATGTGGAAGACCCCAAGTTGACATGTCTGGTACTCTTGACAACATGAAATTGTATCACACGGAATGGTGTCCGGAATGCCAAGTCGTCCGCGAGAGATTGGACGAATTGGGACTGCCCTACGAACATGAGGTTGTACCGGATGTTCGCCCGTTCCGGAAAAAATTATATGAAATCTCAGGACAAAATTATGTCCCGGTGTTGGTTCATGGAGAAATGGTGTTGACGGAGACATCCGATATCTTGGCATATCTGGACGACTACGATGACCATGGCGCTCCCTCCGGGGAAGCCACCAAGCCACCCTCCAGCCACCTTGATGAAAGGAATCATTAAGCTATGGATGATTGGAAAAAGGTCCTCGCCGCAAGTATCACCAAACCCAAGGATTTAGCCAAACATCTTGGGGTCGATCCCAAGGAGGTGGAAGCCGT
>BQIZ01000226.1 GCA_021604365.1 Nitrospirales bacterium
ATCTGGTCAGGTTGGCCGAAAGACCCGCGATATTCGATTCACTGATCTTGAATATCAAATTGGGATTACAGCAAAAATTGCTCCTCGAAGGAACCTACGATCTGAACCTTGATACAAACCGGAACACCGTGGCCGGAACAAGAAGATTTCTTTTCCACCCATTCTATTCAAGCAGATTGGAATTCAATTTGACACACCCGCTTCTTCGGAACCTCAGGTGGGACGATCAACAGCGTACAAATTACCCTTGCACAAAACACAGCCGCCGTGGACCGATTCACACTGGTCCATCAGATCCTCTCTGGGATCGCTCAGGTTGAAACACCATATTGGAACTGGTCTTTGCCCCTGAAAATTACAAAGCGGCCCGGGCGACCTTATAGGCCGCCGAAGAATTACTCTCCAGCAATCAGGCCAAGGTCAAATACTTCCAAAATTCAGGACCACTAAATAGGATAGAATTTCCTTCACATCATAGAAGGAGGAAATCGATATCTGGAATTCAAACATGCCATTCCCCCCACACCAACCTCCAAGTGGCCTTGGAGGCCGGCCATCATGGATTGGTATAGTCGGCACATGCATTTGTTATTGGCGAAAAAGATTCAAGTCGGCATGGATGGCCTCGGACGGGTGTTCAATAACATCTTTATCGAACAGCTCTGGCGGAAGGTGAAATACGAAAAAATCTATCTGAGTAACTTTCAGAGCGTGCAGAAAACCTATGCTGATCAAGGCCTATTTTGAATTTCATAATCCCGAAAGGTTACACTAAATCTTAGCCTTTAGAACGCTTGCGCAGATATACGCAGACACTTAGAGGAGAAGGGCCCAGCCAGACAAAGGAAGAGCCTCGGAGAGCAGCCATGGGGCAGGAATACGAACAAGTCATTAAATGGAGCAATAACTCCTGAAAGACCCACTTTAAAAAAGTGCTGGTTTTGGTCACGACAATGGGAGCACCATAGTCCATAAACTGCTCGCACTTACTTGTTTGAGAGCACGGCTATCGGAGCCAATGAGCGAATCAGGCCACAGACAGAAAAAGAAATGGAGAACACATCATGAACATGAGAGGCTTTTGGTTGGGACTCCTGGTTGGAACCTCCTTCACTTTCCTCCTCGGTCAGTGGGTGTTCCCCGCCGCGAGCAAGCAGACAGATCCGCCCAAGGGCATATCTCCCGCAATCGTGGCCGATTATGTGCATAGTGTGGTCCAGGCGGATCGAACCTTTTACCAGATCGAGATTGTGGATCGGATGCAGGAAAAAGGCCTTGCCTTTGCCTCGGAAAAATGGAGAATGGATGGAGACCTTCCTTTACCCGCCCAATTCTTACAGGAATCAGGGCGACTCATGGCTGAGCAGCAAAAACTGATTCGATTCCAATTGATCAGCAGTTGGGCGATAAATAAAGAGCATCGCCCAACGACAGAGTTCCAGCGGACCGGGCTTACGAAGATCCTCGAGAATCCCGATCGTCCCTATACAGGTGTTACAACCGAGGGCAAGGCTCGCACCTTCCAAGCACTCTATGCCGATAAAGCCGTGTCTCAGCACTGCGCGGATTGTCACAATGGGCACCCCCAAAGCCTAAAGAGGGATTTCAAGGCGGGAGACGTGATGGGTGGGGTTCTTGTGACAATTGCTCTCCCCCAGTAGGGAAGGCCGCCTGAAGGTAAGCAGCCTTCATCGCCCTTGAGTGTGGGGTAACCTGGCTTTTGTAGGCTGATTGAGTCTGAGTAGGCTGGAAAAGGGTTATGAAAACGGTTTTCTAATTACTTCAAGGGGATTGTAGAAGTGCTTGATTGACGTACCAAGCCATCCCTCTCCCTGGATAAACACCACTGATCCTTATCCCCCTTCACCACGGCTTACCTGTCTTCACCCCAATTTGTCTCTTTTTCTAACACCTATTTAACACTTGGCTATTGGGTTAAGAATCGTGAGGAGGGATGGTACCTCTTTTCCCACAAAACCAGGCTGAGTGTCTACGGAGACGAAGCAAGTCCATCCATACTCTTTAACGTGACCACAAAACCGGGAGACGATTATGAAGAGTCTTTTAGGGAAAAGACAACTCATGGATGGAAGGAGCGGGCATATTTGTTCCCGCTAAACAGGATGATTGGATCAAACAGCAAACCGTAATGCCGCTACATAGAAAACTCAGTCAGCCTTTTTTAGACTATTCGCTAACACATGAAGAATCCTGAGATGGCCTTAAAGCGGATACGCCAAACCCTAAGGCTCTCAATTTGTGTATTAGCGGAACAAGCCGGAGTGCATCACGTCACTCTGGCACGGATTGAGGCGGGGATATATGCCCCTCGTCTCACCATGCTCCGGAAGTCGGCCGTCGCATTTGGGGGCCGCCACGAAAGGCTCAAACCCGGACCCTGCTGAAACCTTGCGCTATCTATAAGAATATCCAGTTCATTGGATTTCTATAAATTGCTATAAAGAAACTATTAATGCCTTCCATGACCATCGCACGCCTGTGATACTCCAGAAGGAACGAGCCTCAGGATTAGCCTTTCTCCCGGTCTTTACCACAATCGGGTTTTACCTCTTACCCGCACACTGGCAACTCCACACTGCCGTCCAATTTGCTCCACAACTGATGGCCTATGGCGCCTTAAGCGCCTGGGCATATAAAAATGGGGATCAATTCCACAAACTTGGGCTAGGATTTAACAACATACAGTCAGGGGTTCTCCGAGGGACCCTGATTGGGATCACGCTGGGGATATTGAATACCGGGATCATCTTGTATGTCATGCCTGCTTTGGGGGTGGACATCAATTTTCTCTCTCAGACCCCCCATGCCCAGGTTCCGTTCTGGATCATGATGCCATGGTTCATTATCATGATTGCTATGGCAGTGGAATTGAATTTCCGGGGATTTCTCTTGGGCAGATTACTGATATGGTTTCAACATGTGCGTCAACCCGATCATCCCTCGACCACTATGGTTCACCTCCAGTCCTTTCTTCCCTTATCCATATCGGCGCTGACGTTTTCCTTTGATCCCTTTATGGTGTCAACATTCCGTGATTTACATTGGATTGCCATATGGGATGGCCTGGTGTGGGGATGGCTATGGATGCGATGGCACAATCTCTATATGGTCATAGCGGCTCATGCCGTGGAAGTGATTCTTCTCTATCTCATCATACGGGGAATATTGACATGACACTCTCGTTTTCGCCTCATCTGGTGAATCATCCCTTTGGAGACCCCGGCCTCTATGTCGATATACGTTGGAGCCGGCGTGCCTTGCTCTTTGATCTAGGGGATAATGTGTCGTTGAGCCCCACCCAACTTCTACGGGCGCAGGATATTTTCATCTCTCACACGCACATGGATCACTTTATCGGGTTTGATCGGCTTATTCGTGTGGCCCTGGGCCGTGGCAAACACCTTCGATTGCATGGGCCACCGGGTCTTATTGAAAATATTCAAGGCAAACTTCGTGGTTATACCTGGAATCTGGTTGATGGATATCCACTCACCATCGAAGCCAGAGAATATCACCCCACCCATATCCAGTCCGCGCATTTTCATGCGAAGGACGCCTTTGTCTGTGAACAGGAGAACTCAATCCCAGGCGATCATTCCCTCATTTTTCCGGTTCTTCAAGAACCGGCTCTTTTTGTGAAAGCCGTGGCACTCAACCATCGGATCCCGTCTCTGGCTTTTGCCCTGGAAGAACCGTTTCACATCAATATTAAAAAAGCCCGACTCCATGAGGCTGGTCTTCCGGTGGGCTCCTGGCTCAAGGACGCCAAACAATTAATAGTAGATGGCGCACCGGATTCGCACACCTTTTCCGCCACGTTGTATTTTGAACACCGGAAAGAAGAGCGCGTATTTGATGTGGGCACCATGAAACAGGAATTCGTAACGATCACCAAGGGACAAAAAATCGCCTATGTCGTTGATTGCCGTTATGATGCCGACAATGAGCAACGGATTATTCAGTTATGCCAAGGGGCAACGACCTTATTTTGCGAGGCACCATTTTTGGAAGCTGACAGGGACAAGGCTGCCGATCGCTACCACCTTACGGCCCGCCAGGCAGGAATCCTTGGACGAAAAGCCGAGGTACAACAATTGGTCGTCTTTCATTTTTCTCCCAGGTATACCGGGCAGGGAGACAAACTTCACCAGGAGGCCATGGAGGCCTTCCATGAACAATAATTACACATGACGCGAGGAGGGACGATGCCGGAATGGGTTAGATATGGGTTGTATTTTGTCCTGGGCGGAACGTTAGTGAGTGTCTCCACATATCTGGGAAGTCATGGGAGAGGGTTCCTGGCTGCCTTGGCCAGCACTCTGCCGGTCATCAGCGGAGTGACTTTTATCCTGATCTTCCTCAATGCCGGACCGGCTCCGACCGTTTCGTTTGCCAAACACATGATATGGCTTTCCCCCCCATGGTTTGTCTATGTGGGAACGATGATTGCGTTTGTCCCCAATTTAGGCTTTTGGACGGCATATGGTTTGGCGATCGTCCTATATGTGGCCGGAGTGGGGCTGACCCGACTGGTTCTTAGCTAACAGAAAAACCCCGGCATTGGATAATCAACATAGAAGAGTCTTCGAATAATCATGTGAGAAGATAGAGAGGACAAAGGATATGGCGGGGTTTATCAAACCGATCATTCACGCATTTTTAGTATGTGACACCATTATCATCGATAGTCTGACGGGGAAAAAGAGTCTCATTGGTGCCTTTACGCATCTCTGGGCCAAAACGTTCCCCTGCCAGCACCCACAAGTCGGCGTCTATTTTTCGCTCACCGATGCGGAAGGCCGGTACGCATTCGAAATCCAACTGGTGTACCTTGATCAGGACCAGATTGTCGGCAAAGGTTCCCTCCCGCCCATTGACATATCCAACCGCTTAATGACCCAGGACTTTGGGGTGAACATTCCCTACCTCATGTTTCCCGGGCCGGGCCGGTATGAATTTCGTCTGTATGCCGATGGTCATTTCATCACCCAAAAAGACTTTCAGGTTATCCAACAAGAAACTTCTCCCTCACCACAGTCCTGAATCCGTATCAGCTTTCTCCTCTCACCAAGACATCTATCAGCCCCCCTTCGTATGAAGTGAGAGACGGGAAACCCGACAGAGCTCATTCCACTATCCGGACGACTTGATCAATATCGGCAAATAGGCCTGACAAGAACATGCCCATTTTGATTGAATCCGACAAGAACCAGTCGCACATTCCAACAATCTCGATATCGCAACTCAATCTCTGCATTTCACCTTTTCCCTCCAACCACCGATGAATTACCCGGAAAGAAACACCCAATGAATTCAAGAACCCAAAGAAGATGCCGGACACCGGGGCACATAACTCTCTCACACCAAAATCAGTACCTGATCACACCTTCAACAAGGGGATTTAAAATGGCTGCATTCCATCACCATCAAAGGAAAACACGCCTACGCTGTCTGTTCATTCTGATCCTCTTTGTTTTGGGAACTGGGACGGTCAATGGCCAGGTGGTCGGGGATGGGTACAACAACAGCCTG
>BQIZ01000227.1 GCA_021604365.1 Nitrospirales bacterium
CTGGAGAAGAAGGAGAGGACCGCTTATGGAACCAGGCAGTAAAGGATTCCTTGGCATAGCGAGGCATCTCTCGTTGAGGAGCAATCCCCCCAATTTTTTTAACCAGAGTCCCTACAATCGGGGCATGAGTTACGGCATTCACCACCCCGGGCATGGTGGAGGCGAGCCTCGACCACCAGTAAATGAGTCCCATGGAAAAGGCTGCACGTGGGCGAAGGCGGCCTTCATAGTAGTGAGCCAAAAATTCCGCCTTATAGGTGGCCATATCCACATTGACCGGACAGTCGCTAAGGCAGCCTTTGCAGGCCAGGCACAGGTCCAATGCTTCTTTGACCGCTTCGTTTCGCCAACCCCTTCGTAGGGGATCCCCTTGTAACATTTCAAACAGCAGGCGTGCCCGTCCGCGTGTGGAATGTTGTTCCTCCCGCGTCGCTCGATAACTGGGGCACATCGTTCCGCCTTCCATGCTGCGGCAATCTCCTACGCCGACACAACGCAACGTCGCCCGTGGAAAGCTCCAGCTATCATCCGCATAATGAAAATGGGTTTGCAGTTGTGGAGGATTATAAGAGGTTCCCAATCGCAAGTTCTGATCAAGAGGGTTGGCATCAATGACTTTTCCCGGATTCATTTTCCAATCGGGATCCCAGGCTCGTTTAAACTCCCGAAACGCATTCATTAATTCCTGGCCGAACATCTTCGGGAGCAATTCACCGCGGGACTGTCCATCTCCGTGTTCACCGGAAAAGGAACCGTTATACCGCATCACCAGGTCGGAGGCTTCTTCGATGAAATTGCGGTATTTGGCAATTCCCGTCCGCGTTTTTAAATCGAAATTAATGCGGGTATGGATGCATCCCTGGCCAAAATGACCATACAGTGCACACTGATATCCATACGTCTTCATCAGCTCACGGAGGTCCCGGAGATAATTTCCCACGTCTTTCGGTGCGACGGCCGAATCCTCCCATCCGGTCCAATTATCCTCACCGCCCGGCACTCGAGCAGTGGCCCCGAGACCTGATTTACGAATTTTCCATACCTGTTGTTCTTGAACTTTATTATCATAGCGTTTCATGGTAGGGGCTTGAGGTTGGTTGCCGAGTTTCTCAATGAGCTCCTGCCCCCGGTCATCCGCTTCTTGTTGGGAATCTCCGCCGAACTCGACCAGCAGCCATCCCCCGCCTTCCGGAAGCAGGGATAGGTTATCAACGTGCAAATGGTTTTTGGTCATATCACGCACGAGCATATCGTCCAACCCTTCCAACCCGATTGGCTGATGCGCCAGGATGTCCATCAAATGATCCCCGGCATCATAGATGTCCGGGTATCCCAGGACAACGAGTGTCCGCCATGGCGGACTTTTGACTAGCTCCACTGTCGCCTCCAACACGGTCACACAGGTCCCCTCGGTCCCTACCAGGGCCCGAGCGATATTGAAATCATGTTCGGGGAGTAATTGATCAAGATTGAATCCCGACACTCTCCTGGGAATGTCGGGATAGCGGGATCGAATCAGCGAGGCATATTGATCGCGAATAGATTGTAGCCGGGCATAGATCTCACCACGTCTGCCTCCCTGCCGGATAATGTGGTGTAGGTCCTCTTCACTGGTTTTGCCCACGCGCATCCGCAATCCATCATAGGTGAGAATGTCCATTTCCTCGATGTTATCCATCGTTTTGCCACCCATCAGGGCATGCACTCCGCAGGAATTATTGCCGATCATACCACCCAGGGTGCAGTGATCATGTGTGGACGGATCAGGCGCAAAGGTCAAATGATGCTGTTCCGCTCTGTTCCGCAGAACATCAAGCACGACACCCGGTTGCACGCGCGCACGACGGGAGGCAGGATCTAATTCCATGATGGAATGGAGATATTTCGACATATCCATGACCACCGCCACATTACAACATTGGCCGGCCAGACTGGTTCCCCCGCCGCGTGAGAGAACAGGGACTCCATTCCGGTGACACACGGCCACCGTCGTTATGACATCTTCCACGGTTTTGGGAACGACTACCCCGATGGGCACTTGACGGTAATTCGATCCGTCAGTCGCATATAACGCCCGACTTCCTTCATCGAAACGCACTTCTCCTTCAATGGAGCTCTGAAGGTGAGAAGACAACTCGCCGGCAATCTCCTGATAGGCGAAATCCTCCCGCCGGTTCTTTTTGTCCGGACCGTTATTCAGAATGGGCAGTGTTTTGGTCAACATGAAGATTTTGTCCTTGTCTGGCGCACCTTACGAAATTCCGTATGGGATCCGTCCCGGCAAAAAAAACCCGCAAGGTTTAGAGAGCAAATTGAGCGGCATCCGCCCGTTTAAATTCCAAGCCATGTCCGGGACGACTCAAATCAGGATAGAGTATGCCGTTAATGGGAGCCGGGACACCGTCAAAAAGCATCTGTTCTATCCTGACATGATCGTGAAAATATTCGATGTGTCGCAAAGGGTGGAGCGCACAGGCCGGATGGAGGTGAAGTGACGGCGCACAATGAGCTGACAGCGGTATAGACCGGACTTCACATAACGCCCCGACCTGTAAAAACCCCGTCATACCGCAACGCGATGCATCGGCCTGCAGCACATCCACACTTTCTGCATCCAGCATTCTTTGGAAATAGACGGGATCATACCCGTATTCTCCTGCCGCGATTTCCATGGATGCCGGCGCATGTTCTTTTATGGTGTTGAGGCCGGAGAGGTTATCGGAAGACACCGGTTCCTCAAACCATTCCACTCCGGATTCGGCAAATCGTTCGGCGAACCATTGGGCCTGTTTCACTGAATAGGCTCCATTGGCATCGACAAAGAGGCGGGTGCCGGATTGAAGGGCTTTGCGTGCCACATGGACTCTGTGAAGATCCTGGTCTGGATGACGGCCAACTTTCATTTTGACCTGCGAGATTCCCTGCTCGCTCCACGTCCCCAATTGTTCTTCCACCTGTTGGTCGGTATAGGAGGTGAATCCTCCACTTCCATAGATTGGAACCCCAGCCTGAGCACATCCGAATAACTTGACCAGTGGAATATTCAACACCCGCGCCTTTAAATCCCATAGAGCCATATCCACGGCAGCGATGGCCATGGAAACAATGCCGGGTCTCCCCATATTCCGTATGGCCCGTCTCATGGTCATCCAACATTCAGGAATAGCCATGGCGTCATGATCTTTCAACACGGAACACAACGTCTTTTCAACCAATAAAGCCGTGGCGATGTCGGCATAAGTATATCCCCATCCTTCCCCCGCCCGTGTTCCTATCCGCACCACCACCAGCGTTGTAGAATCCCAGGTATAGGTCCCATCCGATTCAGGCAACTCAGTGGGAATTTTATACGCTGAGACCTCACAGCGATCGATCCTGGTGTCAGTCTGCGGCAAAGCTGCCATCATTCCACCAAGGTGTAACCATATGCGGCGGCTAAACCGGACCCGGAGGAAGGACAACACGATTTAGACAACCCAGTCTTCCTTCTTCCATTTCTGACCTGCCGGGCCGGGAACATTCACGATGAGGTGTAAAAGATGAAGGAGACCACATGCCGATCATAGGGCCATATTCCCTGCCTTCAGCCTTCCTCTCTGTCCGCATTTCTTCCTCACCATTGTGACCAATCAAACGCTCTCTTTTCACCTGCCTCACCGTATCCGCAGTGAAGCCGGTGTTGTCTTTTTCTTTCACCATATTCGTGTGCAAGAGAAATGGCCGCCGCCATCGCACGCTTGAGGGATAAGGGGCTTTGCGTCTTCGTTGTTTTCATGCTTTCAGTCCTTCTCTGTATGTATAAAAATAACGGATACAGAACCGATACACAGAAAATTGACTTCGTGAAGACAATCCTTGTCAGAATTAACCACTTCAATTCATGACATCATGACGCATTAAACAGTGGTCTCATTTGAGCACTTAGTGCAACCGAATACACTCTTTGACGTGGAAGGGGAGAGGAAACAGAAAATGAGGGATTCCTCTATTTCTTATGGCACCACAATCTTACTTATCGTCATGCACGTATAAGGGTGCCTTCGATTGGTGGACGGCTAGCGTCCCCTTCACCAGACTGAGTGTAGGATTTTCTCCAGCATTCTGTTATACGAGTTCCCGTACCCGATCTGACAAGGCCGTCATGGCAATTTTCACCCGGTTGGGTTCGCCTCTTGCCAACGATTCCGCAAATTTGGCGGCTTGGCTCATCGTAATGTTGGCAGGCATTGGAGGTTCAAAAGGATCGACGATGGCCTGTACCAATACCGGCCCCGGCGTTTGGAAGGCCTGGTCGATGATGGAACCACAATCCGCAGGATCGTCGACGGTCAGTCCGGTTCCTCCGCATGCCTGCGCAACGAGAGCAAAGTCGATGGGATGTAGTTCGCACCCATATTCGGGATTTCCCAGAAACACCATCTGTTCCCATTTTATCTGGCCAAGCGTATTGTTTTTGATGACGAATACTTTCACGGGCAATTGATATTTGACACAGGTGGCGAACTCAGCCATGAGCATCGAAAAACCCCCATCTCCCACGAAGGCGATACATTGACGATCCGGAAAGGCGATTTGGGCGGCAATCGCATAGGGTAAGCCACAGGCCATGGATGCCAGAGTTCCGGATACGGTGTGCTTCTGCCCTCGTTTGGCCGGGATTTGCCTGGCCCACCAGGTCGTGATCGTTCCCGAATCACAGGAAACGATGGCGTGGTCAGCAAGGCGTTTGCCGAGTTCCCAGGCCACCACCTGGGGTTTCATGGGTTTGTCTTGTCGGGTTCCGCGTTCTTCCATTAAGGCCTGCCATTTTTTCATTTCCGCCTGTGCCCGTTCTAAAAATTTCCGGTGCTTATTCCGTTGTAACAACGGCAGTAATTGCTGAATCGTTCTTTTGCAATCACCCACCAGCCCCACTTCCACGGGATACCGCAACCCGATTCGTGCAGGATCCAGATCGATTTGCACGGCCCGGGCCTGCCCGGGTTTTGGGTAAAATTCCATGTACGGGAAGGACGTTCCGATGAGAAACAGCGTGTCGCAATCTTCCAAGGCTTCCTGAGAAGGCGCGGTGCCCAGCAATCCGATTCCTCCTGTCGTATAGGGACTGTCATCCGGTACGGAGGCCTTGCCCAGTAAGGGTTTTATGATGGGCGCGCCGAGCAATTCGGCCAATTGCTCCAGTTCATCCGTGGCCTGCAGCGCGCCGGCGCCGGCCATAATGGCAATCCGCTTGCCGGCATTAAGAACCTCTGCGGCTGCCTGAAGATCCTGTTCGTTCGGCAAACGTGCGCTTCGGGAAAATATTTCCATCGAATGATGAGGAATATTCCGTTTGGAATATCCCTTTTCCGCCTTCTTTTCCTGCAGGTCTACTGGAAAATTAATGTGGGCCACGCCTCGATACCCCAAGGCGCAACGACAGGCCAGATCCGCGACGTTCTCCACATGCGTCGCGCTCATGACGCGCGTGTTGTACACCGTCACATCCTCAAACACCCGGCTCAGGTTCACATCCTGTTGGG
>BQIZ01000228.1 GCA_021604365.1 Nitrospirales bacterium
GCTGATGTGCATTCTCAGCCAGGGGATAGAGTTGAATATCTCCCTGAAGACTGCGGGCCAGCACGACCGATAGTTCCATCTTGAAGGGCGCGACGGATTCCAAAACAGACGGGACTTCCTTTAATTCTCGCCAGGCTTCATCCAGATGGTCCATCCCCGCAACCCGGATTTGGCCTTTACCGTCATATCCTGAACGGCGCTTCTTTAAAATAGCCGGGAATGGTACGTGTTGAGCCGCAGCGGTCAAGGTAGCGTGATCTTTGACCGAGGCAAAGGGAGTTTGTGGAAAGCTGTGGTCTTGAAGAAATTCTCGTTGAACCAGTCGATCCTGGATGAGAGCGAGCACGCAAGAGGATGGACGGGTCGCTTGACCCGTTTCAATGTCGGCAAGAAGCATCCAAGGTACCAGTTCGGTCTCAATGGTCACCACATCAACCTGAGAGACAAAGTCCATCACGCGCTGTGTGTTCGTTAGTTCTGATTGCACAAAAAAATCCGCAACCTGGGCGGCCGGACAATTTTCAACGGGATCTAACACGCCAATCCGGTATCCCATCCGGCGGCCTTCCATGGCCAGCATGCGACCAAGTTGGCCTCCGCCCAATATCCCGATTGTTCCACCAGGAAGGATGATATTCATATGGGTTTCTCCAGTGCAGGGGTGTGTCGTTGGTCATAATAGGCCTTGAGTCGTTGGCCGATGCCGCGATTAGATACGGCTAGAATGGCTGCTGCCTGCAATGCGGCATTAACCGCTCCATCCTCGCCGATCGCATGGGTCGCGACCGGGATACCCTTTGGCATCTGGACAATTGATAAGAGCGAATCAAAGCCTTGCAGGGCTCGAGACCGCACCGGTACTCCGAGAACCGGAAGAATCGTCTTTGCCGCGGCCATTCCGGGCAAGTGTGCGGCTCCTCCTGCCCCGGCAATGAGCACGTGGATGCCCCGGCTTTTGGCCGATCCGACATACTCAAAGAGAAAATCCGGTGTGCGGTGGGCTGACACAATCCGGCATTCATGGGGAACGGCCAATTCCGTGAGGATCAGACTTGCGTGCCGCATGGTTTCCCAATCACTGCGGCTCCCCATGATAATCGCCACGAGTGGATTGGAATTATCAGATTCAGTATTCATCAAATTGGTTGCCTCCCCAAGAATATTTCCCCTTTAAACGCAGCCACTCTAACCGTATCAGGTTCAGTGAACAGATCATGAGCCGGCAGTTCAAGGTAATGAATGGTGAAATCTTCTGCTATGAGCCTGAGCCTTTTTCCCCGGCTCCGGCTCTGTCCGTATTTGTCTCAAGGCCCCCTTCTCAGTCCGCCCTACTGTACCCTGCTTCACCATCATAATTCCATATTTTCTGCACCGCCGGCCACCATCACTTCCGGCCGAACGGTTCCAGGAACGTGGTCCCAGAAAATTTGAATATCCTTTGTTCACATAAACCGGTATCCCTACCATTTATCATCAGCAGGTCCTGGCTCACAAATCTTGTCCACACTTTTGTCTCCCGACTGGAAATGAATTTGCATTTTAAGGGGCCAAATAAACGATTACCGACCGGCATTGGCCTGGGATAGGGATTTGATGTTGGTGTACCATTCTCCGATTTGGCACTATGCCGACCAGGAAGACTCTAGCCAATGCGAGCACACACATTACAGCCCGGTCTCTTGCCCATGCATTTATTCCGCTTCGCGTCCCAGGTCGAGTGACGGTCCCACTCAGTTATCGGAACCCTATCCCGATGAAGGGGGAGTGCGACGGGATTGTTGGGGTGCGAGGATGGGCGAAACGCTGTCTTAATGTTTGAAAAATTCTGAGGTCTGGTAAAGCAAGCTCTTGAAGACCATGTCATGCAGAGTAAAATCAAGGATCCCGCAAGGTCTTGACATTTGCAACGACAGTATCGTTCCTTCGCCGTTAGATCGAAATGACAGGCTGGTGAGGATTAGGTTAAGCACAAATTGTTCATCCCCTTCCTTTATAGAAAAATGATGCATTTACAAATGATATGGACCTGGTTTGCCATTGTCCTGACTTCGATGGCGACTGGGACAACCGGCTCGTAATCGGCCAAGCGGCATCGCTCCTCCTCCGGTCTTACCGCCTCGGGCGGCACAGCGTTCAAATGCGGGAAGATGGTGCTGGCGCGAGGCGGCCTGTAGGCGTTGGAATAGGGTGAGAACTTCGGGAACCTTCGTTTGTCTCAGAAAGCGGTCATACATTGCGATATTGTCCTGTTCCCCTTGAATGCCGGCCTGACAGGCTTCGAGCACAGACGAGGGAGGCTCAAGCTTCCCTTCCCAGTCATCTTTGGGCAATGGAATGGAAAAGTGTCCACAAAGATTTTCTAGCGCACGTGCGTGGGTTTCCTCGGCTTCCACGATATTGATGAACGGCCTTACCTCACCGAATGTGTTGATAACCAGCCGATAGAATGCGCGAGACTTATATTCATCGATCAGGGCATCCAAGATCATCTTCTTAGTGTTGTCGTCAAGCATACAAAACACCTCCCATTTTCTGTCTGGCCGGGAAGACTCACAACCGACCCACAGAAAACCTCAACAGTGATTTCCTTTCAACTGCGCCATTGCGTAAAACATGCCAGCGATATCACCAGTTCGTTGCGCTTGTCCCATAATTCGGGATGAACTTTCAGGCGATTGGAGAAACCTCAACAGCCATTTTATGTTGGACCGATCCTCCTCACGCTATCTATTTTCTCCAGGTCAGGAACTGTAGATTTTAGCTACTTCCTTGCTGAATTAATTGTAGCCAAATGCACCACTGGTTGGGGGATCAAAAATGGTCTTTGACACCAACGGCTTTCTATTAAGGGGAATTTCCATGATGGTACCGAACTTGAAAGAGATAGAAGAAAACACCAATAAAAAGAACCAAACTAAAAGACTTGCTCGATGTTCACCTTATTTTCATTCGCAGAATCCAAAATTTATGAGATGGTTTTTGCGGTTTACTGAAAGGGGTATGCATGAAACACCAAATTGAAGATAAGGGAGAACGTTGGTCAGTGATTTTGGCAGGAGGAGAAGGAGAGCGGACACGTCCCTTTATTGAACAGTGGCTGGGGTATCACAAGCCCAAACAGTATTGTGCGTTTGTGGGGAACCGTTCCATGTTGCAACATACGTGGGATCGTGCGGACCATTTGACTCATCCAGAACGAAAAGTGACGGTCATTGCTCAGCATCATTTCCGAGAAGTGTTGGCTCAGTCCAGGAATCGATCGTGTGGACAGGTAATTGGACAGCCTCGGAACTGTGATACGGCCGCAGGAATCTTCCTTCCCTTAACCTACATTCGGTCCCAAAGCCCTCATGCGACGGTGGTTCTGTATCCAGCAGACCATTTCGTATTCCCCGAAAACCGTTTTATGGACACGGTTGAGAAGGCTATTCAGGCGACCACCATCTTTCAAAATCGAATTATGCTTCTGGGGGTCCGCCCCACATCTCTTGAACTTGATTATGGGTGGATCGAACCAGGAGGACCGTTGGGATGGAGTGGGGGACTCTGTGTGAGGCGGGTGCATGCCTTTCTTGAGAAACCAAACGCTACTCAGGGTTTAGCTGCTCAGGTCAATGGAGCGTTCTGGAATACCTTTATTCTAGCCGCTAAAGTGGAGGCACTGTGGAAATTGGGGTGGAAATGTATACCCGAGATCATGGAGCGGTTTGAACAATTGGGAAATGTTATCGGCACGTCTCAGGAAAGTTGGACTCTTCGTGAAATCTATCATGATATGCCGCAGCGGAACTTTTCATCTGATCTTTTAGCCTGTGCCCCTGAATCTGTTGGGATGCTAGAACTCAAGGATGTCCAGTGGAGCGACTGGGGTCGACCCGAACGTATCGCGGACACGATTCGAGCCATAGGAAAATCACCGGCTTTTGGATCGGAATGCGTGACGGAACTGTATCAAGCCCGAGGTGAGAAAAATTTGATGGAGGTCTCATGATGCGAAAGACACAACAAACAGCGAGCCGTGAAGAAGCGAAGAATGCTCTCTCCGCCTCGGGTTTAAAAAAAACCGTTGTATCTAAGAGAGGCGCTACATCCTCAAGGTCGGTCGACTCAGATAACATTCTTATCGGTGATTCTTCTTTCCAGAAAGCATCATTTTTGGCCGAGGATCTCGAAGCTCGGATTGCCCTGCGAGCGCATGAACTTTACGAGCAACGAGGAGGTTGCCATGGGGAAGATCAAGCCGACTGGTTTGAAGCCGAACGCCAGATCTTGTCGCCAACATGAGACAGCTTGAGGATTCAGAACATAAATTTTCATAAATGGGCTTGTGGAAAATGACAAGGTGAAAAACGGAAGATCCACGCCTCTCCGTTTCGGGGCACAAATGGTGATTCACATAAATCTAAGGAGGTTGCCATGTCTCATGTTAGCCGAATTCTTGTACTGACGAGTGTGTTGAGTGTTGTGCTCATGGGTGGGATGCCCGTGCCGGCAATGAGCGCGAGTCCAGGCCCCGCCGACGGCTATGATCTTCATGTCCAAGCACCGCATCTCATGGCCAATGGAGAGATTGGTGGTCCCTTTCACCATTTCTGTAAGGGAATTTCAGATCTCATCTTTCAGTGTCTCCTGTTTGAGACCACCGATGCCAATGCTCCACTCGTCGCTGTGGAATATTTCGTGGCCAAGAAGGCCTCCCGAACACTTCCACTGATCCAATGGCACCGGTACTTTCACGATCACCAGGAAGAAATTGACACCGGTCGGCTCTTTATTCTGGATGTCGACGATGAGAGCAAGAAAAAAGAAATTGCCGAAGCCGCCGGTAAAACAGACGGGGTGATTTATCACCTGTGGCAAAAAGGGCAGAAGTTTCCAGACGGAACCGTGACCTTTCCCCAATCGATTGGGGTGCAATTTCCTCAACCGAACTAATTGGCCATGAGCGGCCGGGGGGAGCTTGAAAATCACCCGTTTTTTCCGGATATCGATACCAAAAATGAAAACGGAGGCTTGCCAATTCCAGGCCGATTTGTGAGGGGAATGATAGGTCCAACAATTTATGCTTAATGAGGTGAAGGAAATGAATAGACGACAGTTTGGCATATTAGTCATGACAACTCTTTTCGCAGGGATGATGGGGGGGAGCCTGTCCAACCTTGTTTTCATGAATACGGGAGTATCGGCAGAGCAAACAGAGCAAACAAAGAAAGTGGTGACGGCGGAGGAATTTCGCCTCGTGACGAAGGATGGCCATCCTCGGGCCACGCTGCTTCTATGGAATGGTGAGCTACCCGCATTAACTCTCGCTGATGACACTTGCAGTAACCGTGTATTCCTTGGCGTTTTTAATGAGGCACAGCCGGCGTTGATTCTCAACGATAAGGGCTGTAAACAACGAGCAGCCCTAGACCTGCAACCGGATGGGTTACCGTCCCTTACTCTCAGAGACAAGGATGACGTTCCGCGCGCGCGGCTTCGTGTCTTGCTGGATGGCAGCCCCGTCCTGAACCTTTTC
>BQIZ01000229.1 GCA_021604365.1 Nitrospirales bacterium
TGGAAGCAATGTACCCCAGTCAGACTGTGAAAGGCCAATGGTCGAAAAAAGGAAATAAAAAATCTCTCAGCAGGGAGAACACATGGAAAAATTATTAAAAGGGTTAATCAAGTTCCAGATAGAGGTGTTTTTGAAAAAAAAGAGCTCTTCATCGGGTCGTCCGGTCATCAAAAACCAAGAGCCGTATTTGTGACCTGCTCAGATTCACGGATCGATTCCTCATTACTTACTCAGGGGCAGTAGGGCCTCTCTCGAATATGGGATTTCGGTCCTCCAAGTCAAAGATATTATCGGGTGCGGCCATACGGATTGCGGTGCTATGAGAGCTTTGTTGCATCAGGAGAAACTTCAGGAGCTTCCTACTGTCAAAGCGTGGCTTCAACATGCCGAGACGACCGTGCGAATATTGAAAGATTTATACGCGCATTTGCACGGAGATGAGTTATTTGCCGCTATCATACGAGAAAATGTGTTAGTTCAACTCGATCATCTAAAGACGCATCCGGCCGTCGCTACGGGATTGCGCCGGGGAATTTTGGTCCTGCATGGATGGGTCTATTCCATCGGAACGGGTGGAGTGTGGGTGTATAACTGGGAGAAAGAAAGTTTCATTGATTTCCGAGAAAGAAAAAACCCAGCTATCGTTTGAACAACTGCATTTAGGGTATCGTTGGTGAGAGTCTACCAAGATTTGCGAACGGGAGACTTCTTCGTAGGCATTTATTGTAGGTGGGCGGCTCGAATTGCCAGATGGGCTGAACCATCACCAATTCGAGCCTTGAAAGTATGTTAGAGGTGCATGAAAGGTGTGGAATCACCTTCCTGAAAGCCCCAACCCCGGAGTTATTTCGGCCACCGTTTCCAGGCTTTACTTTGTGAGTCAAACCACCATTGAGGGCCACTTAGATAAATTCTTTTATGGCATTCCAAGGATTCGCGGTGCTCGTTTGGCCATTCCTTCCAGGTATTGTTTTGAGAATCAAACCACCAGTCCGGCCCATCAGTGTTAAGATTCTTATGTTCATCGATAGTCCACTGAGGTTTCCTTGAGGGCCATTCCTTCCAAATATTATTTTGAGAGTCAAACCACCAGTCGGGGTGCTGAAGATACAACAGCTTATGCCCCTCCAGGGTAATTCTTCCTTCACGGTCCCACAAGTCGGCATGCTGTTGACAAAAGTCATTGGGTTTCATATTGACTTGCGCCAACCCATAGGTGGCGAATGTGCAGCTGAGCAGAAGAAGAATGGCAGTCATATACCCACATTTTTTCATTAGCAGACTCCTTTATTCAGAAAGCCGGAAATTGAATAACGACCTCATTGGTGCCTGTCCTTTCTCCTTTTTGAGGAATTGATGGAGAGGTTTTCCAGATCAGGCCATTATCTGGAAAAATTAGGCAGAAAGGATGATTTCCTTGAATTGTAATGAACGGTTGGAGAAGGACCATAGGGATAATTTTGGTAGAAGAATCCGAATTATGTCTAACGGAAGAATTGTGGTCCCATAACAACACTTGGCAATAGGCATTCCGATGGCTTGCAATGGAATGATGGGATGAGGATGAGAGAGCAGGTTAAGGGATTAAAGGCTGTAATCGCATTTGGAAGGTAATTCTTTCGATGCAACCGGGAAACATGTTCTTTGTCACAATGATCAATACGAGTCAAAGGCCTTGGACGCGTGTCAGGGTATTTTGATCAGTGTGGTGAAATATCTCCGGTCGCCCCACAATCTGTAACTGCGTATCTTCCTTATAGCTGAACTTCCAGGTTTCGTGAATGGTGACAGATAATTCATATCGCACCGTTTTCGCAGCCTGATCCAAATAGGGATTGGAGAGAATTCCATACACACCGGACCCTGCCTCAGCGGCCAGGTGAAACTCTTTTGCGTCAGGCTCCGAAGTCCCCCCTGCATTCACCATGACGCCCCGAGGAACCATAAAACACCGCATCACCTGTTTGCTGGCCGCATCCCATAACCAATACCCCACTTCCTCGTGAAACGGCTGTTCCTGGATCAGCGGCCAGGCAATGGTCGAATAACGGAGGCCATACAGCACCTGCAAACCATTTGCTACAGGTCCTATTGGTTCAAACTGCAATCGGTCCCGAAAATGAGTTTCGTGGCCACCTTCTTTGGTTGGTGCGAGATCGACGCCCTTATCGCTTTCCCAGATTCCGGCTAGAGAAGCGAGGGGACCCAAGTGTCTAAGAATTTCGGCATCAGCGGCATCGGGATGATCTGCTTCGGTCATCAAAATAGGCTCCTTTCAGGAAAGTGTGAGCAGGAATGGTCATGAAAAATTTTGGGAATCTTACCAATTCATGCAAATGGTTTGTGAAGGTTCTTTAAGACCACCATATTCGCATTGACTGCATCCACCGAATACCATGAATGGCCAGGCCGGCTAATTTGGGGACGCTCAGTTGCACGGGTTTGGATTTTAAGCATTGGATGACATGGGCTGCAGCCTGATCGGCGGTCATCATTAATGGCTTCCAAGCGGCCTTGGGCAGCTTCGTATCCACAAAACCAAAGCGAATATTGGTCACGTATATGCCATGCGATCGGAGCTTGAAGGCCATTGAAACCAAATAATTGCTGAAACCGGCCTTCGATGCCGTATAGGAAGGGGAGTCGGCGTTGTAAAAATCATCTGCGAGACTTGATAGGCCGATAAAGTGCCCCTGTCCTTTCTCAAGCCAGCCCGGCGCGAGGGCGGCCAGGGTTCGTACCATTGACGTGAAATTCACCTCAACAACGCGCGCCTCCTGTGAGAGATCAGGCAGGGTCAAACGCGAGCCAATGGCCGCGCAATATATGCAGGCGTCAAAAGGCCCTTCTTCGGCAAGAAGAGTTTCCAGGATCTGCGGATACTCGGGAGCGGCGATATCCTGAACGATATGCCGTGGGCCATCCGGTCCCAGCGGGCTTTGGCTGCGAGAAATCCCGACCACCTGATCTCCTCGGGCAACGAGTGCCCGTGTGACGGCTGCGCCAATGCCATCAGAATTGCCGATCAGGAGAATCTTCCGTGTCATCCAAAGACCAACTGAAATGGTGACTAAAGCCTCAATCCTGACATGAAACAATTGGTAAGTGAAGAGGGAGCCAACAGCAAGGCGCTGATCTGTACATTTCAGGAAGGGTTGGCTAGGATGGTATGCCAATCGGGACAATTTCAAACATTCAGTCATGAAAAAGAAAATTACGGTGTTTGTGTCCTATGCCCGCGCCAATCGTGATCTGGCGACCAGATTTTTAAAAAATTTCAAAGAGCAGGCTGCGCCCTCCAAACTGTATCACTATACCTTCTGGCGGGATAACGATATTCTGGTAGGCGAAAAATGGCACGAAGAAATTCGGCATGCCATAGAAGAGTGTGATGTGGGGTTGGTCTTGGTCAGCCCGGCGTTTCTTGGGTCACAATATATTCAGGATCACGAGCTTCCCAAGTTTGTGAAGAGTGGCGGCAAGTCCGTCATTCCGGTCATGTTGCAACCCATTGATCTGGAGCACCATGATCTGAAAGGCTTACAACATACGCAAATCTTTCGGCTGCATCGCCCGCGTTTTTCCTCGCCTAAATCCTACGGGGAATGTTCCGGTTTTCATCGTGATCAATTTGCGTTGGAAGTGTTTCGGCAGATCGAAGACCGTTTGGATGAAATCTCGGAAAAATAATCCTTGGGAGGACCAAGTATTCCTCACCCGTCCGTCCAAATGATATTTCTACTATTACATGCAGATCAAAAATTACTCCCATGACTGAACCAACGATCACGTGTCCTCAGTGCAAAACGGAAATCAAGCTGACTGAATCGCTCGCGGCCCCACTTCTCGAAGCCACGAAGCGGGACTTCGATCGACGATTGGCTCAAAAAGACGCTGAGGCCGCCAAGCGGGATGCGGCCCTGCGTGAGCGCGAAGCTGCCTTGGCTAAATCTCAGGAAACGTTGGAAGCGCAAGTCACCGACAAACTGAAACTCGAACGCAGCAAAATTGTGGCGGAAGAAGCCAAAAAAGCCAGGCTGGCTCTCTCAAACGATCTCGACCAGAAGTCCAAAGAAATACTTGAAATTCAGGGGATACTTAAGCAAAAGGATGAAAAGCTGGCGGAAGCCCAAAAAGTCCAAGCCGATCTGCTCCGTAAGCAACGGGAGTTGGATGACGCCAAACGCGAATTGGATCTCACCATAGAAAAACGCGTACAGGAAGGACTCACGGCCACGCGGGATCAGGCAAAAAAAGAAGCCGAAGAAGGGCTCAAATTTAAAGTCATGGAGAAAGAGCAGACCATTGCTTCCATGCAAAAACAAATTGAAGAACTTAAACGTCGTGCTGAACAAGGGTCCCAGCAACTTCAGGGCGAAGTGCAGGAGCTCGAACTCGAAGCGATGCTCACCTCAAAATTCCCCCTGGATCAGATTCAACCCGTGGCAAAAGGCGAGCATGGGGGTGATGTGCTGCACCGGGTGTCCAGCTCAATCGGCCAAGCCTGCGGAACCATCTTGTGGGAATCGAAGAGAACCAAAAACTGGAGTGATGGCTGGCTCATCAAGTTACGCGAGGATCAGCGGCAGGCCAAAGCTGAAGTCGCGATCATCGTCAGCCAAGCCCTGCCCAAAGAAGTGGAAACATTCGAATTCATCGACGGCGTCTGGGTCAGCCATCCCAAGGTCGCCCTTCCCCTGGCCATTGCCATGCGTAATACCCTCATGGAGGTGGCTGGTGCCCGCCAAGTCTCGGAAGGGCAGCAAACCAAAATGGAAATGGTTTATCAGTATTTGATGGGTCCGCGCTTCCGACAACGGGTGCAAGCGATCGTTGAGGGGTTTTCCTCGATGAAGGAGGACCTGGATAAGGAGCGGAAAGTCATCACGAAGCAATGGGCTAAGCGTGAAGAACAAATCGATCGGGTGATGATGGCGACTGTTGGTATGTATGGGGACCTTCAAGGCATCGCTGGAAAAACCATGCAGGAAATTGAAGGGCTCGAACTCCAGGCCTTAGATGCGCCCAAGGACGAATCAGACGGAAAATTGTTGTAAACCCTTCCTCCGCTCCCGACGCCATACAGAATACTTGGCCCTAGCACGATCAAGCCGGTATTGACTCCCAGGCCAAGATCTTAAAGTTTGATTGCAGAATTCGCCTGAGTCATTGTGGTATCCATCAACATTTCTCACCAGTACATCAATTCATGGTTCCTGGCTTTCTCTCGTTATTGCTTTCGGTTCAAGGGGGCCAGACTTTCGGATTATAGGCTTGGTCTGCAAAGCCAAATCGCTTTCTTAAAAAAAAGGTTCATTGCTGGATGGATGGGAGAGGTTCCGTTCCAGTGTCGTACCGACTGTGGCCCCACCACACGACACAGGTTTGGGGAAATTTGTCCACCTGCATTCTCTAACGAGTGATGCAATTTGCCTCACTTCCATGATTGAAAAAAGAAAACATTAGAAAAATGCCGGTTTAATATTGGCACGTAAT